>JAUPLT010000249.1 GCA_030836785.1 Actinomycetota bacterium
GCGCCCCGGTGGCGCCCCACAGCTCGTCGCGATCCACCTCGGCGACGATCTCCACGATGCGCCCATCAATGGCGTTGCGCTGCCCGGTCAGCTCCGCCAACTCGGCGAACAACACCTCAAGGCGCTCAACAGGACTCAGCCCCGCAACCTCAGAAGCTGCAGCCGATGACATGACCTCATCATCGCAACCAGGTCTGACAAGAAATCACGTGTGCGCTCTCAGAGTTGCCCCGGCAACCGAACGGTGAACACGGTCCGTCCCGGTGCCGAGTCCAGCGCGATCTCGCCCCCGTGGGCGCGCACCACCGCCGCGACGATGGCCAGTCCTAGGCCGGTGGAGCCCTCCCGGCGCGACCGTGAGATGTCGCCACGGACGAAGCGCCCGAACACCTCCGGGACCAGCGAATCGGGGATGCCCGGTCCGTCGTCGGAAACCGTCAGCACGGCCGAGTCTGCGTCGGTCCGCAGAGCCACCGTCACCGTGGTGCCGGCCGGCGTGTGGACCCGGGCGTTGGCCAGCAGGTTGGCCGCCACCTGATACAGCCGTGCTTCGTCACCGGTGACCAGGACGGGATCGTCGGGCAACTCCAGATTCCACCGCTGTCCCGGGCCGGCGATATGGGCGTCGCCGATCGCGTCGGCGCACAACCGGGACATGTCGACGGTGCTGTGTTCGAGAGGACGACCGGAATCCAGTCGGGCCAGCAGCAGCAGGTCCTCGACCAGCCGCGTCATTCGGTCGGCCTCGGACTCCACCCGGCTTATCGCGTGCGTTACGTCGGCGGGCAACTCAGCCCGATGCCGTTGCGCCAGTTCGGTGTAGCCGCGGATGGCGGCCAGTGGGGTGCGCAACTCGTGGCTGGCGTCGGCGACGAACTGCCGCACCCGGCTTTCGCTGGCCTGTCGGCTCGACAGGGCCGCAGCGATGTGATCGAGCATCCGGTTGACGGCCATGCCCAGCCG
The DNA here is from genome assembly GCA_030836785.1 of Actinomycetota bacterium. Taxonomy (GTDB): domain Bacteria; phylum Actinomycetota; class Actinomycetes; order Mycobacteriales; family Mycobacteriaceae; genus Mycobacterium. The sequence continues at coordinate 964 of JAUPLT010000249.1, forward strand.
GCCCACCTCGGTGTTGGGGTTGGTGTCGGCATCGGGGACCCGCATCGGCAGCCTCACCTCGCCGCGGTCCAGGTTCAGTTCGGCGACGTCGGCCGCCGTGGCGGCGACGCGGTCCAGCGGCAACAGGGCGCGGCGGATGATCAGCACACCCGCCGCGACGGCGACGGCCAACGCCAGGGCTGTGACCACCGCGAAGATCAGCGCCACCCGGGCCAGGGTCTGCGTGACATTGGCCATGCTCAGACCCACCACCAGCGTGGTGTCCGGTGACCTGCCCGGCGCCGACATCAGCCGGTAGCGGCCGAGGCCGTCGAGGCTGCGGGTGACCGGACCTCCGGCCCCGTCCAGCTGGGCCAATTGCGTTGTCGCGGTGCGTGATACGGAGGTCCGGTCGGCACCGCGATTCAGAGTTCCAGCCGCGATCACGGTGCCGTCGTCGACCACCGCCGCGACCATGCCCACCGGCTGGCCGGGGGCGTCGAGGAAGTCCGGCCCCGGTCCGGACTGCGGCATCGGCACGCCGTGCCATGGCGGCGGGGGCGGTGGCCGGCGCTCCATCATCGCCGAGCGCTGTGCGATGTGCATCAGCTGCTCGTCGAGTTCCCCGACCAGATACTGATGCAGTGCCAGCAGGGTGACCCCGGCGATTCCGACACAGACCCCGGCGAGCAGTGCAACCTGGCCCACCAGCAGCCGGGCCCGCAGCGAGGCGAACAAACGGAGGCTACGCCGCCGGCTTGAGGACATACCCGGACCCGCGCAGGGTGTGAATCATCGGCTCCCGGCCACTGTCGATCTTCTTGCGCAGGTAGGAGATGTACAGCTCGACGATGTTGGACCGGCCGCCGAAGTCGTAGCTCCACACCCGGTCGAGGATCTGCGTCTTGGACAGCACGCGGCGGGGGTTGTGCATCAGGAACCGCAGCAACTCGAACTCGGTGGACGTCAGCGTGATCGAATCCCCGGCCCGGGTCACTTCATGACTGTCCTCGTCGAGTACCAGGTCGCCCACGACGATTCTTGAACTGTCGACGGACGCGGTGATCCCGGTCCGGCGCAACAGGCCGCGCAGCCGCAAGACCACCTCCTCCAGGGAGAAGGGTTTGGTGACGTAGTCGTCACCGCCGGCGGCCAGTCCGGCGATCCGGTCTTCGACCGCGTCCTTCGCGGTCAGCAGCAGTACCGGCAGTTCGGGGGTCTGAGCGTGCAGCCGACTCAACACCTCCAACCCGCTCATGTCCGGCAGCATCACGTCGAGGACGACCGCATCGGGCCGGATGGTGCGGGCCGCCGCCAGCGCTGAGGTGCCGTCGACCGCGGTGGTGATCTCCCAGCCCTCGTAACGCAGCGCCATCGACACCATCTCGGCCAGGACGGCTTCGTCATCGACCACCAGGACTTTGATCGGGCTACCGTCGCCCCGGCGAAGCGTGACCCGCTCTCCGCCCGATGACGTCATGGGTCAAGTATGGCCGCGGTGGTGGGCCGAACCTATGGCCCGGCTGTGCCCGCGCTGTGTAAGCGCGCCTGTATCGGATCCGGTACCGCGGCTCCATACACTTCTGCCGATGAGTCTGTTGGAGTTCATCGAGACGGTCGGCAAGAGCATGGACGCCGTCGGCGTCGCCGTGATCGCTCTCGGCGCGCTCGGGTCGGTCGTCGTCGCGGCCACCAAACTGGGCAAGAAGGTCGAAATCTATCGTCCGTTGCGACGCCAACTGGGTGCCTCGATTCTGCTCGGACTGGAGTTCCTCGTCGCTGCCGACATCATCCGGACGGTGGCTCTCACCCCCGATCTGCGCAGCGTGTCGATATTGGGCGCGATAGTCTTGATCAGGACGTTCTTGAGCTACTCCCTGCAACTCGAGGTCACCGGATACCTGCCCTGGCAGGGCGCCAAGGCGCGTGAGGAGCAGCAGGCCGCGCCCGGCGCCTCGTCGACCACCCCTGCGGCCACGGCATGACCCGGCGCGAGCGCCGCCAGCGCATCATCGACGCGCTGCGCAAGGATCAGCCGGCGCCGCTGAACTCCCCGGATCACTACAACCCGATGGAGGTCGCGGCGATGCTGCGCGATATCGGCATCGCGCTGGTGGAGGTCGCCCAGCCGACCCCGGTCGTGGAGGCCCGGCTGCAGCAGATCGCCTCGCGCTACACCTCCGAAGCCGTGCGCGTCGTGGTCCTGCCCACCATGCTGTTGATCCAGATCGGCGAGGACGGCTACCAGATCGAAGGGTCCACGCACTCGTCCCTGCAACTCGACGCCGCCGGACGGATCGACGACATCGCCGGCCTGGCCGGCGCGGGGGCGATCAGCCCGACCGACGCGATCAAGGCGGTCAACGCCGCGCGAAACCTGCGGCCCAGATTCGGAAGCCTGTCCACGATCATCGGATACGCGGTCACCACAGTCGGTTTCGGCATGGTGATCAATCCGACCTGGGCCGCTCTGCCGGGATACCTGCTACTGGGGCTGGTCGTCGGCGCGGTGGTGCAGATGAGCCGGCCCTTCCCGTCGCTCACACCTGTCCTGCCGACCATCGCTGCTGCGATCGTCACCGTGATGGCGATCGAGTTCGTCGACGCCACCGCCAACGACGGGCTGCTCCGGGTCATCAGCCCCGCGCTGGTGGCGACCTTGCCCGGTATGTCGCTGACCATCGGGGCGATGGAACTGGCCAGCTCCCAGATCATCTCGGGCGCCAGCCGGTTGGTGTACGGGATGTCGCAGTTGGCACTGCTGGTGTTCGGGGTTTCCATCGGGGTTCACATCGCCGGGGAGGTGTCTCCGCAGACCCCGTCGGCGGTGATGGGTCCGTGGTCGCTGTATCTGGCGATCGTGGTGGTCTCGCTGGGTCTCTACGTCTATCTCTCCGCTCCCCGCGGGTCGTTGTGGTGGCTGATGGCCGCGATCGGGGTGGCGTTGCTGGCCCAGGCGGCGGCCGGAACGGTCATGTCTGCCAGTCACTCCGGTTTCGTGGGTGCGATCGTCGCGGTGCCGTTCGCGATGCTGGCCGCCCGAATCAAGACCTCACCGCCGGCCATCGTGATGATGCTCGCGGCGTTCTGGTCGCTGGTGCCCGGCGCGCTCAGCTTCGAGGCGGTGGGCGAGGCCGCCGCCGGTGGTGGCCCGGGCGCCACCAGCCTGGCCGTCACCGGGGCGGCCATCCTCTCGATCGCGCTGGGAACCCTGGTCGGGTGGACCGTGTTCCACACCATCGACGCCAGGTTGCCGTGGTCGAAGGGGTTGGGTCACCAGTCGTGAGGTAGCTTCGCCTTCGTGGCGGACCTGACCCCTGATCTGGCGAGAGTGGCCGATTGGATGTCCGGGCAGGGCCTCGGGGAGGGGCCGCTGGAAGGCGTCACCGAGATCACCGGCGGCACCCAGAACATCATGCTGCGGTTCACCCGGTCAGGCCGTGAGTACGTCTTCCGTCGCGGCCCGCAGCACCTGCGGCCGGTGAGCAACAGCGTCATCCTGCGCGAGACCCGGGTGCTGCGGGCACTGGCCGGCACCGATGTCCCGCACGCCGCGCTGATCGCGGTCTGTGCGGACACCGCGATCCTGGGTGATGCGGTGTTCTACCTGATGGAACCGGTCGACGGATTCAACGCCGGAGCCGGGTTGCCGGCCCTGCACGCCGCCGACGCGGCCGTCCGCCACGGTATGGGATTGTCGATGGCCGACGCCGTGGCCCGACTGGGTGCCGTCGACCATGTCGCGGTCGGCCTGGGTGACTTCGGGAAGCCGGAGGGCTTCCTGGATCGTCAAGTGCCGCGTTGGCTTTCGGAACTGGAGTCCTACACGCAGTTCGACAACTACCCCGGACCCGACATCGGTGACGTCGATTCGGTCGCGACGTGGTTGCGCGATCATCAGCCGTCCAGCTTCAGCCCCGGCATCATGCACGGCGACTACCACGCCGCCAACGTGATGTTCTCGCGCACCGGTCCCGAGGTGGCCGCCATCGTGGACTGGGAGATGTGCACCATCGGCGACCCGCTCTTGGATCTGGGCTGGATGTTGGCCACCTGGTACCGGCCCGGCCAGGAGCCGGTGCTGCCCAACGAGTTGATGACGGCCGGCGCTCTGGCGAGCCCGGCCGAACTGGTGGAGCGTTACGCGCAGAACACGGCCCGGGACCTGTCCGCCATCGACTGGTACACCGTGCTGGCCTGTTTCAAGCTGGGCGTCATCCTCGAGGGCACCAACGCCCGGGCCGGGGCCGGTCTGGCGCCCCGGGAGGTCGGTGACATCCTGCACACCGCGACCGTGCGACTGTTCGAGCGGGCGCAGATGATTATGGAGGGCGAATCGTGATCGACTTCGAGATACCGGCCGAGGTTGCCGCCCGGCGCGACGAGATCCGCGCCTTCGTCGCGGAGAAGATCGTGCCCTTCGAGCGTGACCCGCGGCTGACCCGTCACGGGCCCAATGAAGACCTGCGCACCGAGTTGGTGGGCCTGGCCCGCGACGCCGGGCTGCTGACGTTCCAGGCACCCCGGCGCTTCGGCGGCTGGGAGCCCTCGCACTGCGACCAGGCGGTGCTCTACGAGGCCGCGGGCTGGTCGACGCTCGGGCCGGTGGCGTTGAACTGCGCCGCCCCCGACGAGGGCAACATGTACCTGCTGGCCAGGATCGCCACCGAGAAGCAGGCCGAGGAGTTCCTGGTTCCGGTGATCGACGGGCGGCAGCGCTCGGTGTTCGCGATGACCGAACCCGGTGGCGCCGGTTCTGACCCCGATCAGCTCAGAACCGAAGCGGTGTTCGACGGTGCCGAGTACGTCATCAACGGCCGCAAGTGGCTGATCACCGGTGCCGACGGCGCGCGCACCTGGATCGTCATGGCCCGGGTCGTGCCGAATGAGCACAACGCCGGTGGCCCGACGCTGTTCCTCTGCGATGGCCGAACCCCCGGCATCGAGATCGAGCGGGTCATGGACACCATGGACCGCAACTATGTGCAGGGCCACGGTGTGGTGCGGTTCGACAACCTCCGTCTGCCCGCTTCGGCGGTCCTCGGGGAGGTGGGTCAGGCGCTGCGCTACGCCCAGATGCGACTGGCGCCCGCGCGGCTCACGCACTGTATGCGCTGGCTCGGCGCCGCCGAGCGGGTGCAGTCCATCGCCGTCGACCACGCCCGCACCCGCACGGCATTCGGCAAGCCGATCGCCGAGCACCAGGGCGTGGGTTTCATGTTGGCCGACAACGAGATTGCGATCCAGCAATGCCGCCTGGGCATCTGGTGGGCGTGCTGGATCCTGGACAACGGAGCCAAGGGACGGCACGAGAGTTCGATGGTGAAGGCCTACGTCTCCGAAGAACTGTTCAAGGTCGCCGACCGTTGCGTGCAGGTGCTCGGCGGCATGGGGATCTCCGACGAGACGCCGGTGGGGATGATCTTCTCCGATATGCGCGCGTTCCGGCTCTATGACGGACCCACCGAGGTGCACAAGTACGCGATCGCCCGGCAGGTGCTGCGGAGCCCGGCCGGAGGCTCGGCATGAGCGTTCTGGACCTGTTCCGCCTCGACGGCAAGGTCGCGGTCGTCACCGGCGCCTCCTCGGGCCTGGGGGTGGCCTTCGCGCAGGCCGTCGCCGAAGCGGGCGCGGACGTCGTGCTGGGCGCGCGTCGGGTGGAGAAGATGGCCGCGACCGCCGCTCTGGTCGAACGGGCCGGCCGCCGGGTGCGCACCTGTAAGACCGATGTGGCCGACCCCGAGCAGTGCCAGCAGTTGGTCGACGCGGCGATGTCCGAGTTCGGACGGGTCGACGTGCTGATCAACAACGCAGGGGTGGGTACCGCCGTGCCGGCGACCCGCGAGACGCCCGACGAGTTCCGCGCGGTGGTGGAGGTCAACCTGCACGGCTCCTACTGGATGGCGCAGGCCTGCGGGCGGGTGATGCAGCCGGGCAGCGCGATCGTCAACATCGCCAGTGTGCTGGGCCTGACCACGGCGGGACTGCCGCAGGCCGCCTACAGCGCCTCGAAGGCCGCGGTCATCGGCATGACCCGGGATCTGGCTCAGCAGTGGAGCGGGCGCAAGGGCATCCGGGTCAACGCGCTGGCGCCGGGTTTCTTTGCCAGCGAGATGAC
>JAUPLT010000250.1 GCA_030836785.1 Actinomycetota bacterium
GTGGTCGCCGCCGTCGTCGGTGCGCTCGAGGTCGACGGGGTCGTCGTGGTGGCGGCCCCGCTGGTCTCGGTCGAACTGGTGGTCGGCGTGGTCGTGGCGGTGGTGGTCGCCGAGGTCGTCGCGGAGGTGGAAGCCTCGGCTGCCGGCGTCGGCGGGGTCAGCACCGTGTCGATCATGTAGATATAGGCACCGCGAGCGGTGTAGGCGCAGGTCACCCGGTTGTCGTTGACCTTGATATCGCCACCCTTACCGCTGACGGTGACCAGGCGGCCGTCCTGGGTGGGCATCTTGCCGGCGACGTCGTTGGGGCCGAGATAGCCCAGCACCATGTGGTAGAAGAGCGTCGGCAGTAGCACCACCGGGTCGGTTTTCAGGGTCTCCAGGGTGGCCGGGTCGAGCTTTTCGAACGCGGCGTTGGTCGGCGCGAAGACCACGTACGGGCCGCCGTCGAGGACGCTGACAATGTTGACCTCAGGGTTCAGCTTGCCGGAGATGGCAGCGCTGAACGTGCTCAACTCGGGGTTGTTCGCGATCGCCTGCGAGCCGGTCTGCAGCGCCATCGAGTCGATGGAGCCCGCACCGGTCGGCACCTTGCTGCGATAGGAGTCGCAGCCCGGACCCTGCGGGTCGGGCACCTTGGTCGACGTTGGCACCGGGATGCCGGTGGTGGCGGGACTGGACGATTCGGCCGGTGCCGGCGTGGTGGTCGCCGGTGTGGTGGTCGTCGTCTCGGGTTCGGCGTAGGCCTGCACCGCCGTCGGGATCGCGATGGTGACGGCGGCGAAGGCCGCTGCGATACCCATCTTCTTGGGGCCCAGGGTCTTGGTACGAGTGCTCACGAGATAGGAATCGTAGTCGCGGCTCGTTTCGTTACCCAAAACGCTAGATTGCCAGGATGCCCTCAGAAACGTCGAAACCCCTGATCATCGGCTTACGCGGCCGTCAACCGGAGCTTCATCCCGAATCGTGGGTGGCGCCCAACGCCACCGTGATCGGACAGGTCCGAATCGGTGCGCGGTCCAGTGTCTGGTACTCGGCGACCCTGCGGGCCGAGGCGGAGCCGATCGATATCGGTGTGGGCACCAACATCCAGGACGGGGTCACCATCCACGTCGACCCGGAGTATCCGGTCCGGGTCGGATCCGGGGTGAGTGTCGGCCACAACGCCGTTCTGCACGGCTGCAGCATCGAGGACGGTGTGCTGGTCGGCATGGGGGCGATCGTGCTGAACGGGGCGGTGGTCGGGGCCGGGTCCCTGGTCGCCGCCGGCGCATTGATCCCTCAGGGTGTGGTCGTGCCGCCGCGGTCGCTGATCGCGGGGGTGCCCGGACGGGTGCGTCGGGAACTCAGCGACGCAGAACTGGCCGCCAACCGGGGCAACGCCGCCGTCTACGAGGGACTGATGGACTTGCACCGCGAGACCCTCGCCTAGCCCGAGACCGGCCCGAGAACGCGATGTCTACTGACAGCGATGTCAGAGATGCGTCATCCTCTTGCGCGCCGCTCTTCCGTACCGTGACAGACGGTGCTTGAGGAAATCCGCGGGGCGGCCACCCGAAAGGCCGTGACCCATCAGGAATGGCCGTCGGTGGTCCGGCGTCGCCAGGTCGTCGTGTGCGTGGTGCTCGTGGCCGGCGCCGTGCTGCTCGGACTCTCCCTGCGCAGCACGCCCGGTGACGCCTCGTTCTACTGGCTCACGCTGGCGCTGGCCGCGACCTGGGCGGCCGGCGCCTTCCTCTCGGGTCCGTTACATCTGGGCTCGGTGCGCTGGCACGGCCGAAACCAGCGGCCGGTGATCACCGGGACGACGATCGGACTGCTGCTCGGCGGACTGTTCTTGGTCGGGGGTCTGGTGGTGCGCGAGATTCCGCCGATCGCGGAGCGGATCACCCGGGTGCTGGAGTACACGAATTTCGGTCCGCTGTGGATCATCGTGGCCATCACGCTCGTCAACGGGGTGGCCGAGGAACTGTTCTTCCGTGGGGCCCTCTACACCGCATTGGGTCGCTGGCATCCGGTCGCGGTCTCGACCCTGCTCTATGTCATCACCACGGCGGCCAGTGGAAACCCGATGCTCGGCTTCGCCGCGGTGATCCTGGGCACGGTGTGCGCGCTGGAGCGCCGGGCGACCGGGGGAGTGCTGGCGCCCACGCTCACCCACCTGGTGTGGGGTCTGATCATGGTGCTGGCGCTGCCGCCGATCTTCGGCTTGTGACGCACCCGGGTTCTACTCGTCGGTGAACGACGGGGTGCGGCGCTCCTGGAACGCCCGGGTGCCCTCGATGAAGTCCTTGGAGCGCAGGAGAATCCGCTGTCCCGCCGTCTCGCGCTCCAAAGCCGCTTCAAGTTCGGTCAGCGTCGCGGCGTTGACGGCCTGCTTGGTCTTGCGCAACGCCACCGCCGGGCCGGCCACCAGGGTGTCGATCACCGCTTCTGCCGCGGCCGGCATCTCATCGGCGGGGTGGACCGACGACACCAGCCCGAACTCGAGGGCGTCCGCCGCCGAGATCCGCTCGGCGAGTAGCGCCATCCGCATCGCCCGGACCCGCCCGATCGCCGCCGCCACCAGAGCCGACGCCCCGCCGTCGGGCATCAGGCCGATCTTGGTGAAGGCCAGCAGGAAGAACGCCTTCTCCGACGCCACGATGACATCGCAGGCCAGTGCCAGTGACACCCCGACGCCCGCGGCCGGCCCGTGCACGACCGCCACCACCGGTTTGGGGAGCGCGGTGATCGACCGTATCGCCCGATTCGCCGCCAGAAGCAGACCATCGATGGTCGGGCTGTTGGCTTGTGCCGCTTGATCTTCCGCGCTGATCCCGGCTCCCGCGCAGAACCCGCGCCCGGCACCGCCGAGTCGCACCACCTTGACCTGAGGGTCGAGAGCTGCCCGGTCCAAGATCTCGGCCAGGGTTGTCAGCATCGCCTCGGTCAGCGAGTTCAAGCTGTCGGGACGGTTCAGGGTCACGGTCAGCACGTGCCCGTCGAGGTCGACCGTCAGGTCGTCGATGCCGGTGTAAGAGGTCACGATAGGACACGGTACAAAGAGTCCATCCGAGCAGTTCACGTCACCCGGACGAAGGGCGGTACGCGTTATGGCTGGACCACTGCAGGGCCTGCGGGTCGTCGAACTGGCCGGGATCGGACCCGGCCCGCATGCCGCGATGATCCTCGGTGACCTCGGCGCCGACGTGGTGCGCGTGGAGCGGCCCAGCAAGGTACCCAACCCGGGTCCCAGCGGTGACTACCTGATGCGCAACCGCCGTTCGGTGACCGCGGACCTGAAGAACGAGACCGATCGGGACCGGGTGCTCGGTCTGATCGCCAAGGCCGACGTGCTGATCGAGGGATTCCGGCCCGGGGTCACCGAACGGTTGGGGCTGGGGCCGGAAGACTGCGCGAAGGTCAACGAAGGGCTGATCTACGCACGGATGACCGGCTGGGGCCAGACCGGTCCGCGCAGCCAGCAGTCCGGTCACGACATCAACTACATCTCGCTCAACGGTGTGCTGCACGCCATCGGCCGGGTCAACGAGCGGCCGGTGCCCCCGCTGAACCTGGTCGGCGATTTCGGCGGCGGCTCGATGTTTCTGCTGGTGGGTATCCTCTCCGCGCTGTACGAGCGGGAGCGTTCCGGCCGGGGACAGGTGATCGACGCCGCCATGGTGGACGGGTCGTCGGTGCTGGCGCAGATGATGTTCGCCTTCCGGGCCACCGGGTTGTGGAGTGACGTTCGCGGCACCAACATGCTCGACACCGGTGCGCCGTATTACGACACCTACGAATGCGCCGACGGCCGGCACGTCGCCGTCGGTTCCATCGAGCCGCAGTTCTACGCCGAACTGATCGCGAAACTCGGCCTCGATCCCGCGACGCTGCCGGGGCAGAACGACGTCACCCGTTGGCCCGAACTGCGGGCGATCCTCACCGAGACGTTCGCCTCCCGCGACCGGGACCACTGGGCCGCGGTGTTCGCTGGCAGCGACGCATGCGTGACGCCCGTGCTCAGCTTCGCCGAGATCGAGACCGAGGCGCACAACACCGAGCGAGGCGGGTTCTACACCGAGAACGGTTCGGTCTTCCCGATGCCGGCGCCGCGCTTCTCCCGCACCCAACCGGACACACCCCGGTCCCCGCGGGTGCCCGGCCAGGACAACGACGCCGTGCTGGACGACTGGGTCTGAGCGCGGGCGGCGCCTGCTCCCGAGGCTGCCTGCGGGACCCGGGGTATAGTCCCAACCAACCAGTAGGTCGACCCGAAAGGAAGAGCGCGCAGTGGAGATCAAAGACGCGGTAGCCGTCGTCACCGGTGGGGCTTCTGGCCTGGGCCTGGCCACGACCAAGGCACTGCTGGACGAAGGCGCCAAGGTGGTCATCCTGGACCTGCCCAGTTCGAAGGGTGAGGAAGTCGCGAAGGACTTGAATTCTGCGTCCGGGGGTGACCGCGTCCGCTTCGCCGCCGCTGACGTCACCGACGAGGAGGCCGTCGCCGCGGCCTTCGATGCGGCCGAGGCTCTCGGCCCGGTGCGCATCGTGGTCAACTGCGCCGGCACCGGTGACGCCATCCGGGTGCTGGGCAAGGGCGGGGTGTACCCGCTGAACAAGTTCGCCCGGATCGTCAACATCAACCTGGTCGGCACCTTCAACGTGCTGCGCCTGGGTGCCGAGCGGATGATGAACGCCGACCCGATCGGTGGTCCCGGGAACGAGGAACGGGGTGTCATCATCAACACCGCATCCGTGGCGGCTTTCGACGGCCAGATCGGTCAGGCGGCCTACTCGGCGTCCAAGGGGGGTGTGGTCGGGATGACCTTGCCGATCGCCCGCGATTTGGCGGACAAGAAGATCCGGGTGATGACGATCGCCCCCGGACTGTTCGACACCCCACTGCTGGCGGGCCTGCCGGAGCCGGCCAAGGCGTCCCTGGGCGCGCAGGTACCGCACCCGTCGCGGCTGGGCAACCCGAGCGAGTACGGAGCGCTGGCGGTGCACATCGTGGAGAATCCGATGCTCAACGGCGAGGTGATCCGCCTCGACGGCGCGATCCGCATGGCTCCGCGGTAGCTCGGGGAATAGGCATGGCACTCAAGACCAAGTTCACCGAGACCTTCGGCGTCGAACACCCGATCGCCCAGGGCGGGATGCAGTGGGTGGGACGCGCCGAACTCGTCGCAGCCGTTGCCAATGCGGGCGCGCTGGGGTTCCTCACCGCGCTGACCCAGCCGACTCCGGCCGATCTGGCCCGCGAGATCGACAAGACCCGCGAACTCACCGACAAGCCGTTCGGGGTGAACCTCACCATCCTGCCGGCTATCACGCCGCCGCCATACGACGAATACCGTCAGGTGATCGTCGACGCCGGGATCAAGATCGTCGAGACCGCGGGCTCCAACCCGGCGCCGCACCTGCCGATGTTCCATGACAACGGCATCAAGGTGCTGCACAAGTGCACCTCGGTGCGGCATGCGGTCAAGGCGCAGAGCCTCGGTGTGGATGGCATCAGCATCGACGGGTTCGAATGCGCTGGACACCCCGGCGAGGACGATGTTCCGGGCTTGGTGCTGATTCCGGCCGCCGCGGAGAAGATCGAGATCCCGATGATCGCCTCGGGCGGGTTCGGTGACGCCCGCGGTCTGGTGGCCGCGCTGGCACTGGGGGCCGACGGTATCAACATGGGCACCAGGTTCATGTGCACCGTCGAGTCCTGCATTCATGACAACGTCAAGCAGGCCATCGTCGACGGCGACGAACGCGGCACCGAGTTGATCTTCCGGTCGCTGCACAACACCGCCCGAGTGGCCAGCAATGCGGTATCACGCCAAGTGGTGGAGATTCTCGCCGGTGGTGGTCAGTTCAACGACGTCAAGGACCTCGTCGCCGGATCGCGTGGCCGGCGGGTGTTCGACGACGGGGACCTCGACGCCGGAATCTGGTCCGCCGGCACCGTGATGGGCCTGATCCACGATGTGCCGACCTGCGCCGACTTGGTCGGCCGGATCGTCGCGGAGGCCGAGGAGATCATCACCGGCCGGTTGTCGGGAATGGTGACCGCAGGCGCCCCGGGAACCGCCCCCCGGTAACCAGCTGAGAACAAGCGCAACAGAAAGCAAGTGCCCGCCTGTGATCAGGCGGGCACTTGCGTGTTGAAGGCTTGCGTGTTGAACGCTTAAGTGTTGAAGATGTGGCGGGAATTAAGTTGTGTGTCGTGCAAGGCGCCGTGAGCCGCGATACCCGGGTGGGCAGCGGTCAGGGCCCTGCGGGCGGCTGACGCGGGGCCAGGCAGCCGAATCGGGCAGCCGAATCGGGCAGCCGAATCGGGCAGCCGAATCAGGCAACGTCGATGAACTGCTCGGAGGTGTCGCCCTCAACGAGGAAGTCACCGTGATAGAGGGCTTCGAAGTCAACTTTGATGACATCGGCACTGGTGTCGTCGATCCACATACCGATGAGACTATGGGTTTCGATTAAGGAATCATTGAGTCACGTTTCGGAAAATGGTGGCAATTCTTACCGGCGGGTAACGACCCTCTGCGGCGATTGACCGTCCAACACGGGGCCACCACACTGGGGCCTGTCATGAGTTAGCCGGATGGGGACCGGACGGGAAAGGACCGCGGCCGTGCTGCACCGCATCGCCCTCTTGGCTATTCGCGCACCGCGGCTGATCCTGCTTGTCGCGGCCTTGCTGATGGCCTTCACCGGGGTGTTCGGGGCGTCGATTGCACACCACCTGTCAGCTGGGGGATTCCAGGACCCCGGCTCGGAGTCGGCCGAAGCCACCCGACTGCTCAGCGAGAAGTTCGACCAGACCGATCAGCAACTGCTGATCACGGTCACTGATGCGGAGAGCGCCGGGGGTGCAGGAGGCGCCGGGGGCGCCATGGGCACCCGTGCCCGCGCCGCCGGGACCGAGATCGTCGGATTGCTGGCGGCCGCGCCTCAGGTGCTCAACGTGACATCGCCGTGGACCTCACCGCCGGAGGCGGCCGGGGAGTTGCTCAGCCGCGACGGCGCCACCGGCCTGATCGTGGCGACCTTGTCCGGGGGGGAGGACAAGGCCCAGGAGTACGCCGCACCACTGGCCGAGAAGGCCACCGCCGAGCGGGACGGGCTGACTATTCGGGCTGGCGGTACCGCGATGATCTACCGGGAGATCACCGCGCAGACTCAGCGCGACCTGCTGCGCATGGAGGCGATCGCGGTCCCGCTGAGTTTCCTGGTGCTGGTCTGGGTATTCGGTGGCCTGGTGGCCGCCGCTCTACCGATGATGGTGGGGTTGATGTCCATCCTCGGCGCGATGGCGGTGCTGCGAGCCATCACCCACGTCACCGAGGTGTCGATCTTCGCGCTCAACATCACCACCGCGCTGGGACTGGCGTTGGCCATCGACTACACGCTGCTGATCGTCAGCCGCTACCGCGACGAGATCGCCGGGGGCTCCGACCGCGAGACGGCTCTGGTCGTCACCATGTGCACCGCTGGGCGCACGGTGCTTTTCTCGGCGGTGACCGTCGCGTTGTCGCTGTCGGCGCTGGTGATCTTCCCGATGTACTTCCTGAAGTCCTTCGCCTACGCCGGTATCGCGACCGTCGCGTTCGCCGCCGCAGCCGCGGTGATCGCCACCCCGGCGGCCATCATGGTCCTGGGCGCGCGGCTGGACTCGTTCGACATGCGGCGACTGGTCCGCCGCGTGTTGCGCCGCAGTGAGCCCGAGCCCACGCCGATACAGCGCCAGTTCTGGTATCGCTCCACCAAAGCCGTGATGCGTCGGGCCATCCCGGTGGGCACCGCGATCGTGGCACTGCTGGTGCTGCTCGGGTTGCCTTTCGCCCATATCGAGTTCGGCAACCCCGATGACCGGGTGCTACCCAAGACTGCGTCGGCGCACCAGGTCGGCGACCAGTTGCGCAACGACTTCGCCAGCAATCTCTACTCCGGGATGAGCATCGTCCTCCCGGATGCCGAAGGCGCCAGTCCGGCAGAACTTGACCGGTATGCCGCGGACCTGTCGAAGGTGCCGGACGTGTCGCTGGTGTCCGCCCCGGGAGGGACTTTCGCGGGCGGTAACCGGGTGGGTCCTCCGTCGGCACCGGCCGGTGTCGCTGACGGCAGCGCGTTCCTCTCGGTGCGCAGCACCGCCCCACTGTTCACCGAGGCGTCGAAAACTCAGCTGGAACGGCTGCACGCAGTTCCCGAGCCCGCCGGCCGAGAGGTGTTGTTCAGCGGCGGCGCTCAGGTCAACAGGGACATCGTCAGCGCCGTCACGTCCCGGATGCCGGTCGTGCTCACCCTGATCGGGGTCATCACCTTCGTCCTGCTGTTCCTGCTGACCGGAAGTCTGGTGCTGCCGCTCAAGGCGCTTGTCCTCAACGTGCTGTCGCTGTCGGCGGCCTTCGGCGCGCTGGTGTGGGTGTTCCAGGACGGGCATCTGGGAGCCCTGGGCACGACTCCCACCGGCACGCTTGAGGCGAACATCCCGGTGCTGATGTTCTGTGTCGCGTTCGGCTTGTCGATGGACTACGAGGTATTCCTGCTGGCGCGGATCCGGGAGTACTGGCTGCAGTCCGGAACCGAAGGGTCGGCGACATTGGGTCGGGTGCGCACCAGGGCCGACAGTGACGAGGCGGTGGCACTCGGACTGGCCCGCACCGGACGGGTCGTCACCGCGGCGGCGCTGATCATGGCGATCGCGTTCGCGGCGCTGATCGCTGCCCAGGTGTCCTTCATGCGGATCTTCGGCCTCGGCCTGACCCTGGCCGTGTTGGTCGATGCGACGCTGGTGCGGATGGCGCTGCTGCCGGCGTTCATGCACGTCATGGGCAAGCGGAACTGGTGGGCGCCGCAGCCACTGGTGCGGTTGCATCAGCGGTTCGGCTTGACCGAGGAGCCGCCAGCGCCTCCGCAACCGCCTCCGCAACCGCCACCGCCAGGGCCCACCGACCCCGAGCAGCTGGTTACAGTGAGCCGGTGACCTCGCCGAAGACACCCGCAACGCTGGATCACCCGTTCTTCGCGCGGTTGTGGACGGTGATGTCCGCCCACGAGACTCCACTGCTGCGCCGCTTGCGCGTCGAGAACCTCGCCGGTCTGTCCGGCCGGGTCCTCGAGGTCGGTGCCGGAACCGGAACCAATTTCGCCCTCTACCCGGACTCCGTCACTGAGGTGGTAGCCCTCGAACCGGAGACCCGACTGGTGCCCAAAGCCCGTGCCGCTGCCGCCGGGGCGGGCGTACCGGTCACCGTCATCGCATCGACGATCGAAGCCCTCGGCGATGTCGAACCATTCGACGCCGAACCATTCGACGCCGAACCATTCGACGCAGTGGTGTGCTCACTGGTGCTGTGTTCGGTGGATCATCCCGAATCCGTTCTGCGGCAGCTTAATTCGGTGCTCAAGCCCGGAGGTGAACTGCGCTATTTCGAACATGTCGCCAGTCCGGGCTGGCGCGGGGCGATCCAGCGACTGGCGGATTTCACCTTCTGGCCGCGGATGTCCGGCAACTGCCATACCCACCGTCACACCGAGAAGGCCATCACCGCAGCGGGATTCAGCGTGCAGGCCGCCCGGCACCAGATGACCTTCCCAGGCTGGGTTCCGCTGCCGGTCTCGGAGGTCGCGTTGGGCAGGGCACTGAAACCCGCCTGACGCTAAGGGCGATGCGGCACCAGTTCGGGCAGACGTTGCAGCAGTGTCGGCAGCGCGGTCGCCGCGCTCTCCCGAATGCTGGCCGTCACCGAATCCGACATGGGAGTCGGCTCCGGATTGACTTCGATGACCGTCGCGCCGTTCGCCAAGGCGATCTCGGGTAGCGCCGCCGCCGGATAAACCAGACCCGAGGTGCCGACCACGACCACCAGATCTGCGGTGCCCACCGCGTGAACGCCGGCCTGCCACTGCTCGTCGGGCAGTTGTTCGCCGAACCACACGATGCCGGGCCGGATCTGGCCCCCGCACTCGCACTGCGGCGGCGCCTTCTCCAACACCGGTTCGGGCATGTCCGGAAGCGGTCCGTGGTAGCGGGAACCGCAGGTGTCACACCAGAATTCGGCCAGGCTGCCGTGCAGGTGATGCACCGTCCTACTGCCGGCGCGCTCGTGCAGATCGTCCACGTTCTGGGTGATCACGGTGACGTCGGCATAGTCCTGCCACATCGCCACGGCGCGGTGGCCGGGGTTGGGTTGGACCTCCTTGACCAGGTGATGGCGCCACAGGTACCAGGCCCACACCCGCTCCGGGTGCTTCTGCCAGCCGTCGGTGCTGGCGATTTCGTAGGGGTCGTACTTCGACCACAGTCCGGTCTCGTCGTCGCGGAATGTCGGGACCCCACTTTCGGCGGAGATCCCCGCTCCGCTGAAGACGGCGATCCGGATCCTGTCGGAATCGGTCAATCTGCTGCCTTTCCTGAGCCGGCGATGGCCCCATTCCTATCCGGACGGCACCAGCCCCCGCAGCGAAACGTAACCCTGACGTGAAACCCTGAGTCTGAACGAACGGCGACCGGAATAGCCGTCACTGACGGCCGCGATTATACCGGTTTAGCTGGGCTTTTGCACCCAGGATGTGCGGTCGTCGCATACTTGGCGGATGTCGGAGTTGGCAGCGTGGTTACGGGTGGACGGGTTGTCGGACACGCCGATCTTCGAACAGATGCGGGTGGGTGTGATCGACGCGGTCCGCGACGGGCGGCTACCGCCCGGCACCCGCCTGCCCACCGTCCGTGAATTGGCCGGCGAACTGGGATTGGCGGTCAACACCGTGGCCCGCACGTATCGCGAACTCGAGTCGGCCGGCGTGGTCGAGACCCGCGGCCGCCAGGGCACCTTCGTGGCCCGGCGCGATCCCACCGACGCCGCGATGGCCGCCGCCGCAAGGGTGTTCGCGGACACCGCCCGGAGTCTGGGCGTGAGCGGTGTCGAGGCACGCCGCTATCTGGACGCGGAGTTCGCGTAGCCGCGGGCTCAGCCGGCGAGGGTGCTCTCGGCTGGCGGCGGTGCTCAGCCGAAGTCGAGCAGTGCGTAGACGCCGCGGAACGGCTTGAGTGGCCCGAGATGCCAGAGGGCCGGGAATACCGTGTTGAAGGCGAAACCCCGCCCGGCCGGCATCGGCACGTCGTGGACTGCCTTGAGTCCGGGTACCTTGCCCACCAGCGCACGCAACTGGTTGATCGACAGGCTGAACGGCATGGGTGGCACCCGGTAGTGCTTGGAGGCCCGGATGCCCTTGGGGGCGAACTTCTTGACCATCGTCGGCGGTAGGTCGAAGAACATCCGACCGCCCGGAAAGCGCTTGGCGCACTCGCGGATCAGGTCCATCGCCTCGTCGGGCTGGAGGTACATCAGCAGCCCCTCGGCGGTGACGAACACCCCGTGCTCGGTGTCGACCCGGTCCATCCAGCTGTAGTCCAGCGCCGACTGGCCCAGATTGGTGATTCGCGGGGACGACGGCAGCAGACGTTCGCGTAGTTCGATGACCGGCGGGAGGTCGACGGAGATCCAGTGGAACTGCGGGTCGGGCACTTTTCTGTCGAGGCGCCAGAAGCTGGTCTGGAAGCCCTCGGCGAGCGCCACGATGGTCGCCTTCGGATGGCTGCGCAGGTACTCGATGGTGCAGCCGTCGACGGCCAGCGAGCGCAGCGCCATTTCCTGACCGCGGCGACCGAACTTCTCGTAATCGACGCCGAACTCCGTCGCGAGGGCGTCGCGCAACTCGATGGCCATCGGATCGGAGATGATGGCGTCGGGAAGCGCGGCCTGGTGGGCACGGCCGTTCAGCGTCAACAGCGCGGTCTCGGACACCCCGGTGAGGGCAGCGGAATCGGAGTTGCGATCTGTCACCGTGCCAACCTACCCGCGCAGGACTTTGCCCAGCGTGCGCAGGTTGCGCGTGGTGGTCGACGACGCGTAGCGGCTATTGCCCATCGTCCTACCGATCGCGGAGGTCAACGTCGCCGACCGGGGCACCTGCCAGTAGACGACGGCGTCGCCGCGGGCGATCTTCTCCTCGGGTCCGGCCCCGGTGACCAGTCCGGCGATGTCGTCCAGGACGGCCGGGTCGCTGACGAACGTCACATAGGAATGGTGGCCGTCGACCTCGGGTTCGAACGGGAAGTCGTCGACGATCGACCGGACGCTCGCCATCTCGTACACCAGCACCCAGGCTTCGTAGCCGAACCGGCTCCGCAGGGCGGTCTCGGCGGCGGTGCGGACTCCCGGCGCGTCGCAGGATGCGGTGAGCACCACATTGCCGCTGGCGAGGATGGTCCGGACGTCGCTGAACCCGGCGGACCGAAGGGTCGCTGCCACATCGGCCATCTTCAGTCGCACCCCGCCCACGTTGACGCCGCGCAGGAAAGCCGCATAGCGCGCCATACACGTCACGCTACCGACGTAGGCTCGTCGTCATGACCCGGCGGGTGTTCGACGACAAGCTCCTGGCCCTGATCGCCGACAACTCCCTCGGTGTGCTGGCGACGCTCAAGCGGGACGGCCGCCCGCAGTTGTCCAACGTCACCTACCACTTCGACCCGCGCACCATGACGATCGAGGTGTCGATCACCGAACCGCGGGCCAAGACCCGCAACCTGCGCCGCGATCCACGGGCCTCGCTGCTGGTGAGCAGCGATGACGGCTGGTCCTATGCGGTGGCCGAGGGAGACGCCGCGCTGAGCCCGCCGGCGGCAGATCCCGGTGACGAGACGGTGGAGTCGTTGATCACGCTGTACCGCAACGTCGCCGGCGAACATCCGGACTGGGACGACTACCGGCGCGCGATGGTGACCGACCGGCGGGTGTTGCTCCGGATGCCGATCTCGCATCTGTACGGGATGCCGCCCGGGTTGCGCTGAGCGTGCTCGGTGTTCGGCGGTAGCCTTCCGGCTATGGCCGAGTCAGCGTCGGAGGACGCCCAAGAACCCACACCGAACGACACCGGCGAGACCCATCCGGACGACGCTGCCGAAAGCAAGCGCAGATTCCGGGAGGCGCTGGAGCGAAAGAAGACCAAGGCCGCGGGCGGCGCCGCGCACCACGGTGGCGGCGGCGCACAGTCCCGCGCGCACGGTCCGGCCGGCAATCGTCGCGAGTTCCGTCGCAAGAGTGGCGGCTGAGCCCGCGAAGTTCAGTGGTGGGTGGCCTTCTCCGCCCCCACGCCGGTCAGCGAACGGACCTCCATCTCGGCATTGAGCGCCGGGTCGCCGGTGTCGCGCGAGGTAACGGTCCCGACGATTCCGAGGAGGAACGCCAACGGGATCGACACGATGCCGGGGTTGGACAGCGGAAACCACTGGAAGTCCGCGCCCGGGATCATCGCGGTCTTGCTCCCCGACACCGCCGGGGAGAACACGATCAGCACGATGCAGGAGATCAACCCGCCGTACATGCTCCACAGCGCGCCGCGGGTGTTGAACCGCCGCCAGTACAGCGAGTAGACGATGGTCGGCAGGTTGGCCGAGGCCGCCACCGCGAAGGCCAGTGCCACCAGGAACGCCACGTTCTGCCCGTTGGCCAGGATGCCCAACCCGATCGCCAGGACACCGAGGACCACCGCGGTGATCCGCGACACCCGCATCTGCTCATCCTCAGTGACCTGATGTGACTTCAGCACGCTGGCATACACGTCGTGGGCGAAGGACGCCGACGCGGTGATGGTCAACCCGGCCACCACCGCAAGGATCGTCGCGAACGCCACCGCGGAGATCACGCCGAGCAGGATCGTGCCACCCAGTTCGAATGCCAGCAGTGGGGCGGCGGAGTTCTGCCCGCCGGGGGCCTTGAGGATCGTGTCCGGGCCGACCAGGGCCGCCGCGCCGTAACCCAGGATCAGGGTGAACAGGTAGAACGCCCCGATCAGGCCGATCGCCCACACCACCGACCGGCGGGCCTCCTTGGCTGTGGGGACGGTGTAGAACCGCATCAACACGTGCGGCAGGCCGGCGGTGCCGAGCACCAGTGCGATGCCGAGCGACAGCAGGTTGATCTTCGAGGTGGTCGACGTTCCGTACTGGGCCCCCGGGGCCAGCACGTCGCGGGAGGAGACGCCCTGGGTGGCGGACTCGCTCACCATTTGCTGGGCGCGGCCCAGGATCTCGGAGATGTTCATGCCGAACTTGGCCAGCACCAGCACCGTCATGAACCCGGCTCCGGCGATCAGCAGCACGGCCTTGATGATTTGCACCCAGGTGGTGCCGGCCATCCCGCCGATGAGCACGTAGATGATCATCAGCACGCCGACGATGGCGATGACGATGGACTGGGCGAACCGGCTGTTGATGTCGAGCAGAAGCGCGACCAGGCCGCCTGCCCCGGCCATCTGTGCCAGCAGGTAGAACAGTGACACCGTCATGGTCGAGATGGCCGCGGCCAGTCGGACCGGCTTCTGCTTGAGCCGGAAGCTCAGCACGTCGGCCATCGTGAACTTGCCTGTGTTGCGGAGCAATTCGGCCACCAGCAGCAGGGCCACCAGCCAGGCCACCAGGAAGCCGATCGAGTAGAGGAAGCCGTCATAGCCGTAGACGGCGATCGCACCGGCGATGCCGAGGAAACTGGCCGCCGACAGGTAATCGCCGGCGATAGCGATGCCGTTCTGGCGGCCGGTGAACGCATGTCCACCGGTGAAGTACTCGGTCGCGTTGGTGTTGCGTCGGCTGACCCGGATGACGATGGCCAGCGTGACGATGACGAAGGCGACGAAGATGCCGATGTTGATGGCAGGGTTTCCGAGTTGCCCGGCTGCGGCCAGGACGGTGGTGCGGTTCACTGCTCGGCCCAGTGCATCTCGGCGCGGATCGCCGCGGCGCGGGGATCCAGTTTTCGGTTGGCGAACCGGATGTAGAGGCCGGTGATGAGGAAGGTGGTCAGGAACTGGGCCAGCCCGAGCAGTAGGCCGACGTTGATGTTGCCCCACACCTTGGTGGCCATGAAATCGTTGGCGAAGGCGCCCAGCAGCACGTAGGTCGCGTACCAGATCAGAAAGAAGGCCGTCGTCGGGAAGACGAAACGGCGAAGCGTTCGGCGCAACTCCTGGAACTCCGGACTGGCTTGGACGGCGAGGTACTCGGCCGCGGGCGGATTCGGCGGCTGTGCCGGGGCGGGATCATCGGTCACGCGGACTCCTTGCGATGGTGGTCTGCAGCAGCGTGCCCACACCTGACTCGTGGCGCAACTGCAGTTGACCCAGAATCCCCCAGTGGGGGCGCGCTTGTCCGAGAATCCGTCGCCTTCGAGGTCGGAGCGCGGGCCCGGGGGAGGTGCCGCGTTGTTAAATGGCAGGCATGAGGAAGCCAGGTCCTAGGAAGCTAGGCCCTAGGAAGCTAGGCCCTAGGAAGCTATGTCTCACCCAGGATCCTGAGGCCGATCAGCTACTCGAGGACGACCCGTTTGCGCTGCTGCTGGGGATGCTTCTTGATCAGCAGATCCCGATGGAGACCGCGTTCGCCGGCCCGCGCAAACTCGCCGACCGACTCGGCGCTCTCGACCCCCGTGAGATTTCCGGCTACGACCCGGAGAAGTTCGCTGGGCTCTGTGCGGAAAGTCCGGCGGTGCACCGGTTTCCGGGGTCGATGGCCAAACGTCTTCAAGACCTCGCGCGGGCAGTGGTTGACGACTATGACGGCGACACCGCCGCTATCTGGACGGCCGGGGATCCCGACGGTGTGGAGGTGTTGCGTCGGCTCAAGGCGCTGCCCGGTTTCGGGGACCAGAAGGCGCGGATTTTCCTGGCGCTCCTGGGCAAGCAGTACGGCGTCAACCCGCCGGGATGGCGGACGGCGGCCGGTGCCTACGGCGATCCCGATGCCCGGATGTCCATCGCCGATGTGGTCGACAAGGGCACGCTGGAGCAGGTGCGGGCGTACAAGAAGAAGATGAAGGCCGCAACGAAGTCTCAAGCCGCAGTGAAGTCCGAAAAGGAGCCGAAGTGAAGACACATCTGAACTGCCCGTGTGGCGAGGCGATCCAGGGCAAGGATGAGGACGAACTGGTCGAATTGGCCCAGAAGCACTTGGCCGATGCCCACCCCGGCATGGAGTACGAACGCGAGCACATCCTGTTCATGGCGTACTGATCCCCATCGCTGCCGCCAAGTCGTCGAGCGCTGCGTGGGTGAGCGGCACCAACGCGCCGACGTCGTCCATCAGATCCGCGTCGGTCACATAGCCGACCTCGACCCGGTCGGCATACGAGCAGACGGTCACGTTCAGCCCCATGCCGTCGAACGCCGTCGACACCGGGTAGATCTCGTCGAGGTGTGCGCCGTTGTAGTACATGTCCTCGGCGGGGCCGGGCACATTGGAGATCGCCATATTGCAACTCGGCGGCACGATGGCGCCGAACGGCATGATGGCGCCGAACGGCAGCAGTGGCAGCACCACCGTCGAGCCGATTGCCGGGGCCATCACGGCGAGCATCGCGTCTGCCCCCCGCTCGGCAACCTGCCGTTTGATCCGCGACATCGCCTCGTGAACGAGGGCCAGGCGCTCGGCGGGATCGGCCAGTTCGGTGCCCAGCGGACACAGTCCGAGCCCGAACCGGTTACCGGCCGACGCGGTGCCGGTCTCGGTGGCTGTGGCGTCCCGGGCGCGTACCGACACCGGGCACATCGCCACCAGTGACCGGGCCGGAAGCTCACCCACGTCGATCAACCATTGGCGCAGGGCGCCGGAGATCACCGCGGTGACAACATCGTTGGTGCTGACGCCGGCAGCTTCGCGAACGGCAAGGATCCGGTCCCTGGGCAGGCTCGTTCCGGTAGCCGCCCGGCGCGGGCCGAGTCGGGTGTTGAAGCGGGTCTGCGGTGCCTCCAACGGGGCCACCACCGCGTCACTGGTCAGGCTGCCGACAACGGTGGAAAGCTCGGCCGCGGCCACCCGGCGGGGTAGGTCCAGAAGGGCGGTGACGGACTCGGTGACGGCGCGGACCCCGGCCAGCGGGTTGGGCACCCGCCACCCCGGTCGATGCGCGCCGGCCGACTCTGTCCCCGCGTTGTCGGCCACCGCTTTGTCTGCATAGAACGGCGCCATCCCGCGGCGGTCCGGATCGGGGGACAACGAATCGGCGATCATTCGCAAGCCGCCGACGCCGTCGACCACGATGTGGTGCACCTTGATGTAGAGCGCGAACGTGCCGTCCGGCCCGTCAGCGTCGAAGCCGTCGATCAGCCAGCTGGCCCACAGCGGCGCGGCCATCTCCAGCCGCTCGCTGTGCAGTTCCGAGACCAACTTCCACAGCTGCTCCAGGCCGGATCCGGGTGGCAGGGTCGTCCGGCGGAGATGGCGGCGCAGGTCGACCTCGACCGACTCGCGCCACACCCACACCCCGCCGGTGTCGAGGCCGCGATGCGGATGCCGGCGTAGTCGGGGGTCGAGTTCGTGCGATCCGATCAGGCTGTCCCGGTGCAGCTCATCGACATAGTTCGTCGCGGCGTCCTGCGCGGCGGGCGGCGGCGAGAGGATGAGCAACACGCCGACATGCATTGCGCTGCCGAGCTTTTCGGCGGCCAGCATCAGGGCTTCCAACGCCCCAAGCGACTGCATGGACGCCAGCCTAGCCGCGGTCCGCAGGGGTCAGGGGACGACGCTGGATCCGATGGTCGGCATGAAGGTGCACTGCTTGTCCAGGGTGGTGACCTGGCCGAAGATCGTCGACATGATCGAACCGGAACCGGTGTCGACGATCGCGGTCAGCGTGGTCGGGCCCTGCGGGTTGATCTCCGGGTTGGGCTTGAGGGTGGCGCTGCCGGAGCGTCCGGTGGTCAGGTTGACCCAGGTCACGTTGAGCGGCAGTTTCTGTTCGGCGGCCGGTGCGGGCGTGCCCACCGCGGTGAACACGTAGGCGGTCTGGCCCGGGCCGGGGCCCGGGGTGGGGATCTTTGCGGGGCCGGCCACCGAGATCGCGGTGGCGATGACGTTGCCGCCGTCCTTCTGGCAGCCGTTGCTGATTGACGGGTACATGAAGTCCTGCGTCGGCGGGCTGTTGGGGTCGAACGACGGCGCGGCCGCAGCCGCGGGTGCCGGCGCTGCGCCGGCGGAGTTGGACACCGGGGCCGCTGCGGGCGCCGCGACATGCACCGGAACCTCGGGCATCGCGCCGGGGGCTGCCGGGGGAACTGCCGGCGGAAGGGCCTCCGGGGCGGGTCCGACCGCGTGCTCGGGGTTCACCCCAGTCGGTAGGTGCGCCTCGGTGCCGGGTAACGCGCCGGGGGCCGGGGTGTGCTTCTCCAGCGGGATCGGTCCGTTGCCGGGGCCGGGTGTCAGCAGCGGCGCGGTGCCGTGCGCCGGGCCGGTCATGGCCTGCTGGGTCACTACCGCCGACGGCGGGCTCAAGACCGGGCCGGCCGCCCCACCCTCCTGAACGAAGCGGGTGACCGCCTGCGCAAGGGCCATCGACCCCTCCGGGGTGGTGGCGTTCCCCGCCAACTGGGAGGCGGCGGCCAGGAGCAACTCCTGCGCCGAGGCGGGATTGGCCGCCGCCGCCTGGACAACCGGGCTGAGGCTCTGGACGGCCTCCAGCCCGGGCAACTGACCCGGATCGAGCGGGATCGTCGGGTCAGCCGCCGCCACCGGGCTTGTCGCCACGGAGGCGATGACGGCCGTGGCCGCGCAGACGGCGGTCAGGCCTTTGCTCAGTTTGGCGATGTCCAGCACGGGTAACTCCCTCGTTATCAGGCGTACGGCAGTCGGTGGGCGCTCAGGGCAGGGCGTCGAGAAGCGGCATCGGGCTGACCATTCCGCCGGTGGGCGGGGCCGGGGGTAGCGGTGCGGTGGCGATCGGGGCGGTCACCGGCGCCGCCGGCGGGGCCGGGGCGATGCCCAGGCTGTCACCGATCTGGACGGGGAACGGCATCGACGACGGCGTCAGATTGGCCAGGTTGCCCGGAACGCCCAGTTGGTTGAGCAGTGGGACGAGGGCGGCGCCGGGCCCGACTGCCGGAGTCGCCGCCGGTTCGGCCACCGGTGCGGTCCCGGGCGCGCCCGGGATCGGCGAGACCGGCAACGTCGACGTCGCGGGACCCCCGATGATCTGGGATGCCCCACCCAGCGCGGTGGCGGCCGTCTGCAGGACCGCGCCCATGCTGGCCGGGTTGGTGGCGAACTGCTGGATCATCCCCAGCGCCGGCGGGATGGCCGGTACTGCCGGCGGCGCGACCGGGTCCGCGACCGCGGACGCGCTCATGGCGAGGGCAGCCGAGCACAGCCCGGCGGCCGCAATTGTGTTGGCGGCGAACAGCTTTGTGAACCGTGACATGGTGCTCCCACTCCTTCGACGATTGGTCTGCCGCCGACGGTAGGGGTGTTGCGGAAGTAAATCAGAGTGACACGTGTGGCGTTTATTCAACCGTTACGGGAGCGATGACGAGCGGTGACCGGATACCGTCGGCGGGGTGCGTAACCAGCCACCGGCCCGGGTCGCTGCCTGGCTCACCCGGCTCGCGCCCAGTCTGCTGGCACTGAGCGTGAGTACCCGGCTGGCCTGGACCTACCTCGTCCCCAACGGTGCGAACTTCGTCGACCTGCACGTCTACCTCGGCGGCGCAGCCGCGCTGGGCCAACCCGGCACGTTGTACTCCTACGTCTACGCCGACCAGACCCCGGACTTCCCGCTGCCCTTCACCTACCCGCCGTTCGCCGCGCTGCTCTTCTACCCACTGAGCAGGGTGCCGTTCGGAGTGGTGGCCCTCTGTTGGCAACTCGGGACCATCGCCGCGCTCTACGGGGTGGTCCGCATCAGCCAGCGGCTGATACGCGCCGGGTCCCAACCGCCCGCAGGACGACGTCAGGCCATGCTGTGGACAGCCTTGGCGATCTGGCTCGAACCACTGCGGAGCACCTTCGACTACGGGCAGGTGAACGTCATCCTGGTGCTGGCCGTGCTGACTGCCGCCGCCAGCAGTCGGTGGTGGATTTCCGGCCCGCTGGTCGGACTGGCCGCCGGGGTGAAACTGACCCCCGCGGTGAGCGGGCTGTATTTCGCCGGGATGCGCCGCTGGCGGACCGTGGCCGCCGCGGCCGCGGTGTTCCTCATCACTGTCGCCGTCTCGATCGCCGCCATCGGTCAGCAGGCGCGCTACTACTTCACCGACCTGCTGGGTGACGCCAGCCGGGTCGGGCCGGTCGGCACCTCGTTCAACCAGTCCTGGCGCGGCGGTATCTCCCGGATCGTCGGCCATGATGCGGGGTACGGGCCGATGGTGCTGGCCGGGATCGCGTTGACGGCGGTGCTGGCGGCGCTGGCCTGGCGGGCGCTCGGCCCGGTTGGTGACGGCAGACCGGGCAGCGGACAGGGGGCGGCGGGCCCCCGAGACCGACTGGGTTCGCTGCTGGTGGTCCAGCTCTTCGGACTGCTGCTCTCGCCGATCTCCTGGACCCACCACTGGGTTTGGCTGGTGCCGCTGATGCTCTGGCTACTGACCGGGCCGTGGCGCGACCGTCCCGGCGCCCGAGTGCTGGGCTGGGGCTGGCTGGCGCTGACCCTGGTCGGGGTGCCCTGGCTGCTGAGCTTCGCTCAGCCGACCATCTGGGAGATCGGCCGACCGTGGTACCTCGCCTGGGCCGGCCTGGTCTACATCGTGGCGACCCTGGCGACCCTGGGCTGGATCGCCCTCGGGAAACGATCAGGCGGCGTCGGCCGCGAGGGGGAGCGCGGCGATCGGGATTGAGCTACCGGTCGGCGAGCGCCTCGTTGATCTAGCCCGCCAGGGCGATGTTGATCTGGCCCGCCAGGGCGACGTCCTTATCGGTGATGCCGCCTGCGGAGTGCGTCACCAGCGTGAATGTCACAGTGCGCCAACGGATGTCGATGTCTGGGTGGTGATCGGCCTGCTCGGCCAGTTCCGCGACGGTCCGCACCGCGTCGATCCCCCCGATGAACGAAGGGAACGTCACCGCGCGCCGCAAGGTGCCCCCGGTGTGCTCCCACCCGTCGAGATCCGCCACAGCCGCGGCAACCTGCTCATCGCTCAGCACAGCCATGACCGAAACGGTATACCGTCTGGACCGATGTCCACCCAGGTTCAGGTTGTCGTGGCCGGCGCGCTGATCCGGGGGGCGACGGTGCTGCTGGCGCAGCGGCAGCGTCCGCCGGAGCTGGCCGGACTGTGGGAACTGCCCGGCGGCAAAGTTGCGCCGGGAGAGACCGAGCCTGCGGCCCTGGTTCGGGAACTTCGTGAGGAGCTCGGCGTCGACGTCATCGTGCACGAGCGCCTCGGCGAGGACGTCGCGATCGGCGAATCGGTGATCCTGCGCGCCTACCGCGTTACCCAGACCGGCGGCGTGCTGCACCCTCACGACCATGGCGCACTGCGCTGGGTGGACGCCGCAGAGATGTCCCAGGTGGCGTGGGTGCCCGCCGACCGGGCCTGGCTGTCAGCGCTGCGGGAGCGGCTCACTGCGCCGTGAGGGTGTTACGGCGGTGCGGCTTTCGTCCGTGGAAACGGGGTCACCGAGGATCAGTGGCTGGCAAACTCGGGCACCTTTGTCGGGGCGCTGTGCTTCCTGGTTGTCGCGCTGGCCGAGCTTCCTCGTTTTCGTAAACACGGTGCGCGCTGCGACCATCACCGGCGTGAGTAGCCCCGCCTCCCTCCCTGAGTTCCGCAATGTCGCGATCGTGGCCCACGTCGACCACGGCTAGTCCTCGCTCGTCGTCGCGATGCTGCGCCAGTCCGGTGCCCTGACCCACCGCGGTGACGTCACCGTCGAGCGCCTGATGGACTCCGGGGACCTGGAGAAGGAAAAGGGCATCTCCATCCTGGCGAAGTACACC
>JAUPLT010000251.1 GCA_030836785.1 Actinomycetota bacterium
CAGTCGCCGGCAGCGTGACACCACGTCATGACTGGTCATGCCGCCCGGCTTGTCGACGACGACAAGGCCGGGAGGGACTGGCGCTCCCCCGGTGGCCATCACAGCACGATCGCCGTCAAGGCCAGCCCGCTTGCCACCGACCACCGGCCCGCCAGTTCGGCCAGAGGGGGCCCGGTCCGCGCCACGGGGTCGATGAGGATTCGTGAGACGAATACCCCCCCGGTTCCGCCGGTGTCGACGTCGAAGGTGATGTGGGCATCCTCGAATCCGAGCCATCGACCGGTCAGCGGGAACCAGGCCTTGTAGGTGGCCTCCTTGGCGCAGAACAGGATTCGGTCCCAATGAAGGTGGTCTGGCAGCGCGGTCATCTCGTGGCGCTCCGCCGGCAGACTCACCGCTTCCAAGACCCGGTCGGGAAGCGCACCGTGCGGCTCGGCGTCGATGCCCACCGACCGCACCGCGGCGCTGTGGCCCACCACAGCGCCGCGGTAGCCCTCGCAGTGGGTGAGGCTGCCCACCACACCCTCGGGCCACTGCGGTTCGCCCTTGTCCCCCTTCAGGATCGGGGACGGCGGCACCCCGAGGTCCCGCATGGCCAGTCGGGCGCAGTGCCGGACGGTCACGAACTCGTTGCGCCGCTTGGCGACTGAGCGGGCAATCAATTCCTCCTCCTCCGGCAGCGGAGCGAGATCGGGCGGGTCCTTGTACATTTCGGAGAAGACCAGACCGGGTATCTCCGGCAACACCGCAGCCAACAGCCCGGTCATCGGCGCCGCTCCCGCATACGGTCACGGAAGGTCTCGGCCTGCTCCCGCATCTCCGGCGTGATGACGAAGTGCCCGCCGAACTCATTGAGATATCCAGGGGCGTAGTCGGGGTCCGGGAGTACCTGGCGCAGCCAACGGTAGGGCTTGCGCCGCCGCCACTCCCGTGGATAGCCCACGGACACCTCCTCGAAACGGACCCCGTCGTACCAGGTGGTCCGCGGAATGTGCAAGTGGCCGTAAACCGCGCACACCGCGTTGTAGCGGGTGTGCCAGTCGGCAGTCTCCACCGTTCCGCACCACAGCGAGAACTCCGGGAAGAACAGCGCCTCGCATGGCTCGCGTCTCAGCGGGAAGTGGTTGACCAACACAGTCGGCAACTGCAGGTCCAGGCTCTCGAGGCGCGCCCGGGTGTACGCCAGGCGGTCTCGGCACCATGCGTCCCGGGTGGCGTAGGGCTCACACGACAGCAGGAACTCGTCGGTGGCGAACACGTTGCGCCGCTTGGCGATAGCCAGGCCTTCGGCCTTGGTCGCGGCTCCGGCCGGCAGGAAGGTGTAGTCGTACAGCAGGAAGATGGGCACCACCGTCGCCGGCCCACCCGGCCCCGTCCAGACCGGATACTCATGCTCCGGTGTCAGAACTCCCGCGTCATCGCACATCTGCACCAGATAGTCGTAACGGGCTCGGCCGAAGACCTGGACCGGATCCTTGCCGGTTGTCCACAGCTCATGATTTCCCGGCACCCAGATCACCGTCTCGAAACGAGAGCGCAGCAGTTCCAGGGTCCGCCGGATGTCGTCGGTACGCTCGGCGACATCCCCGGCCACGATCAGCCAGTCCTGCGGCGTCGACGGATACAGCGACTCGGCAACCGGACGGTTGGCGGCCTGCCCGGTGTGCAGGTCGCTGATCGCCCACAGTGTTGCCGCCACAACCGCTGAGCCTACTGACGGCGAGGGTTCCTATCCTCGACCACTATGGCGGCAACAGCGTGAGCACCCATCGCGGTACCCGGATCACCGACCACCTATGGGGCCGCATCTTGCGGCTTCCGGCTCCGACCACGGGATACACCGTCGACCGCGCGGTGCCGGTACCGATGCGCGATGGCATCGAGTTGCTTGCCGACCACTACGCGCCGACCACCGCACGTCCACGGGGCACCATCCTGGTACGGGGTCCCTACGGCCGGTCGTTCCCCTTCTCGTTGATCTACGCGCAGATCTACGCGGCCCGCGGCTACCACGTGCTCTTCCAGAGCGTGCGCGGCACGTTCGGCTCGGGCGGGACGTTCGAACCCATGCTCCACGAAGTCGCCGACGCGGCCGACACCGTTGCATGGCTGCGTGAGCAGCCCTGGTTCACCGGATCGTTTGCCACCCTGGGCCTGTCCTATCTCGGGTACACCCAATGGGCGCTGATGTCGGACCCACCACCGGAACTGGCGGCGGCCGTGATCACCGTCGGCCCGCATGACCTGCACACCTCCACCTGGGGTAGCGGCGCGTTCGCCCTCAACGACTTCCTCGGCTGGGCGGACATGATGGCGCACCAGCAACGGGGCCCACTGAAGCGACTGGCCTTCCAAGTCAACGCCACACGCAGGCTCCAGCAGGCGACCCGGGATCTGCCGTTGGGCGCTGCCGGACGAAGGCTGCTCGGCGACGAGTCACCGTGGTACGAGTCCTGGCTCGAACACCCCGACCGAGCCGACCCGTTCTGGGCGGACCGGCGGATGACGGTCGCTCTGGACCGCTGCACCGTACCGGTGTTGCTGCTCACCGGTTGGCAGGACGTTTTTCTCGACCAGACCCTTGACCAGTTCGCCCACCTGCGTCGCCGCGGCGTCGATGTCGCAATGAGCATCGGACCGTGGACGCACGATCAGATGGTCACCCACGCCACCGGGCGCACGGCGCGCGAGACGCTGTCCTGGCTGGAGTGCCACCTCGGCGGGCAGGCCGACCACCGGGCACCGGTCCGGATCAGCCTGACCGGTTCCGGCCGCGAGTCCATCGATCTTCCGGACTGGCCGCCGGCCACGAGGGAGCGAGTGCTCCACCCCCAACCGCACGGCGGGCTCAGCGCCACCGCGCCTGCCCCCGGTGCTGCGGCATCGTTCCGGTTCGATCCGGCCGATCCCACCCCGACCATCGGCGGACGACTGCTCTCCCGGACGGCCGGCTACCGCGACGACAGCGCCCTGGCCGACCGGCCCGATGTTCTGTGTTTCACCAGCACCGCCATCGACGGCGACCTGGTGGTCTATGGAATACCCGTGGTGGAACTGGATTACGCCACCGGGACAACGCATTTCGATGTCTTCGTCAGGATGGGTGAAATGGGCCCGAGCGGGCGCTCACGCAATGTCAGCGACGGCTTCCGGCGTTTCACGACCACACCCGGCACCCCGATCCGGATCGAACTCGATGCCGTGGCCCACCGTTTCGGGGCCGGTTCGCGCATCAGACTCCTGATCGCCGGCGGATGCCATCCGCGCTTCGACCGCAACCTCGGCACCGGCGAACCCGCGGTCAGCGGCCATCGGATGGTCTCCAGCGTGCACACGCTGCGCATCGGCCCGGCGTCGCGGTTGATCCTGCCCGTCGCTCAGATCAGCTAGGGGGTAGCCCCAGCCGTCGACGTGGGAGTGCAATCTGGCGCGCTCGCCCAGCCCATACAGGGCACACCCGGCATGTTCGGCAGGTAGATCGGTGGCGGCGAGGGCTGCGGAGCCGGCGTCGAGGTCTCGGTCACCGGGGCGGCTGGCCGGGAACCCGACTCCCGGCCGGAGTCGGGTGTGTACAGCACGGCGAAATAGATCGCCAGCGCCGAAAACATGAAGCCGACCAATATCCCGACCGCCAGCAGCAACCGCGGATTGACCACCCGGCGCTCACCCATAACGACAGCATGACCGGCGGCGACGGGTGATGCCAGGGTCTTTGGGCTCCGTTGCGCCGGATACGGTGTGACGATGAGCGCACCTGACACCAGTTCGGACATTCTGCTGACCGAAACCACTGACCGGGTCCGGACCATCACGCTGAACCGGCCGACGTCACGCAACGCGCTGTCCTCGGCGTTGCGCACCCGCTTCTTCGCCGCGCTGCGCGAAGCCGATTCCGACGACGGGGTCGACGTGGTGATCGTGACCGGAGCGGACCCGGTGTTCTGCGCCGGCCTCGACCTCAAAGAGCTCGGCAACACCACCGATCTGCCGGATATCTCCCCGAAGTGGCCGCCGATGACCAAGCCGGTGATCGGAGCGATCAACGGAGCGGCGGTGACGGGCGGGTTGGAACTGGCGCTGTACTGCGACATCCTGATCGCCTCGGATCGGGCCCGGTTCGCTGACACCCATGCCCGCGTCGGATTGCTGCCGACCTGGGGGCTCAGCGTGCGACTGCCCCAAAAGGTCGGTGTCGGGATGGCCCGCCGGATGAGCCTTACCGGCGATTACCTGTCTGCGGCCGATGCTCTGCGCGCCGGTCTGGTTACCGAGGTGGTCCCCCACGAGGATCTGCTGCCGGCAGCGCGCACGGTGGCCGCCTCGATAGTCGGCAACAACCAGAAGGCGGTGCGCGCACTGCTCGGGTCCTACCACCGCATCGACGCCGACCTCACCAGCTCAGGTCTGTGGCTGGAGGCCGAGGCGGCCCGCGCCTGGATGCGCTCGGCCACCGGCGATGACATCGCCGCTAGCCGAGCGTCGGTGATCGAGCGCGGCCGGGCGCAGGCCCGGCAATCGAACTGAGCCGGGCGCAGGCCCGGCAATCGAACTGAGCCGGGCGCAGGCCCGGCAATCGGACTGAGCCGGGCGCAGGCCCGGCAATCGGACTAAGCCGGGCGCAGGCCCGGCAATCGGACTGAGCCTCAATTGAAGAAGCCCGATTGTCCTGTCCCCGAGTTGAATCCACCCGAACTCGAAGTGCCCGAATTCGCCATGCCCGAGTTGCCCAGAGCCTTCTCCCCGTCATGGTTTCCGGAGTTGGCCACACCCGAGCTGTAGTCGCCGGAGTTGAAGAAACCGTTGCTGTCATGGCCTGAGTTCATGAACCCGACGGTGTGGTCGCCGGTGTTGAGGATGCCCACGAACAAGGCCCCCTCAGCACCGCTATTGAACAATCCGGTGCCCTTGCCGCCGCCACTCGAGTTGAACATGCCCGCGTTGTAGGCGCCGTCGCCGGAGTTCCACCAGCCGGCACTGTATCCGCCCGCGTACTCCGAACTGTTCGATGAGTTGAAGAAACCCGAGTTGTAGCTGCTCAAGTTGAAGAACCCCGAGTTGCCGGTGCCGGCGTTGCCCCAGCCGGAGTTGCCGGTCTTGGTGGCCGTTTCACCCAGTCCGGTGTTGAGCGTGCCCGAGTTCCACCAGCCGGTATTGGCGGTTCCCGAGTTCAAGGAGCCGGTATTGGTGAAGCCCGAGTTGAAATTGCCGGTGTTGCCGGACTGGCCGACTGCCTGATCTTTGGAAAACAGGGGATTCTGGCCGTTGCCGCCCGAGTTGAAGGCGCCCACGTTGTCGACGCCCGCGTTGAAGAAGCCCAGATTCCCGAAGCCCGCACTGAACATGCCGACGTTGTGGTTGCCGGAGTTGAAGAGGCCGATGTTGTGGCCCAGATACACGTAACTGCCGCCGGAGTTGAAAGCACCCACATTGCCGGTTCCCGAATTACCCATCCCCATGTTGAGGATGCCTGCGTTCAAGGCACCGGTGTTGGTCTTGCCGGCGTTCCAGAAGCCGCTATTGCCGTCGCCGGAGTTGCCGATCCCGGTATTCGTGCTACCGGAGTTCACCATGCCCCAGTTCCCGGTGCCCGTGTTGAAGAGCCCGGAATTTCCCGTCCCCGAGTTGAACAACCCGGAGTTGTCCGTGCCCGAGTTGAACAATCCGGTGTTTCCGGTACCCGAGTTCCACGCGCCGAACCCGATCTGATGGTCGCCGGTCAACCCGATCCCGATGTTGCCGTTGCCGGTATTACCGAAGCCGATGTTGCCGTCGCCGGTGTTGCCGAAGCCAATGTTGAAGCTTCCGTTGTTCCCGAGACCGAGATTCCAGCCGACGCCGTTGGCGTTCAGGCCACCGAGCCCGACCTGATGGTCGCCGGTCAACCCGATCCCGATGTTGCCGTTGCCGGTGTTACCGACACCGATGTTGCCGTCACCGATGTTGCCGACGCCCCAGTTATTCGTGCCGACGTTGTCGATACCCACGTTGCCCGACGATGGATTGCCGTCGACGGCCGCACTGATCAAGCTTCCGTTGCTAAAGCCGACGTTGCCGGTTCCGATGTTGCCGAAGCCGACGTTGCGCTGTCCGATATTGCCGATGCCCACGTTGTAGTCGGAAGCCCCGGGATAGTTGAGGTAGGTGGCGGCCTCCAGTGCGGCGCTGCCATTGCCGGCACCGATATTGTGGGAGCCGTAGTTGGCTAAGCCGACGTTGTTATTGCCGCCGCCGGTGGCGCTGGGGCCGCTGTTCGCGCCGCCGATGTTGTAGCTGCCGATGTTGCCACTACCGATATTGCCCGTACCGATGTTGCCGATGCCCAGGTTGAGGCCCGACTCGACGCTATTCGCTGTCCTCACCGCCGCCACCGGCTCGGCCTGGCGCCGAAGAGAGGCGGCTGAAAGCGGCGCGGTCGTCGACGGCACGGCCCCCGTCCAGTGCGGGGCCCTCGAACCCGGAGACGCGGATCGCTTGGCGGGGCCGGACGATCGTGGGGAACTTCCGGAATAAGACGACGCCCCGTGGTGCGGTGACGTGCCGGTGTCAGCGACCGCGTCCGTCGACGGGGCCAGAACCGCCGCGCCCAGCCCGGCTGCGGCGGCGCCGGCCCACAACCATCGCTGCACGGGCAGGTCCCGCACCTGCCGCCGGCGGACTCCGATCGATGGGCCTTGTGCGCGTGTCACGATCAGACCTCCCTGTTGCTGGAGTTGTCCGCGCGCCGGACCGCGGTTCCGCGTCAACGTAGTGTTGAGCCACCTCAGTATTGACCCGTGCGCTGCCGGCGTGACGGCAAACCGGCGCAAACCCAGTCAGTGAGCTGCGGCCGGAACGACACCGTGCATTCGGTCCGCCTCGGAGAGTCGCCGACGCCGAACCATGTGCACGAGCATCAGAACAGAACAGATGGCGGCGAAAACACACCACAGCGATGCGAACGCATTGGCGTAGAAGACGGCCACCAGAACCAGACCGACAAGGTTGAGCGCGCCGAACGCAACGATCGAACGGTAGCGGGACATCAGCGGAGCGCCGATCACCGCGACGATGTAGAGCACCGCCCACAGCAACGGGTGCTGTACGACGTTCAGGTACTCGAGCCCGTATGCGTGCCGGACAACCTCAACAGGATTAGCCAACACCACCCACCCGAGGTAAGCCGACACAACGACGCCCAGTGCAAGGAACGGCGCGACCCGAAGCCGGGCACGATGAGGTTCGAGGAGCATGACAGCCAGCGGAACCCAGGTGGGAAGCAGCGGCCAGGCGATGAACAGATAGGCGCGCATCGCCAGCTCGGCTACCCCTGCTGACACATTGCCGTCCAGCCCCTCCCAGACAAAGACCTCGAAGAACTGGTGGGCGGCGAAGATCGCCGGCAGCAACGCGAACGGCAACTCACGCCGGTGTCTGACCTCCCGAAGCGTTAACACGGCCACCGGGATCAAGGCGGTACCCGTTACCAGATCCGCTGTCTTCGAGAAGCACACGACCGAGATCGTCGCACGAGTCGGCGTCCGCGGCGGCAACCGCACGCCGTACTAGCCGGATCCCGGCACGACCCAGCGCCCGGACAGCGTCCGCCACAGACCGAACATGAGGCGCAGCCCGATGAAGGAACTCAATCCGGCCCAGATTCCCGCCAGTCCCCAACCGTTCGCCTGCGACAGCCAGATCAACGGCAGAAAGCCCACCAACGCGCTGATGACGGTCGCGGTGCGCATGAACGCCGCATCACCGGCTCCGATCAGGATGCCGTCGAGGGCGAACAACACGCCGGCGAACGGCAACTGAGCGACCAGAAACCACCACGGAACCGCGATGGCCGACAGCACGTCGCGGTCGCTGGTGAACAACGAGGGCAGCACCGGGGCGCTCAGTGCAAGAAATGCGGCCAGCAGTGCCGCGGCGGCCGCAGAGAATCCCACCACCCGCCACGCGACACGCTTGGCGTCGGCTGAATCCCCGGCGCCCAGCGCAGCCCCGACGAGTGACTGGGCGGCGATCGCCAGCGAATCGAGCACCAAAGCAAGGAAACTCCACAATTGCAGCACCACTTGGTGGGCGGCCAGCGCGGCGGCCCCGAACCGGGCGGCCACCGCCGCGGCCGACACGAAGCAGGCTTGGAAGGCGACCGTGCGGACCACCAGGTCGCGGCCCATGATCACCTGCGCCCGAAGCACCGAGAGATCCGGCCGCAGCGGCACCTTCTCGGCCAGCAGGGCACCGCAGAACAGCACCGCAGCCAGCCACTGCCCCACCACGTTGGCGACAGCGGAACCGGGCAGCCCCCAGCGTGGAAAGCCCAGCCAGCCGAACACGAGTGCGGGACAGAGCAGCGCCGAGATCCCGAATCCGATCAGCACGTAGCGCAACGGTCGGACCGTGTCCTGCACGCCGCGCATCCAACCGTTGCCGGCCATCGAGATCAGGATCGCCGGGGCGGCGATGATGGCGATCCGGAGCCAGCCGAGCGCCGCGGCACCCACCGCCGCATCGGATCCGGCTATCGCCCGCACCAGCGGAACCGCCGCTGCCTGCACCACGGCGACGACCAGCGCGCCCAGCCCCATCGCGAGCCAGGTGGCCTGTACGCCCTCTCTGACGGCGGCGACCCTGTCACCGGCGCCGTGGAAGCGTGCTGACCTGGCCGTGGTTCCGTAGGAGAGGAAGGTCATCTGCGAACTGAGCAGTGCGACCACCAGACCGCCAATCGCCAAGCCGGCTAAGGCAACCGCGCCGAGTCGTCCGACGATCGCGATGTCGAACAGCAGATAAAGGGGTTCGGCGGCGAGCACGCCGAGTGCAGGCAGAGCCAAAGCGGCAATCCGCCGACCGAGCCCGGCCAAGATCAGCTGAGGGCGCCGACGAGGTCGCCCACCACCAGTTCGATCGGGCCGTTGGCCGTATAGCCGGCGGCCCGGATGTGACCGCCGCCGCCGAAGCCGGTGGCCACCCGTGCCACGTCCCGGGCCCGCGACCGCATCGACACCGACCAGCACTGCGGGGAGACTTCTTTGAAGACCGCGGCGACCTCGGCCTCCCGGGTGGTGCGAACGATCTCGACGATGCTCTCGACTTCCTCGGGTCGGTGCGTACGCCAGTCTGCGTGGCCGACGACGACGTAAACCAACCCGCCGCCGGCCGCCGCGCCCGGCAGCAGTTCGGCGGTCGCCAGCACCCTGGATAGCAGCGGCAACCAGCCGAACGGATGCGAGTCGTGCAGGAGCCGGCTCATCGCCGCATTGTCCACACCGCACTCCACCAGGCGGGCAGCCAGCCGCAACGCCCGAGACGTCGCCCAGCGGAACGATCCGGTGTCGATCGTCAAACCCGCGTAGATCCAGCGGGCCACGTCGACGTCGATCTCCTTGCCCCACGCATCGAGGAGTTCAGCGATCAGCAGTGTGGTGGAGTCCGCTTCGCCGTCAACAAAATTCGTCGTCCCGAAGAAGGTGTTCGAGTTGTGGTGGTCGATGACGAGCACGTCGGCGTCGGCCAGCAGGTCCATCAGAACACCCAGGCGGTCAGCACTGGGCACATCAACCGCCACCACCAAGTCGGCGTCACGGCGCACCGCAGACGGGTCGACGAGCAGCTCGGCGCCGGGCATCGACAG
Source organism: Actinomycetota bacterium (assembly GCA_030836785.1). Taxonomy (GTDB): domain Bacteria; phylum Actinomycetota; class Actinomycetes; order Mycobacteriales; family Mycobacteriaceae; genus Mycobacterium. The sequence goes on from JAUPLT010000251.1 coordinate 9,620, forward strand.
CAGCGATTCAGGTGGTGGATCCGGGAAGCTGACCTGAACCGCCACCCCGGCGCGCGCCAGCGTCAGGCCCAGCGCAAGCCCGGCACCCACAGCATCGGCATCGGGATGCACGTGGCCCACCACCACCACGGTGTCGGCGGCATCGAGCAGCGTGACGGCGCCGGCGGCGTCGACGCGACGTTCCCGTTCAGCCGTCGTGTCGGTCACCGAGATCCCCGGAGTCGACAGATTCGCCGGACTCACCCGCCGCCGCGTCGTCGGTAATCCGATAGGGCTGGGCCTCCCCGGCGGGGGTCGCGCCGACCCGGATCCGAGCCACGTCGGCGTCGGCTTCCCGCGCCCGGGCCAGCAGTTCCTCCATCCGGTGGGCGGCATCGGGCACCGTGTCCCGGACGAAGGCGAGAGTCGGCGTGAACCGCACCCCGGTACCGGCACCCACCTTCGTACGCAGCACGCCCTTGGCCGACTCCAGTGCGGCCGCGACGCCGGCGTAGTCCGGCTCCTCGTCGATCGACCGGCCCATCACCGTGTAGTACAGCGTCGCGTCATGGAGGTCCCCGGTCACCTTGGCGTCGGTGATGGTGACCCCGGCCAGCCGGGGGTCCTTGATCTCGTACTCGATCGCCGAGGCGACGATCGTCGAGATCCGCTTGGCCAGCCGTTTCGCCCGTGCGGGGTCAGCCACGACGCCCCTTCTGCAAGCGCTCGTGGGCGGTCACTAGACCCTCTCCTTCTCCACCAGCTCGTAGGTCTCGATCACGTCGCCCTCCTTGATATCGGAGTAGGTCAGCGTCAGGCCACACTCGTAGCCCTCGCGAACCTCGGTGGCGTCATCCTTCTCCCGCTTGAGCGATGAGATGGTGAGGTTCTCGGCGATGACGACGTTGTCGCGCAGCAGGCGTGCCTTGGCATTACGGCGCATGATGCCCGACTGGACCAGGCAACCGGCGATATTGCCCACCTTCGAGGAGCGGAAGATCGCGCGGATCTCGGCGCGGCCGAGTTCCTTCTCCTCGTAGATCGGCTTGAGCATGCCCTTGAGGGCCTTCTCGATTTCGTCGATCGCCTGGTAGATCACCGAGTAGTAGCGGATCTCCACACCCTCGCGGTTGGCCAATTCGGTGGCCTTACCCTCCGCGCGGACGTTGAAGCCGATGATGATCGCGTCGGATGCCGAGGCCAGGTTGACGTTGGTCTCGGTGATACCGCCGACACCGCGGTCGATGACCCGCAGTTCCACCTCATCGTCGACCTGGATGCCCAGGAGTGCTTCTTCGAGTGCCTCAACCGTGCCGGAGTTGTCACCCTTGAGGATCAAGTTGAGCTGGCTGGTCTCCTTGAGCGCCGACTCCAGGTCCTCCAGGCTGATCCGCTTGCGTGCGCGAGCCGCCATGGCGTTGCGCTTACGCGCGCTGCGCCGATCGGCGATCTGGCGGGCGATGCGGTCCTCGTCGACGACGAGGAAGTTGTCGCCGGCACCCGGCACCGAGGTGAACCCGATGACCTGGACCGGACGCGACGGGTACGCCTCCTCGACGTCCTCGCCGTGCTCGTCGACCATCCTGCGCACCCTGCCGTAGGCGTCGCCGGCCACCACCGAATCGCCGACCCGCAGCGTGCCGCGCTGGATCAGCACGGTGGCCACCGGGCCGCGACCACGGTCCAGGTGTGCCTCGATGGCCACACCCTGGGCTTCCATGTCCGGGTTGGCCCGCAGGTCCAGGGACGCGTCGGCGGTCAGCAGCACCGCCTCCTCCAACGCCTGGATGTTGGTGCCGTTCTTGGCCGAGATATCGACGAACATGGTCTCGCCGCCGAAGTCCTCGGCCACCAGCCCGTACTCGGTCAGCTGGGCCCGAATCCGCTGGGGATCGGCACCCTCCTTGTCGATCTTGTTGACCGCCACCACGATCGGCACATCCGCTGCCTGCGCGTGGTTAATGGCCTCCACCGTCTGCGGCATCACGCCGTCGTCGGCAGCCACCACCAGGATCGCAATGTCGGTGGCCTTCGCACCGCGGGCGCGCATGGCGGTGAACGCCTCGTGACCGGGGGTGTCGATGAAGGTGATCAGACGCTCCACACCGTCATGCTCGACGGCAACCTGGTAGGCGCCGATGTGCTGGGTGATGCCACCGGCCTCGCCCTCGCGGACGCTGGCCTTCCGGATGGTGTCCAGCAGACGGGTCTTTCCGTGGTCGACGTGGCCCATGACGGTGACCACGGGCGGACGCTGCTCGAGGTCGTCCTCGCCGCCCTCGTTCTCCCCGTAGGTGAGATCGAAGCTCTCCAGCAGTTCGCGGTCCTCGTCCTCCGGCGAAACCACCTGAACGACGTAGTTCATCTCGCCGCCCAGCAGTTCCAGGGTGTCGTCGGACACCGACTGGGTGGCGGTGACCATCTCACCGAGGTTGAACAGCGCCTGCACCAGCGCGGCCGGGTTGGCATCGATCTTCTCGGCGAAGTCGCTCAGCGATGCGCCACGGGCCAGCCGGATGACCTCACCGTTGCCGTGCGGCAACCGCACGCCACCAACGACCGGGGCCTGCATGTTCTCGTACTCGGCGCGTTTTGCCCGCTTCGACTTGCGGCCGCGGCGGGGAGCTCCCCCCGGGCGTCCGAACGCACCGGCCGCGCCACCGCGCTGACCGGGACGACCACCGCCGCC
>JAUPLT010000018.1 GCA_030836785.1 Actinomycetota bacterium
CTCGCGGTAGTGGCGGGTGACCGTGCCGTGTGCGGCTTCCGATTCCATGGTCTTGCCGTCCGGCGTCAACAGCACCGAGCTCATCAGCCCGAGCGAGCCGAAGCCCTGAGCCACGACGTCCGACTGCACGTCGCCGTCGTAGTTCTTGCAGGCCCAGACGTAGCCGCCCTCCCACTTGAGGCAGGAAGCCACCATGTCGTCGATCAGTCGGTGCTCGTAGGTCAAGCCGCGCTTATCGAACTCGGCCTTGTACTCCTCGTCGAAGATCTGCTGGAACTCGTCCTTGAACATGCCGTCATAGGCCTTGAGGATGGTGTTCTTGGTCGACAGGTACACCGGATAGTTCTGCTGCAGCGCATAGGAGAACGACGAGCGGGCGAAATCCTGGATCGACTTCTTGAAGTTGTACATCCCCATCACCACACCGCCGTCTTCGGGGATGTGCACCACCTCGTGCACCATCGGCTCGCTGCCGTCATCCGGGGTGAAGGTCAGGGTGACCGTGCCGGGGCGGTCGACCTTGAAGTTGGTGGCGCGGTACTGATCACCGAAGGCGTGCCGGCCGATGATGATCGGCTTGGTCCAGCCGGGCACCAGACGCGGGACGTTGGAAATAACGATCGGCGCGCGGAAGATGGTGCCGCCCAGAATGTTCCGGATGGTGCCGTTGGGCGACAGCCACATCTTCTTGAGATTGAACTCCGCGACCCGGGCCTCGTCGGGCGTGATGGTGGCGCACTTGACGCCGACGTGATGCTTGAGGATCGCGTGCGCCGAGTCGATGGTCACCTGGTCGTCGGTGGCGTCACGGTGCTCGATGCCCAGGTCGTAGTACTCCAGGTTGACGTCGAGGTAGGGCAGGATCAGGGTGTCCTTGATCAGCTTCCAGATGATGCGAGTCATCTCGTCGCCGTCGAGCTCGACAACAGTGCCTGTGACCTTGATCTTGGGTCGACTCGACATGTAAGTCCGCATCCTCCTCAGCCTGGCGATCGCCTCGACGCCCACCCTATAGGGGCGGCTCACGCCCCGGGCGTCACACCTCCGCGGCCACCGCCAGCGCGGCGTTGAAGGTCGTGCTGGGCCGCATCACCGCCGTGATCTTCTCCCGGTCCGGGTAGTAGTAGCCGCCGATGTCCACCGGATTGCCCTGCGCCTCGTTCAGCTCGGCCAGGATGACGTCTTCGGCGGCGGCCAGCGCCGTGGCGAGTGCGGCGAAATGCTCGGCCAACTCCTTGTCCTCGCCCTGCGCAGCGAGTTCCTGCGCCCAGTACATCGCGAGATAGAACTGGCTGCCACGGTTGTCGAGCTCACCGGTCTTGCGCGACGGGTTCTTGCTGTTGTCCAGCAGTGTGCCGGTCGCGGCATCCAGGGTCCTGGCCAGGATCCTGGCCCTCGCGTTGCCGGTTTTGATGCCGAGGTCTTCCAGACTGACTGCCAGCGCGAGGAATTCACCGAGCGAATCCCAGCGCAGGTGGTTCTCTTCCAGAAGCTGCTTGACGTGCTTGGGCGCCGAACCCCCCGCGCCGGTTTCGTACATCCCGCCGCCGGCCATCAGCGGCACGATGGACAGCATCTTCGCGCTGGTGCCCAGTTCCAGGATCGGGAACAGATCGGTGAGGTAATCACGGAGGATGTTGCCGGTCGCCGCGATGGTGTCGAGGCCGCGGACGAGCCGCTCCAACGTGTATCGCATCGACCGGACCTGGGACATGATCTGGATATCGAGCCCGCTGGTGTCGTGATCCTGCTGATACTTCTCGACCTTCGCGATGAGCTCGTTCTCGTGCGGACGGTACGGATCGAGCCAGAACAACACCGGCATACCGGAGTTGCGGGCGCGGTTGACCGCCAGCTTGACCCAGTCCCGGATCGGTGCGTCCTTGACGATGCACATCCGCCAGATATCGCCGGCTTCGACATTCTGGCTGAGCAGCACCTCGCCGGTGGCGAGGTCCACGATGTTGGCGACCCCGTCCTCGGGAATCTCGAAGGTCTTGTCGTGGGAGCCGTACTCCTCGGCCTTCTGCGCCATCAGGCCGACGTTGGGGACGGTGCCCATCGTCGTCGGATCGAACTGGCCGTTGGTCTTGCAGAAGTTGATCATCTCCTGGTAGATCCGGGAGAAGGTGGACTCCGGGTTTACCGCCTTGGTGTCCTTGAGTTTTCCGTCGGCGCCGTACATCTTGCCGCCCGCCCGGATCATCGCGGGCATCGACGCATCCACGATGACGTCGCTGGGGGAATGGAAGTTGGAGATACCCCGGGCCGAATCCACCATCGCCAACTCAGGGCGGTGTTCATGGCATCGGTGCAGGTCCTCGATGATCTCGTCACGTTGCGATGCCGGCAGCGTCTCGATCTTGTTGTAGAGGTCGGACAACCCGTTGTTGACGTTGACGCCCAACTCGTCGAAGAGTTCCTGATGCTTGGCAAAGGCGTCTTTGTAGAAGACCTTGACCGCATGCCCGAAGACGATGGGATGGCTGACCTTCATCATCGTGGCCTTGACGTGCAGCGAGAACATCACACCGGTCTGGTAGGCGTCCTGCATCTGCTCCTCGTAGAAGTCGCACAGGGCCTTCTTGCTCATGAACATGCTGTCGATGACGTCGCCGGAGTCCAGCTTCACCTCGGGCTTGAGCACGAGCGCCTCGCCGCCCGCGGTCACCAGTTCCATCTTCACGTCGCGCGCGCGGTCCAGCGTCATCGACTTCTCGCCGTGGTAGAAGTCGCCGTGCCGCATATGCGCCACATGGGTGCGGGACGCCATCGACCACTCACCCATGCTGTGCGGGTGCTTGCGCGCGTACTCCTTCACCGCCTTGGGCGCGCGGCGGTCGGAATTCCCCTCCCGCAGAACCGGGTTCACCGCACTGCCGAGACACGTGGCGTACCGCGCACGTAGGTCGCGTTCTTCCTCGGTCTTCGGATCCCCGGGGTAGTCCGGCACGTTGTAGCCCTTGGACTGCAGTTCGGTGATGGCGGCCAGCAGCTGGGGTACCGAGGCGCTGATATTGGGCAGCTTGATGATGTTGGTGTCGGGATCCTGGGTCAGCTTGCCCAATTCGGCCAGGTTGTCCGGCACCCGCTGGGCCTCGGTCAGGTAGTCACTGAACTCGGCCAGGATGCGTGCGCCCACCGAGATGTCGCGGGCCTGGACATCGATGCCCGCCGGCTCGACGAACGTCCTGATGACCGGCAGAAAGGCATAGGTCGCCAGCAACGGCGCCTCGTCGGTCAGCGTGTAGATGATGGTGGGTTGCTCGGCACTCATGTGCTGTTCTCCCGGCGTCGGTTGCGGTCAGTTTCCCAAAAGCGTTGCGCATTGCCGCTGTGCGATCCGCACAGCGGTTACCAGTATCAACTGGCCAGTGCCCGCGCGCGTGAGTTACGCTCGGAAGCGGTTCTGAGCGCCAGCATCAAGCCCCGGCTTGCTGGCCGGCAACCCTCCAACCGCGGTGGGGTGCCCCGGGTGATGACCAGGTTGAGCAGCCCTGACCGGCTGCACGGCAAGCGCGGGTCCGCCAGACGGGCCCCCCGAGTAGACAGGGAAACCTGATGCGGAGCCCCCTGATGTGTCGCTGTCGCTGATCCCACGCCCGGCCCTGAGCAGCCGGGCCCGAGCCAGCCCCAGCGATCCCCAAGGAGCCAGACCCCGATGACCGCCCCCGACCCCACCTGGTCGTTCGAGACCAAGCAGATCCACGCCGGGCAGCGCCCGGACACCGCGACCAACGCGCGGGCCCTGCCGATCTACCAGACCACCTCCTACACCTTCGACAGCACCGACCACGCCGCCGCACTGTTCGGGCTGGCCGAGCCGGGAAACATCTACACCCGGATCATGAACCCGACCACCGACGTCGTCGAGCAGCGCATCGCCGCACTGGAGGGCGGCGTGGCCGGGTTGCTGCTGGCCTCCGGCCAGGCCGCCGCGACCCTCGCCATCCTCAACATCGCCGGGGCCGGTGACCATCTGGTGTCCAGCCCGCGGCTCTACGGCGGCACCTACAACCTGTTCCACTACACGCTGCCGAAGCTGGGGATCGAGACGACGTTCGTCGACGACCCCGACGACCCGGAGTCCTGGCAGGCGGCGGTGCGGCCGAACACCAAGGCGTTCTTCGGCGAAACCATCTCCAATCCCCAGATCGATGTGCTCGATGTGCCATCCGTGGCCGAGGTCGCCCATCACAACGGCGTCCCGCTGATCGTCGACAACACCATCGCCACCCCCTATTTGATCCAGCCGCTGGCTCAGGGCGCAGACATCGTCGTGCACTCGGCCACCAAATACCTCGGCGGGCACGGCACCGCGATCGCGGGGGTGATCGTCGACGGCGGCACCTTCGACTGGACGGCTTCCGGAAAGTTTCCGGGCTTCACCACCCCGGACCCGAGCTACCACGGCGTGGTGTTCGCCGACCTCGGCCCTCCGGCCTACGCGCTGAAGGCGCGGGTGCAGTTGCTGCGCGACCTCGGCCCGGCGGTCGCGCCCTTCAACGCGTTCCTGATCGCCCAGGGCCTCGAGACGCTGAGCCTGCGCATCGAACGGCACGTCGCCAACGCCCGACGGGTCGCGGAGTTCCTGGCCGGCCGCGACGAGGTGGTGACGGTCAATTACGCCGGACTGCCCAGTTCACCGTGGCACGAGCGGGCGGCCAGACTCGCCCCGCGGGGAACCGGTGCGGTGCTGTCCTTCGAACTGGCCGGCGGGGTCGAGGCGGGGAAAGCCTTCGTCAACGCGCTTCGGCTACACAGCCACGTCGCCAATATCGGTGATGTGCGCTCGCTGGTCATCCACCCGGCGTCGACCACCCACCAGCAGCTCTCCGACGCCGAACAGTTCGCCTCCGGCGTCACCCCCGGCCTGGTCCGTCTGGCGGTGGGCTTGGAGGGTATCGACGACATCCTCGCCGACCTCGAGCTCGGCTTGGCCGCCGTGGCGGCACGTTGACGGAGCCCGACATGACACTATCTCGTCAGCGCACCGACATCCTCCCCCCCGAGGGTGAGGTCGGTGTCGTCGACATCGGCCCGCTGCGGCTGGAGAACGGCGCCGTCCTCGACGACGTCTCGATCGCCGTCCAGCGCTGGGGCGAACTCTCCCCGGCCCGCGACAACGTCGTTCTGGTGTTGCACGCGCTCACCGGCGACTCCTCGATCCCCGGCTGGTGGGACGGCATCACCGGTCCGGGCGCGCCGATCGACACCGACCGGTGGTGCGCGGTGGCGACCAACGTGCTCGGCGGCTGCCGCGGCTCCACCGGGCCCAGTTCGCTGGCTCGGGACGGCCGGCCGTGGGGGTCGAGATTCCCCACGATCACCGTGCGCGACCAGGTCAATGCCGACGTCGCGGCGCTGGCCGGGCTCGGGATCACCGAGGTGGCGGCCGTGGTCGGCGGCTCGATGGGCGGTGCGCGGGCACTGGAATGGATGATCGGCTATCCCGACCGGGTCCGCGCTGCCCTGGTGCTCGCCGTCGGGGCACGGGCCACCGCCGACCAGATCGGCACCCAGAGCACCCAGATCGCCGTCGTGAAGGCCGATCCGAACTGGCAGGGCGGGGACTACCACGGCACCGGCCGCTCCCCCGAAACCGGCCTGCAACTCGCCCGCCGCTTCGCCCACCTCACCTACCGCGGCGAAGTGGAACTCGACACCCGATTCGGCAACGCCGGCCAGGACGGCGCCCAGGGCCGGGAGGATCCGCTGAACGGCGGTCGCTACGCGGTGCAGAGCTATCTGGAACACCAGGGCGCCAAACTGGTCCGCCGGTTCGACGCCGGCAGTTATGTCACGCTGACCGACGCGCTGTCCAGCCACGACGTCGGCCGCGGCCGGGGTGGAGTGGCCGCGGCGCTGAGTTCCTGCCCGGTTCCGGTGGTCGTCGGCGGCATCACCTCCGATCGGCTCTATCCGCTGAGACTGCAGCAGGAACTGGCCGATCTGCTGCCCGGCTGCACCGGGCTGAACGTGGTGGAGTCCATCTACGGCCATGATGGATTCCTGGTCGAGACCGACGCCGTGGGCCAGTTGGTCCGCCGGACACTGGATCTCGCGCGTGTCTGAGGAGCATCGGGAGGGCTTCCGCGAGCGGTCGCTGTCCTTCGGCGCCCAGGCCGCGGCCTACGAGCGGGGCCGGCCGTCGTATCCGCCGGAGGCCGTGGACTGGCTGCTCGCCCCGGAAGCGGGCTGGACCGCCCGCGACGTCCTCGACCTGGGGGCAGGCACCGGGAAGCTGACAACCCGATTGGTCGAGCGCGGCCTGAACGTCATCGCCGTCGACCCGGTCCCGGAAATGCTCGAGGTGCTGCGCTCCGCCCTGCCCGAAACCCGCGCGCTGCTGGGCACCGCCGAACAGATCCCGCTACCCGATGACAGCGTCGACGCGGTGCTGGTCGCGCAAGCCTGGCACTGGTTCGACCCGGACCGTGCCATCGCCGAGGTCGCCCGGGTGCTGCGCCCGGGCGGACGGCTGGGATTGCTGTGGAACATCCGCGACGAACGACTGGGCTGGGTGAAGGAGTTCGGCGAGATCGTCGGCCGCGAGCAGGATCGGGTGACGGCCGCCGATCTTCCCGCCCCGTTCACCGACATCCAGACCCGCGAGGTGGAGTGGACCAGCTATCTCACCCGGGATGCCCTGATCGACTACGTCGCCTCCCGCAGTTACTGCATCACCTCGCCGGCCGACGTTCGCGAACACACCCTGGACAAGGTCCGCGACCTGCTGGACACCCATCCGGCGCTGGTCAACGCCCCCGGGCTTGGTTTGCCCTACGTGACAGTGGGTATCCGAACGACGCTGGCTGAACTAATCTAGACGCTTAGTCGAGATCGACCGTCGGTGATGACGGTCATGACGGAGGCACGGATGGAAACCTCTTCACCTTCGGTGGGGCACGCCGATCCTCTTGACAGCGGGGCGCCTGGCGACGAGTTCACCGACGCCGACTACGTGCAGGGCATGGAGCGACTGATGCGCGCCGTGCAGGAACTGTCCCTGGCCCGCAGCCTGCCCGATGTCCAGCGCATCGTCCGGACCTCCGCGCGCGAGCTCACCGGGTGTGACGGCGCCACCTTCGTTCTGCGCGACAACGGCAAGTGCTTTTACGCCGATGAGGACGCGATCGCCCCGCTGTGGAAGGGCAGCCGCTTCCCGATGGACATCTGCATCAGCGGCTGGGCGATGCTCAACCGCGACGCCGCGGTGATCCGTGACATCTACCAGGATTCCAGGATCCCCCATGAGGCGTACCGTCCCACGTTCGTGAAGAGCCTGGTGATGGTCCCGATCCGCAAGCTCGACCCGATCGGCGCCATCGGCAACTACTGGGCGCACGAGCGGCAGCCCTCCGAGCAGGAGGTCGCCCTGCTGCAGGCGCTGGCCGACTCGACCTCGGTCGCCATGGAGAACGTGGCGGTGTACTCGGAGCTGGAGATGCGGGTGCGGGACCGGACCGCCGAACTGGAGCAGGCGAACGAAGAGATCCAGCAACTCTCCATCACCGATGAGCTCACCGGGCTGCTCAACCGCCGGGGTTTCTATCTGCTGGCCGAGCCTGCGCTGGAGGCGGCGCGCCGCCACGGCCACGGCTGCCTGCTGGCCTTCTTCGACGTCGACGGGTTGAAGCGGGTCAACGACTCCCACGGCCACGATGCGGGTGACGACCTGATCAGGGACTTCGCCGCCATCCTGCGGAACACCCTGCGCAAGTCCGACATCATCGCCCGGATGGGCGGTGATGAGTTCTGCGCACTCGTCACCGAGCTCGACGGGGAGCCGGAGGGGCTCCGGGATCGGGTGCGGGAGTCCATGCGCAGCTTCGCCACCACCGAGCACCGGCCGTACCAGCTCTCGGCGAGCGTCGGCCTGGCACAGAGCGCCCCCGGCGAACCGGTGACCCTGGACGGCCTGCTCGCGCATGCCGATGAGCTGATGTACGCGGACAAACGCGGCAAGGCCGACAGCCGCTAGCTGGTTCCCAGCGGGTCGATGGTCCAGGCGATGTACACCATGATCGCGCAGACGACCGTCATCATCGAGACGTCGCCCGCCCGGCTGCGCACCACCAGGACCCCGGCCCGGTCCTCGGGCAGCAGCAGCCGTAACCCGGCGGCCACTCCGACGCCGATCCCGATCATCAGCGCACCGCGCCGCCAGAACCCCGCCGCCACCAGGGCCAGGGCGACCAGCCCGATCAGGGCGACGGAAAGCACCGGCCACTGGCGCCGCAGAACCGCGCTCCAGTACTGCTTCATGGCTGCTTCACGGCCTCTTCATGGCTGGGTTTCGGTCACAGCTGGGCTTCGGCCAGCTCCACGACATTCGTCAGCAGGAAGGCCCGGGTCAGCGGTCCGACCCCGCCGGGATTCGGCGACACGAACCCGGCGACATCCCAGACATCGGGCGCCACGTCCCCGGTGAGCCTGCCGTCGACCCGGCTGACGCCGACATCGACGACCGCCGCCCCGGGCTTGACCATGTCCGCGGTCAGCATGTGCGGCACCCCGACCGCGGCGACGATGATGTCGGCCTGCCGGGTCAGTGCCGCCAGGTCACGGGTTCCGGTGTGGCACAACGTGACCGTCGCGTTCTCGGTGCGCCGGGTCAGCAGCAGACCCAGCGGGCGTCCGACGGTCACCCCTCGGCCGACCACCACCACGTGCGCGCCGTCGATGGCGACGCCGAAACGGCGCAGCAGGTGCACGATCCCGCGCGGTGTGCAGGGCAGCGGCGCCGGCTCGGTGAGCACCAGCCGGCCGAGGTTCGTCGGATGCAGTCCGTCGGCGTCTTTGGCCGGGTCGATGCGCTCGAGGGCGGCGTTCTCGTCGAGGTGACGCGGCAGCGGCAGTTGCACGATGTAGCCGGTGCAGTCAGGGTTCGCGTTGAGTTCGTCGATGGTGTCGTTGAGCTGCGCCTGGCTGACATCGGCGGGCAGGTCGCGGCGGATCGAGGTGATCCCGACCTTCGCGCAGTCGGCGTGCTTGCCCCGGACGTAGGCATGGGAGCCGGGATCGTCGCCGACCAGCACCGTCCCCAAGCCGGGTGTCCGGCCGGCCGGCGGACCGGCCGGCGGACCGGCCGGCGGACCGGCCGGCAGACCGGCCGAAGTGAGCTGAGCCACCCGTTCGGTGTGGTCGACGACGTTCTCGTCGCGGGTGAGCTTGCCGTGCTAGGTCTGCGCGGGCACCGCTACATTCTGGATATGAACGGGGTTCCGGATGTGTTCTGCCC
>JAUPLT010000252.1 GCA_030836785.1 Actinomycetota bacterium
GGCGGATCGATGAGCCAGATCATCCGCTTCGCCAACACCCCGCTGTTCCTGACCAGCGTGGTGCCGTCATCGAGCACGGTGTCCACCGCCGAGGAACTGTCCCGGTTCGCCGAGATCTGGCGCCGGGGCGGCGAACTCGACGGCGTTCGGGTGCTTCGGCCGGAGACGCTGCGCGCCGCGACGGCCCAGTGCAGGCGGCTACGGCCGGACGTGGCCACCGGCCTCGCGCCGATGCGGTGGGGTACCGGTTTCATGCTCGGCTCCAACCGGTTCGGTCCGTTCGGCCGGCACGCCCCGGCCGCGTTCGGGCACACCGGTCTGACCAACGTGGCGGTGTGGACCGATCCTCAGCGCGGCTTGGCCGCGGGTCTGGTCAGCAGCGGGAAGCCCGGCCGCCACCCCGAAGCGGGCCGATACGCCAAGCTGATGGACACCATCGCGGCTGAGATTCCCCGGAGTCGACCGGCGTGAATTGTGGGCCGCACCACTCGGGGATAGCGTGTCGGCATGGCTGACTCGCTCCTGCAGCAACAGCTCGACGAGGTGCGGACGCTGCTGGCCCGGGCCCGGGAGTTGTTCGGGCCCAACCCCATTGCACCGCCCGACACGATCATCCCGCACCCCGGCGGCGATACCGCCGACTAACCTAACTCAGCCGATGCTCGGCCAGCGAGGCCTCGGCACGTTCGAGATCGCGCGGCGTCGGGACGTCGCCCGACGGGCTGAAGCCCGCCTCGATGATCTCGCGCCGGATCTCCATCACCGCTCGCAGATGCGACACCTCCGCGGCGAGTAACACCCCGGCGGCAAGGACCCGGACGTCGGCCGCCATCGCCTCCTCGCCGAGAATCACGCTGTGCAGGTAACCACCGTGGCACGAGCGGAACAGCAACTGACCGCTGGGATGGTAGGCGTCGAAGCCCGGATCCGGTTCACTCATCAGGTATTACCCGCGACATTCCGCAGACGCTGTGCGGCGTCCGCATCATGCTCGTCCCAGGCATCGGCGGCCTCGGTGAGCCGTTGCGCCAACTCGTTGTGCGCGGCGGCCTGCTGCTCGTAGCTGGCGCGGCGCTCATCGAGGAGTGCGCGGCCGGCTTCCCGCAGGTCGGCGAACACCGGACCGAGGGATTCCAGGCTGGCGGTGATCTCCGCATTACTCGCGCCGATCGCACTGAGCCGCTCAGCGGCGGCCCGGTGTTCGTCGGCGGCCCGGCGGAGATCAGCGGGCACCACGGTAAGGCGATCGGCCATCGGCGCGCTCCTATCGGTCGGGTTCGGCGGTGCGGTCCGGCTCCGGCGGATGCTGCCACCCTATGAAGCCCTGGCGGTTGACGGTTTCGATCGGCTGGATCTGATCGTCCAGCAGAACCTTCCCATTGCCCAAGGCCAGCGCATGGCGGTCATCGAACAACCCGACGTCCCCGGGGACCACATCTTCGGGAAGCAGCGGCGCGCTGACCGGAGTTCCGGGTCCGGGGATGGCGATACCCTGCTGGTCAAACGCATCGGCGATCGGGGTGCCCGCGACCGCGGCGGCGATCACCCCGGCGAACGGCGGATCGGCTTCCTCCCCGTCGGCGCCCGGGGGCGGCGCCTCCGGCTCAGGCTCCGCCGGTTCGGGGACCGCGTCATCTGCCTCGTCACGGGCTTCGTCGCGCAAGGACGGGTCGGATCCGGGCGGATCGGCCAGCGCCGCCAGCGCCGGCAGCGAACTGAGACCGTCCAGCGGTGAGACACCCGATGGACCGCCACCCAGCGACGGCAAGGCCGGTACCGATGGCATCGCCGGCGCGACGGGCGGCGGCTGTCCGGCCGGCGGGGCGGAGGCCGGCGGAGCGGTTCCCGGCGCATCGGCCTGCGAGTCGGGAATCAGGTCAGGTCCCGGAATGTTCAACGGGCCGAAGTCGGAGAGGCCCGAATCCAGTGCATCGTCGAGTCGGGCCCCCGGCGGCTGCGGCGGCGTGGTGATCGAGCCTGGAGAGCGTGGGGGCGGGGGCGGGGGCGGCGACGGGGCTGGTGTTGCGGGGTTGCCGGTTCCATCCACCGCTGCGCCACCCGAACCCGCGGATGCGTACAACGACGCCAACGCGGCGGCGAGCGAAGCCTTCGAGGTGTCGTCGAGATCGGTCTCCTCCACGACCGCGCGGATGTCCCCCAGTTTGTCGATGAGGTAACGCTGAAACTCCCGGGCACCGGCCGGTGTATCCAGAGCGGTTCGGGTGGCGACCGCCGACTCGATCTCCCGCTGTAACGACTCGAGCGCGGCAGCACCGTCGGTGTGCGCGGTGTGGGCATTGAGCACCGCGGTGACGACCGCGAGGTCGACTTGGGCCGTCACCGAGTTCTGCTGGGCGAGCGCGGTCTCCGCGGCGCGAATCGCCTCGGCGGCGGCGCCTTCAGCCCCCGCGGCGGCGCCTTCGGACTCAGCGCCTTCGGAGTCCGGCATGGTCATGACTGAGACGGTAGGGGCACAAACAGGTCTGGACAATTCACCGCTGTGGAGCACGATCAGGGCGCGGAGGCACTCCGGTACTCACCCATGAGCGATTGCAGGACAACGGCTTTGGCGTCCGCCGCCGCCCGTGCTGCAGCAATGATGTCGGCGATCTCGCGATTCTTCGCGAGCAGGAACCGGCCGAATTCCTGCCCCGCCGCCGAGGTTGCCGTTGAACGCCGCGCAACGGCCGCGTCGACCTCCGCGCCGATGGCGGCAAGCTGCTGCGTGGACTCCGTCGCCACCCGGTGGGCGTCACGCACTGTCTCGAGCAGCAGGCGATCCGCATCGGCGAACCTGGTGTCGGTCGCGCCCAGCACCGCGCGAGTCGACGTCAGCGGGTCCTGCGTCTGCTCCGGCACGGCTGCGACGCTACCCCGTGACGCTGCCGGTTACAGCACCCGCCGGATCGCGACATCGGCGCCCAGCGGGCTGATGCGCACCGAGGCCCCGGCGTGTGGCGCCTCGACCACCAGATTCGGACTGATCGCCAGTTGCACATGTCCGGCATGGGGAAAGACCAGGTCGCCGGCGCGAACCGCGGACCGGGGAATTGGCACGCCGTCATTGATCTGCTCGTAGGTGGTGCGGTGCAGGCCCACCCCGGCCTGGGCGTAGGCCCACTTGACCAGCCCTGAGCAGTCGAACTGGTTCGGTCCAGTGGCGCCCCAGACATAGGGGCAGCCGAGCCTGCTGAGCGCCGCCCGTACTGCGGTGTTGACGCGTCGGTCCGGGGGTCCGCTCCGGCCTCTCCGACGGCCGTAGCGCAACGCCAGGACCGCCGCCCGGTGACGCTGCGATCGCCGGCGCGCGTCGGCCACGTGGCGGCGTTGGGCCCGAAGCCGAGCGGCTTTGCGTCGCAGCACTTCCCGGGCGGCGATCGGATTGTCCGCCCAGCCCGGATCCGCGCGGGCGGCCGTCAGAACAGCGGCGGTGGCGACCCTGCCCAGTCCGTGTTCGCGCACTGCCGCCGCCAGGACCCGCACCAGTTCATCGTCGGTACGCGCAGAAGCGGCCCACTGGGCCCACCGCTGTGCGGCCGCCTGCTGGTACGAGGCCGACATCGCACCCGACTGCGCGGGGGCGGCCGCAGCGGCGGACCCCGGACCGGCCAACTCCGCGGACCGTCCGACACCGGGGGCACCGGCGAACAAGGCATGCGCCCGGGCGAGTATCTCGATCTCGCCGGGCATCAGGCGTCACCTTCGACGAAGGCCCGCACCCGTGGCAGCGCTCCCGGCGGGATGACTCCGCGGTTTCGGATGTCCCAGATCTCCTCGACACTCATGCCGAGCATCGCCGCGAGCACCGGCTCAGGCAGTTCGGATCGAGCGCAGGCGCGGTCAAAGCGGCTGCCGAGGCTCGCGCCCAACCGATCAAGCAACCCGGTGCGAATCGCCTCCAGCGAGCGGAGATGGACCATCAACCGGCCGGTCGATTCGGCACCCGCGTTGACCGCGACCCGCCAGGAGTTGGCCGCGAGCATCTCCGCCTTGACGCATTGGGTGATCACGGACCGAATATACGTTTCGTATTCGTTTGACGTCTCCGCCGGCAGTCGTTCGATCAACGAGTTGAGCGATTCCAGGTGCGCCTCCGCATGCGCCTCGAGAACATCGGCGTCACTGTGCCGGTTCACCCGCGGGGATTCCCGTTCAGTGCGGGCCGATGTCCCGGCAGGAGGTCCCCCGAGCAGTTCGGCGAGTTCAGTGTCCGGATCGTCGGCGTGGAGGAGTCGCATGTACGTGCCGGGCGGCAGGCCCAGGCCGTTTTCCACCTTCTGGACCGTGCCTTTGTGCGGCTTGCGGGCACCGCGTTCCAGGTAGCTCAGGCCCATGATGCTCACCCCGGTGGCCGCGGCGAGATCCGCCAACGACCAGTCCCGGGATTCCCGAAGTGCCCGGATCGCCGCCCCGGCCGCCGCACGGCTCACCGTCGGATCCCTGGCATGGGGGGATCGTACACAGCGATCGCTGTTATACGTTTTTGTGTACGTTTTGCTTGCGCGTTCGGATGGCAACATATACGGTTCTGTCACACAATCTTGCTATCGTCAGGAGGACCTCATGCAACACCGCCCATGCTCGATGGAGCCCGAACTCTGGTTCGGCTACGCCGACGACGACGCCAGCGACGGCGCCACCAAGGCCAGGGTGTACGAGCAGGCCGCTACCCGCGCCCGCACGATCTGTCTTCGCCGTTGCCCACTGGCCGGTCAACGGGACTGCGCCCGCCAGGCCGTCGAAGCCGGCGAGGAGTACGGGGTGTGGGCCGGGATCAAGCTCCCCGGTGGCCAGTACCGGAAACGCCATCAGTTGGCCGACGCGCGAGAGGTGCTACGCAGGATCGCCGACGGATTGGTCAACCCGCGCGAACTTCCGGAGAGCGTCGAACTGCTCTCCCGGACCGAGACAGTCCCGGTGCCGCCTGTCACCGTCATCCACGTGCCGCTGGGGCGGCCGATGACCGCCGCCTGACGGCCACGGCGGCCGATGGTGGCGGCCCGAGTGCCACGGCGGCCGATGGTGGCCGCCCGAGTGCCGGAGAGCAGACTGGGGTGATGCGGGTGGTGGTGATCCTGACGCTGGCGGGACTCGGCGCGCTGATCCTTGCGCTGGCCACGGGTAGCACCTGGCCGGCCCTCGTCGTCATCGTCCTGGCGCTGGCCGGCATCGTGGTGTTGCTGCGCGACTGGCGGTCGGATCGTTCGGGCCGCAACCGGCCATCTGCGCAGGACTCCGGCGCCGGGGCCGACGGGGGCGCGCCGCTGTGTCCCGATGACTTCGCACCGGACATTTCCACCGATCCGGCGGGGCCGTCCTCAGACGCACGAGCCGACTAAGGGCCTTCAGTCGCCCGCAACGATCAGCGTCCGATGAGAGCCAGCGTCCCAAGCTCGCGGATTGCGCGGCAGCCACGCCGCAGCATGGTCAACGCCATGTGGTCACCACGTTGGGTCGATGCCGAGAAGGCGAAGCCCAGCGTCGAAATCAGCGGCACCTGGAGCATCCCGAATCGGTAATCCTGCCAACAGGTTTCGGCATCGTAACCGGTCACACCCTGTTCCAGCAGAGCCCGGTGGTATCGGCCGACGAGGTCGCGTTCATGCCGGGCCCGTTCGTCGGGCCCCAGGCTGGTACCCAAACAGTAGGAGAGGTCGCGCGCGGGCAGGCCGACCGTGAGGGTCTGCCAGTCCACCACCGTCACCCGGGTCCGCTCCGGATCGAAGAGCAGGTTGTCGATCCGGTAGTCCCCGTGGAGCAGGCTGAACCGGTTCGGCGCGGCCAGCAGCCAGTCGCCGATCAGCGCCGCCGAATCCGCCACCGTGGCACGGTCCTCGGCACTCATCCGGTCGCCGAGCGCCGCCAGGGTCTGCTGCGCGGCCAAGACGGTGATATCACCGAGACCGCGGGCGGTGGCCTCGTCCGGCTTGGGCATCACCGTGGCGGCGAAACTCAGCCAGGCCTCGTCGCACCACCGCGGGCCGTGCAGTCCGGCCAGCGCGGCCACCGCCAGTCGTGCTTCCGGTGGGGTGCAGCCCAGAATTTGGTCACCCTGCTCCGCGGGCGCCATATCGGCCAACAGCAGGACGAACTCAGCCCCGTCCGCGGCGATGGCGCAGTGGTAGCAGTGCGCCAGTGGAACCGCCAGGGTGTCGGCCACCTCGGTGTAGAAGGCATGCTCCGAGCGGTAACTCAGCGCAACCCGTTCGCGCACCGCGGCATCCTGGGCGGGCAGTTTCACCACGAAACTTCCCGGCAGATCGCCATCGCTGCGATAGCGGACGCGCACCCGGTAGGTGGCGCCGGTCTGGCCGGTGCCGACGGGGCTGACATCGACCTCGGCGACCCCGACACCGAGCACCTCCGACAGCCACTGCGGTGTCACGTCCTGCGGCCCGCGCGGAATCAGCACCTTTCCTTTCCTTCCTCACGCAGCGTTCGCTATCCCAGCGGCCGGTTGGGCCGCACACCGCGGTAGATACCGCGGCGCACGATCAGCGGTATCAGTACGGCATCGACAACCCGGCGCGGAATCCGGTAGGCCCGACCGTTGGGCGCGAACACCTCAACCCCGTCGGACTGCACGCCGATCACCGATCCCCACCGATTCCGTGGCGCCCGGTAGCTCCGCAGCGGCCGGCCCGCCAACTCGGCGCGGATGTTATGCGCCAACAGCCTATCGGCGCGGTTACGGGCCGATGAACGCAGCGGATCGGTGGCCGCCACATCGCCGATCGCGAACACCCCGCGATGACCCGGAACCCGCAATTCCTTTGTCACCGTGACATATCCGTCAGCGTCGAGCAGCGCGGGCGGCAGCCATTCGGTGTTGGGGCGCGCCCGCCCTATCGCCCACAGCACCGCGTCGGCCTCAGCCGGTGGCTGCGCCGTGCCGAACGACACTGGTCCCGTGGTGATGGCATCGGCCACGAAACCGTCGGGCAGCACCGCACGGTGCCCCGGATGCAGACCCACCCCGAGCCGGATCAGTCTGCGCCTCAGGTGTTCCCAGGTACGGGGGTGGTGCTCCACCAGTGGCCGCTCCCGCGGGTAGTACAGGCCGACGCGGGTATCCGGCCATTGCGCGGCGATGTTGGCGGCGGCACTGACCGCCGCCGCCCCGCCGCCGATCACCGCCACCGACCGAGCCGAGGCCAGCCGCCGGTGGACGGCGGCAAGATCACCGGCGATCTCAGCCGGGGTCTGCAGATCCGGACGGCGCCAGAAGCCGTTGGACACCCCGGTGGAAATCACCAGTGCGTCAAAGGGTTCAGCCACCTGGGCACCATCCGGTGCCTGGGCGTGCACCGTACGGGCGGCGAGGTCCAGACCGGTCAGCCTGGCGTGCACTGTCCGCACCCCATCCAGGCCGCGATAGCGGTCGAACGGCACCAGATAGTCCCTGGCCCACTCCGTCGGCCGGGTCAACCGCACACCCAATTCCTGACCGCTGACCAGAGCGGGTTTGGCCGAGACTCCCACCACATCGGCGAACCGGCTCAGCCTGATGGCGGTGAGCAGGCCGCTGTCACCCAGGCCCGCGATCACCACCCGCGGACGAACGCCACTGGGGGTCACCCGCTCGCCTTGCGGGGTGGGCGGGGCAGCAGCTTGGGCACCCGCTTGATGACGTCGGAGTAGTGCGGGCGACGCTCCAGACTGCGCTTCTCCATCATCGGGATACTGGCGCCGAGGAACATCGCGACCATCACCACCACTCCGGCGAACAACCACCACCACTGACCGGGTGCCGCGGCGACACCGAACATCGCCATCGACAGCCAGAATCCGATCTCGCCAAGGTAATTCGGGTGCCGCGACCATGCCCACAGCCCGCCACACATCACCGGGCTCGCCTCCAACCCCGCCCGCCGCCGGGCGACGAAGCGGTGCATCTGGATGTCGGCGGCCAGTTCGAGGGTGACCGCGGCGAGGCCGACCGCGAAGGCCGCCCACATCAGCGGGACCCAGCCGTCGCCCGGCCGGGTGACGGCGACGTAGACCGGCGCCATGCCCACGAACACCTGCACGGTGGGAAACGCGTGGATCGCGAAGAAGTCCACCGCCAACGCCCACCGCCCGGCGCCGCCGCGGAGCAATGGGTAGCGCCAGTCCTCATGATGCAGACCGGGGAACCCGTACGCCCAGTTGCCGGTCAGTCGGACCGACCAGTAACCGACGACCACCGCAATGAGCCAGCAGCGCAACGCACCCGGTCCGGTCAGTCCGATCGGCCCCTGCCACCACCAATACCCGAACAGCAGTGGCGGAATCACGCTCCAGTAGGCGTCGTAGAAGCTGGAATTGCGGAACCCCCGACTGAATCCGAACACCACCACAGTGGCGACCAGGTCGGCGATCAGGGTGTCCAACCACAGCCGGCCGGTGCGGGGCCCGGCCCACAGCCAGCCTGCGGCCGCGGCGACCGCGAGGAGGTAGGCCGCCGTGACCAGCGCCAGCGACCGGCCCTTGCTCATCGCGGCCTCCCTGCGCTCCCGGTTCGTCGACCCTCTCAGCGGAACCTACTGCGCGGGGGCGGATCCGTCACGGACGTGCCACAAATCCGCAGTCCTGCGGGGGTTATCGTGACCTCATGACCACCGTCGACGCGGACCGCGTGGCTGAACTGGCACAGCAGGTCGTCGCCGAGCACGATCCCAAACAAGTCCCGGTCGCCGAGTTCCTCGGCGCCTGTTACGACGCGGGCCTGTCCTGGGTGCACTTCCCCGAGGGCCTCGGCGGCCTGGGGGCCGCCCGGGGTCTGCAGGCCGTCGCCGACCGGATCCTGCAGGGCGCGGGTGGCCCGGTGCCGCTGGGTCTGAACCCGATGGGCTACGGGATGGCGGCTCCGACGATCCGTGAGCACGCGCAGGGCGAGGATCTCAAGAAATTCTTCCTGCGCCCACTGGCCACCACCGAGGACATCTGGTGTCAGCTCTTCTCCGAGCCCGGCGCCGGATCGGATCTGGCCGGCCTGGCCACGTCTGCGGTGGCCGACGGCGACGACTGGATGCTCAATGGGCAGAAGGTCTGGACGAGCCTGGCACACAAGGCGCGCTGGGGGCTGCTGCTGGCCCGTACCGACCCGGACGCCCCTAAGCACAAGGGGCTCACCTACTTCGTGCTGGACATGCACGATCCGGGCGTGGAGTGCCGACCGCTGCGTCAGATGACCGGGCAGGCCGAATTCAACGAGGTCTACATCACCGACGCTCGAATTCCGGACGCGCACCGCCTCGGCGCCGTCGGTGATGGGTGGCGGGTGGCGATGACCACGCTGATGAACGAGCGCAGCGCACTGGGCGGCAGCGGCAACCGCCGCGGGTCGGGCACCATCGGCGAGGCCGTTGCGCTGTGGGCGTCCCGGCCCGATCTGCATACCCCGGTGCTGCGTGACCGGCTGACCCAGCTGTGGCTGCGCTCGGAGGCCCAACGGCTGACCGCGGAACGTTCACGAGCGGCGGCGATGAAAGGCTCTGGCGGACCGGGCCCGGAAGCCTCGATCGGCAAGATGGTGGGTGCCGAGCTGAACCAGAAGATCTACGAGTTCTGCATGGATCTCCTTGGGCCGGAGGGAATTCTGTACCACAGCTACGCCATGCACGGCGCCAATGAGGGTGACGATTGGCGCGGCCCGATTCAGCAGCGCTACCTGCGCAGCCGGGCCAACACCATTGAGGGCGGAACCTCGGAGGTCATGCGCAATATCCTCGGCGAGCGGGTGCTCGGACTGCCCGGCGATCTGCGTGCCGATGCCGGCATGCCGTGGAAGGAGGTGCCGCGTGGCTGAGGAGCTTGCGGATCAGCCCAACAGACCGGCTGAGGAGCTTGCGGATCAGCCCAACAGAGGGGCTGAGGAGCTTGCGGAAGTTAGTTCGACGTTCGCCTTCACCGCCGAGCAGCAGGCACTCCGGGCTGCTGTCAGCAAGTTCTGCGAGTCCAACTTCGGCGAACAGGCCGCCCGCCGCGTGATGGAAGCAGACGTCCGCTACGACCCGCAGGTGTGGCGGCGGCTGGGCTCCGAGTTGGGCGTCCTGGGTATGTCGATCCCGGAACACGATGGCGGCGTGGGCGGTTCGCTGGTGGACCAGGCGGTGGCGGTCGAGCAGTTCGGGGCGACGCTGGCCAGCGGACCCCTGTTCGGCACGGTCTACCTGGCCATCCCTGCCCTGGCTGCCTGCCCGGCCGGCACCGCCCGCGACGACCTGCTGGTCGCACTGATCGAGGGGGCCAGCACCGCGGCCTTCGCGGTCGCCGACCGGGGCGGGGCCTTCGACCCGGCCGCAGTGACGGTCCATACCGACGGCGACGTCAGCGCCACCACCCTCACCGGCACCGTCGTGCGGGTGGTCGACGCCGACGCAGCAGACGAATTGTTGGTCGCGGCAACCGGATCCGACGGTATCGGCCTGTACGCCGTGCACACCGACGCGCCCGGTGTACAGCGCATGCCGCTGGTCACCATGGACCTGACCCGGCCGCAGGCGACGGTGACCCTGACCGGCGCCCCGGGGCGACTGCTGGCCGGCCCGGATTCCGCCGAGCGGGTGATCACCCACGCTTTGCAGGTCGGTGCAGCCCTGCTCGCCGTCGAACAGGTGGGCGCCGCCCAGCACCTGCTAGACCTGTCGGTGGACTATGCCCAGTCGCGGTTGCAGTTCGGCCGCCAGATCGGGTCCTTCCAGGCCGTCAAGCACAAACTGGCCGATATGCTCGTCGACCTCGAGCATGCCCGCTCGGCGGCCTACTACGCGGTGTGGGCGCTCGCCGGCGGCTCCGACGACGCGGCACTGGTTACCAGCGTCGCGCAGGCGACGGCATCGGCGGCCTTCAGCAGGATCGCCGCCGACACCATTCAGGTGCACGGCGGTATCGGCTTCACCTGGGAGCATCAGGCGCACCTGTACTTCAAACGCGCCGCGACCGACGCCGCTCTGCTGGGCAGCGCCGAACAGCACCGCAACCGGGTCGCCGAACTGGTGCTGGACACCGCTGTCGCGCAAAGCGGTGCGGTCCGGGTGGCCACCGGCTGACGATCCGGGACGACCTCACTGCAGGATCGCGTCGATGGCCCGGTAGATCCGCTGTTCGCTGACCGGCCGCGCGGTCCCCAGCTGCTGGGCCCACAGGCTCACCCGGAACTCCTCGATCAGCCGGGCGATGTCGCGGACATCCGCACCGGCAGCCCGCATCGGCGTCAGGGCCGCGACGAGTTCGCGGTACGCCGCCGTCACCGCGGCAACCCGAGCCATACGTTCCCGGTCTGCGGCGACACCGTGCGGTAGCCGGTCCAGCCGCCGCGCGATGGCGGTCAGGTAGCGGGTGAGATCCGCCAGGTGCGCCGCTCCCGTCGCGGTGACGAACTGGGGCGGGAGCAGCGCGGCGAGTTGTGACCTGATGTCGGCGATCGAATCAGCCTGTGCCGCAGGCGGGCTGACCGGCAACGCCAGTTCGACGGATTGCAGCGCCGTCAGCACCTTCTGCACCCGGACCGTGATCTCTGCGGTGGCCGCCGCCATGCCGGTGCTCACCCGCTGGCGCAGCGCGTCGAATTCCGGCCGGGTCCACACCGGGGTGGGGGCGAGGACGTCGACGGCCGCGGTGGCGCAGTCCTCCAACAGCTCCGAAAGCGAACCGTCGGGGTTGGTCCCGAGCATCAGCCGGGTTCGGGTATCGAGCCGCTTCTCAATACTTTTCACCGGGGAGGGTCCCGCCAGCCGGAGCAGTCTGCGCAATCCGGCCGGCATCGCGGCGTCGCGTTCAGCTTCGGTGGCGAACACCCGGATGTCGACCGCCCGGCCGGTGTCCGCGAAACCGGGGTAGCCGCGGACGCTGAGCCCATCGACGGTCCGCTGCACCACCTTCGGGAGCTCACCCAGATCCTCGGGCCAACTGCGCAGTCCGGTGCGCTCCCAGGCACCGGCCACCGCGTCGGCCACCGCCTGCCGGGCCGGCGCCGCAAGTTTCGCCTGCAGGGCGGCCAGGTCCTTGCTGCGCGCCACCACGGTGCCATCGGGCGCCTCGACGGCGAACGTCACCCGCAGGTGTGCGGGCAGCTTGTCGAGATCAAACGCGTCGATCGGCACCAGAATCCCGGTTTGCCGGTGAAGTTCCCGCTGTATCGCCGCCAGCACCGGCTCGGGTCCGGGCTCGATGGCGGCGAGCAAGACCTTGGCGGTATCGGGGGCGGGAACGAAGTTGCGCCGCAGGTCCTTCGGTAGCGACTTGATCAGTGCAGTGAAAAGCTCCTCGCGCAGCGCCGGCACCTGCCAACTGAACTCCTCGCCGCCGAGGCGAGCCAGCACCGCGACCGGAACGTGCACGGTCACACCGTCGTCGGTGGCGCTCGGGTCGAACCGGTAGCTCAGCGGCAACGCGAGGTCCCCCGCATCCCAGTGGTCGGGCCGTTCGGTGTCGGTGACCTCGCTCTGCAGCAGGTCGGACCGGCTCAGCGTGAGCAGGTCCGGGGTCCGGTGCCGCTGCTTCTTCCACCACCCGTCGAAGTGCCGCCCGGAGACGACGTCGGCGGGAATGCGGGCGTCGTAGAACTCCGCGATCTGGTGGTCCCCCACCAGCAGGTCGCGGCGACGGGTGCGCTCCTCCAGTTCGGCCATCTCCGCGCGCAGCCGGGCGTTCTCGGCAAAGAACCGGTGGTTGGTGCGCCACTCACCGTCGACCAGCGCATGCTGGATGAACAGCTCCCGGCACAGCTCAGGGTCCACCGCCGAGTAGCTCACCCGCCGGCGGGCCACCAGGGCCAGTCCGTAGAGCGTGACCCGCTCGTAGGCAAGCACTTCCGTGCGTTTGGCGTCCCAGTGCGGCTCGCTGTAACTGCGTGCCACCAGGTGGCCGGCGACCCGTTCGACCATCTCCGGTTCGACCCGCGCGGCGACCCGCCCATACAGTCGGCTGGTCTCGACCAGATCGGCCACCACCACCCAGCGTGGCGGTCGGCGGGTCAGCACCGACCCGGGCGCCAGGACGAATCGGGTGTTGCGGGCACCGGTGTAGTCCCGCGTCTCGCCGTCGCGCATTCCGATATGGGACAGCAGCCCCGACACCAGCGCGGCGTGCACCCGGGCCGGGTCGGCGGGCTGGGTGCCGTCGGACTCCTCCCCACCACGCAGTCCGATCCCGCGGGTGATCCCGCGCAGTTGCCCGACCAGGTCCTGCCACTCCCGGACCCGGAGATAGTGCAGGTATTCCTGCCGGCACATCCGGCGGAATGCACTGCCCGACAACGCGGTCCGCTGCTCACGCAGATAACCCCAGAGGTTCAGGAACGACAGGAAGTCGCTGGACTCGTCGGCGAACCGGGCGTGCTTCTGCCGGGCCGCCTCCTCGGCGTCGATGGGGCGCTCCCGTGGGTCCGGGATGGACAGCGCAGCGGCGAGTACCAGCACCTCCCGCAAACAGCCTTCGCTGTCGGCCTGCAGGATCATCCGGCCCAGTCGCGGGTCGACCGGCAACTCCGCCAGCCGCCGGCCCAGAGCGGTGATCGACGCATTCGCGTCGAAAGCACCGAGTTCTTGAAGCAGTTGCACACCGTCCCGGATGCTGCGGGACTCCGGCGGGTCGATGAATGGGAAGTCCGCCACATCGCCGAGTTGCAGGGCGGCCATCCGCAGGATCACCGCGGCCAGGTTGGTGCGCAGAATCTCCGGATCCGTGTACTGCGGCCGGGTTTCGAAGTCCTGTTCGGAGTACAACCGGATGCACACACCCGGGGAGGTCCGCCCGGACCGGCCCGCCCGTTGGGCCGCGGATGCCTGGGATACCGGTTCGATCGGCAGCCGTTGAACCTTGGTGCGCCGGCTGTAGCGGGAGATCCGTGCGGTACCCGGGTCGATGACGTAGCGGATCCCCGGCACGGTGAGCGAGGTTTCGGCGACGTTGGTGGCCAACACGATTCGCCGCACCAGCCGGCTGCTGTTGGCGGTGAATACCTTCATCTGCTCGGCAGTGGCCAACCGCGCGTACAGGGGCAGCACGTCCACGCCGCGAACCACCCCCCGGACCGCCTCGGCGGTGTCCCGGATCTCGCGTTCACCGGACAGGAATACCAGGATGTCACCCGGCGGTTCAGCGGCGAGTTCGTGGATGGCGTCGATGATCGCCTCGGTCTGGTCCCGTGGTTCGATCCGGACCACCTCGTGATCGGGATCGTCAGGATCGTCGGGACCTTCTTTGCCAGGCGACATCGGTGACGGCAGATCCAAAGGGCGATAACGGATCTCGACGGGGTAGGTACGACCCGAAACCTCAATGATCGGGGCCGGTTCAGCGGTGCCGAAGTGGGCGGCGAATCGCTCCGGCGCGATGGTGGCCGAGGTGACGATCACTTTCAGGTCGGGCCGGCGCGGTAACAGTTGGGCCAGATAGCCGAGCAGGAAGTCGATGTTGAGGCTGCGCTCGTGTGCCTCATCGAGGATGAGGGTGTCGTAGCGCAGCAGCCGCCGGTCGCGCTGGATCTCGGCCAGCAGGATGCCGTCGGTCATCAACTTGATCAGCGACCGGTCGCTGACCTGATCGGTGAACCGGACGCTGTAGCCCACGGTCTCCCCGAGTGGGGTGCCCAGTTCCTCGGCGATTCGAGCCGCCACCGTCCGGGCCGCCAATCGGCGGGGCTGGGTGTGGCCGATGGTGCCGCGGATTCCGCGGCCCAGTTCCAGGCAGATCTTGGGCAGCTGGGTGGTCTTGCCCGAGCCGGTCTCCCCGGCGACCACCACCACCTGATGGTCGCGGATCGCGGCCGCCAACTGGTCGCGGTGTGCGCTGACCGGCAGGTCGGGGTAGCTGATCCGGGGAACCGCCGCAGTCCGGGCGGCGACGGTCTTCTCGGCCGCGGCGAACCGGGATTCCAGTTGCCCGAGTTTCTCGGCGGTCACCGCGCCGCGCAGGGATTTCAGCTGCCCGCCCAGTCGGGCGGCGTCCCGGAAGGTCAGCCCGTCCAGCCTGGCGCGCAATGCACGCACCTCGGCACCGGACGCTTGGGACACTCAGACGAGGATAGGGCCAGTACCGCAGGGGACAGGAAGGGACAGCCATGACAACCGCGCTGATCATCGGCGGCCTGGTGCTGGTGGGCCTCGGACTGGTCGCCAGCCAGTTGATCCGGCTCAAGGACTGGCTGGACCGGCAGCCGCCGGTTCCGCCGCCGCCGGCACCCGACGCGCCAGAAGATGCCCGGCCGGACGACGAGCCATAGCGTTCAGCGAGCCACAAAGTTCAGCGGGGTGGGTCGCCGCGCCAGAAGAAGCTGTTGACGTATTTTCCCATGTCCTGGGCGATCTGCAGATTCGCCGGGGACGGTGGTCCGGGCCCGTTTCCGGGCGCGAACTCCCGGAACGGCCCGGCAGCGGCGGCGATCAGCGCAAGATCGTTCTTGATCGCGGCGACGACGATGACCCGGGTCGCGTCGGCGCGGTTCGCCGTCCCCAACGGCTGGAAGTCCGCCACCACGCCGTACCCGAGGTGATAGCCGACGGTGGCGTTCGGCAGTTCGTAGGAGGTCACCGCATTGGGGAAGGCGCCCTGCATGAACTGCTCGACGACCTGGCGGGCGTTGCGCCCCTGCGCGGGCTGGGAGAACAGTCGCAGCGTGCCGCCGTCGCCGGCCGTCCATAGCGCGGTGACGCCGTTGTCGTCGGTGGTGACCTCGTAAGCGGCCCCGGCCACCGGGTACGACACCGAGAATGACCCGTCGGGGGCGGTGAACCGGGGATTGGTGGCAACCGGGAGCCCGGTGGGCGGACTGCCACAGTCCGGTGGGCAGACATAGCGGGTCGGCACGTTGGCGACCTGGGTGTCGATCAGCGTGAGCACCAGCATCGCGGCGACCAGGCTGAGAACCCACACACCCAGGGTGACGAAGTACTTCGGTCCGCGGGAACGCCTCGCCCGGTAACGCCCGTGCGGCAGGGCGTAACCGTCGAAAGTATCCTCCGGACCCACCGACCTGGCTGTCATCGGTTCACCGACCGGCGCAGCATGACGTCCTTCACCAGGTTCTCGACGTTGGGCGTACCCAGCCCGGTCACCATGTCGAATCCGCTTCCGCCCGGGCTGATGGCGTTGCCGCCCAGTTGGATGTCTCGGAAGGCGGGCACCGCCGAACCTTTGGCCACCTGGTACAGGATGGGGTTGAGGTCGCCGAGCGGTTCCAGCCCCTGCCCGTCCAGCGTGTCGTTCATCACCGCGGCCAGGCCCGCCCAGACCGGCGCCGCCTGGGAAGTGCCGCCGCCCACGAACACCTGCTGGTTGTACACGAACTTCACCCCGGTGAACGGGTCCGCGACTGCGGCGACATCGGGAACCAGTCGGCGGTCGGCCGGGCCGGCACTCGAGTTGACGATCTGCCACGGCGGCCGGGCGAACAGTGTGGACGCCCCGCCTGCGCTGCCCTGGGTGAGCGGCACGTCGTACCAGGCCTGCTCGGCCAGCCAGTCCCCGTTGGCCGTTGTGGACAGCGTGGTACCTCCCACCGATGTCATCTCCGGTATCGACGCCACCGCGTCGACACCGACATCGTCCGGGGTGGGCGGGTCGGACCAGTTCTTCCCGCCGCGGCACTCCAGACCGGCCAAGTCCCCGCTGGCGTCGAAGGCGGTGGTGCCCCGACGCAGGGCGGCCGCGAGTGCGGAGCGCACCGGGGCGAGGTCGGCGGGGGTGAACAGCCGGTCGCAGCCCCAACCGATCGAAAGGCTCCAGATCGCCCCAGGGAACTGACGGTCCACCGACTCCATCAGCCGGCCGACCTTCTCCAGGCTGCCGCCGTCCTCGACGGTCGGGCGGGCGTTGACCATCACCAGCTTCGCATCCGGCGCGACGGCGTGGATCATCTGCAGATCCATCGTGGACTCACCGGTGCGTTGGCTCGGCATCCCGCCGACCACCTCCACGGTGAATCGGGGCAGGTCGAACCAGTCGGCGAAGCTGTCCATGTCCTGCTGGTTGAAACCATCGAAGCTGAACACCACCACCGTCGTACCCACACCGGTATAGCCGGCGGCGGTCAGCGGGTCGACGTTGTACGCGGTGAGTAGCTGGGTCGGCAGCAATCCGCCGTCGGGAACATCGCGCGGCGGGGTCGGCGGCAACGCCGACCGGTACGGGGCATAGCCGAGGATCCGGCCCATCGCGGCGACCTCGGCGCGGGCTGCCGCCGGCACATTCGGCTGCTGGGGCGAGGCGTAGAAGACGCGGCCCGGTTCCGGTCCGCTCAGTGCCCGGTAGTCGTGCACGTCGACCCCGAAGGCGTCGGCGACGGCCGACGGCGCCCCTTCGAGGATTGCCCAGTCATCGCCGTCCCGCCAGCGCACCGAAAGTCCGCGGTCGTCCGCCCAGCGGGTCAGCCGGACCGGCTCGGCGGCCCGGTTCAGCGCGGCGGTCAGCTGAACCCGCTCACCCCGGGCCGGACCGAGATCGTTGGCGTCACTGAGTAGCCGGGCGTACGGGCCGCCGATCACGGCAGCAGGCTCCGACGGCGCCGGTTGGTCCGCACCGACCAGCCCGAAAGTCACCGCCACGACGGCTGTCGTCGCCGCCGCGGTGAGCATCCACTGGGGTTTCATCGGGGTCAGATCCGGACGGTGAGCTGGTCGTAGATCAGCGGCGCGATCCGGGCCGCCATATAGGCGTGGCCGGCATCGGTGGGGTGAATTCCGTCCGCGCCGATCAGGTCCGGTCGGCCGACGAACCAGCCCTCGGCGATCGGGTCGACGAACACCGCCCCGGCACCGACCGCCTGCTCGCGCAGCCGGTCCCGGATCGTCAGCACCTCCGGCGGCGGGAACGCGGTGGGCCAGGGCGGACCGATGACCAGCAATTTTGCGGCCGGCGCGGTCATGCGCGCCAGGCGGAAGGCGTCGGCCGCCAAGCCCGGCAACCGCTGCGGGTCGACCGGCTGATCATTCCGGGAACCGAAGAACAGCACCAGTTTGTCTCCGGGGCGGACCGCCCTGGCGGCCAGATCGATGAACACGCTTCCCGCGTTGCCACGCCGGCCGTAGCCCGCGCCGCCCTCGGCGGCGATAGCGGCGTCCAGGTCCACCCCTTCGGCGGCCAGCAGTTGGCGGGCGACCTCGGTCCAGGCCTGCGGACCGTTACCGCCCTCGCCGGATCCGGCAGTGTAGGAATCCCCGATGATGGCGATCTCGCTCACCGTCGCGGCCCGGGCGGCGGGTGTGCCGGTACCGCCGTGCATCGCGATAAGCAGGGTGATCGCCGCGATACCCGCCGCTGCGCCACGAAGCGCGCCGGAACTCTCGGACCCGGCCGCATCGTCCGCCGCGGGGAATCCGGGGGCCTGCCGCACATCCCCGGTGTCGATCATCCGCCGCATCCAGCGACGGGCCGGCTCCTCGACGACGTGATAGAGCAGCATGGCGAGCAGCACGGCCACCGCGATCAGCCCGACCACCACCACTTTGGCGACCGATTTGGGCAGCACGATCTGGTACTGCGCCACCGCCCAGTTCCAGGCGGTGTGCACCGGCTCATGGATCATGTAGAGGCTGAACGAAATCTTCCCGCCGTAGCTGAAAACCGGGGTGGACAGCAGCGCCGGCAGCGTGCCCGCGCCCACGGACAGTGCCACCACCAGCGGCAGGAACAGCACGGACACCAGCGCTCCCGAGTCCACCATCCCCGGCACCGGGTGTTCGGCGTAGTAGTAAAGGCCGCCGACCAGTGCGCCGCCCAACAGCACCGACAGGTAGCCGGCGACACGTCGGCCGCGGTCGCTGATACGCAGCCGCCGGACCGCCGCGCAGGCCAGTGCCCCAGCGGTGAACTGCGCGATGATCCTCGGCAGCCAACTCCACGGTGTGTAGAGCACCCCGCTGGCGAGCAGCAGCAGAATGGGCGGCAGCGCCGCAAGCGCGGCCAGCGCAAACAGCACCCGGGCCCGGGAGACCGCGGCGATCCGGAAGATCACCAGAACCAGCGCGCCGAAGATCAGGTACGCCAGCCACTCCGCGCTGATCGACCAGGCCGGGCCGTCCCAGCTGGTGCCGTCGAAGAACGGCTCGAACCACAGCTGAACCATGAAGAACTGGCGGACGTAGCTGATCGCCGTCAGATTGTCGGCGTCCGGGGACGGGATGTCCCCGACGTGCAGCGTGATGATGATCCAGAGCGCGGCGAGGTGCATGGTGACCAGGTAGACCGGCCACACCCGGGACAGTCGCAGCCACAGGAAGTGCAGCGTCGCCCGGCCGGACCAGGTCGGCCCCATCCGGTCCAGGTAGTTCCAGGTCAGGACGAACCCGCTCAGGATGAAGAACAGGTCGACGCCCTGGGCGCCGGCGTCGAGCAGTGGCGCGACGTCGTCCTGCAATCGCGGCGAGGCCTCCCACAGCAGTGGCCGGAAGTGAAACAACACCACCCACAGGGCCGCAACGATGCGCAGCCCGGTCAGCGCTGTGATCTCTCCGGTCCGCACGGCACCCATTCTCAGGCACGGCGGGGCGACGGGCGAGCACGGCGGGCGCGTTTCCGCGGGCAAACCGCTAAAGCACCTCGAGGATCTCGTTCTTCAGCGCCTCCGCCTGGGTACCGAAGACCGCCTGAACACCGCTACCCACCTCGATGACACCGGCCGCCCCGAGCGCTTTGAGACGGTCATGGTCCACCTTGGAGGTGTCGGCCACTTCCATCCGCAACCGGGTGATGCAGGCGTCGACGTTGACCAGATTCTCCCGGCCGCCGAACGCCGCGATGAGTTGCTCGGCCTTGCTGTCGGTTGTGACTTGGGTTGCCGCAGGCTCGACCCCCACCGCGGTGGGGGCGTCGCCCCCGTCGCTCAGGTTGGCCCGCTCCTCCGCCTCGAACTCGACCTCCGGCTCCCGGCCGGGGGTGCGCATATTCCACTTCACGATCACGAACCGGAACAGCAGGTAGTACACGACGAAGAAGACCAAGCCCATCACGATCAGCAGCGGGACGTTCTTGGCCGCCGGGGCGGTGCCGTAGAGCACCAGGTCGATCAGGCCCGCTGAGAACGAGAAACCCAGGTGGATATCGAGTGCGTAGGCGATGGCCAGTGACAGACCGGTCAGGACCGCGTGAATGACGTACAGCGGGAAGGCGACGAACATGAAGGCGAACTCCAGCGGTTCGGTCACCCCGGTGAGGAACGCCGTCAATCCGGCGGC
Source organism: Actinomycetota bacterium (assembly GCA_030836785.1). GTDB lineage: Bacteria > Actinomycetota > Actinomycetes > Mycobacteriales > Mycobacteriaceae > Mycobacterium. The sequence goes on from JAUPLT010000252.1 coordinate 20,157, forward strand.
CGACAGGATGCCGAACGCCACCTTCCGCTGACGCGCGTTCGCCACGTGGATCATCGCCAGCGCGGCGGCCGGCAGGCCGAACATCAGGATCGGGTAGAAGCCGGCGGTGAGATGCCCGCCGGTCGGGTCCCCGGCGGCGAACCGGGTCAGCTCGCCGGTGACAACACTGCCGTCGGGGGTGGTGTAGTCGCCGTAGAGGAACCACACAAAGGAGTTCAGGATGTGGTGCAGCCCAATGGGAATCAGCATCCGGTTGGCGAACCCGTAGACGAAGGCGCCCAGCGCGCCCGCGCCGCCGATGAACCGGCCCAGACCGGTGAGACCGGCGTCGAAGATCGGGTAGAAATAGCTCATCGCGAACGCCACCACCAGCGTGACCAGCGACACTGCGATCGGCACGAACCGGCGGCCGCCGAAGAATCCGAGGTAGGGCGGCAATTTGATGGTGTGGTACCGGTCGAACAGGGTGGCGGTGATCAGACCGACCACGATGCCGCCGAAGACGCTGTAGTTGATCTGGGCCTGTTCGCCGGCCTTGTCCAGTTGGTCGGTCAGGACGAACGGCGACATGGTCTTGAACACGGCTTGCATCACCAGGTAGCCGACCACGGCGGCCAGGGCGGTGGATCCGTCGGCTTTGCGGGCGAACCCGATCGCGACGCCGACGGCGAACAGCAGTGCCAGGTTGGTGAACAGCGCACCGCCGGCGGCGCTCATGGCCTGGAAGAACGGCCCGATCACCGGGGCTTTGATACGGCCCAGCAGGTCGTCCTGACCCAACCGCAGCAGGATGCCGGCCGCCGGCAGCACCGCAATGGGCAGCATCAGGCTCTTGCCGAGCCGCTGCAGTTGCGCGAAGCCCGGAATGTTCAGTCCCGACTTCGGTTGTCCGCCTGCGCTTTTCGTCACTTCGGTCATCTCCGGCCGACCTTCCTGATCGCACGTCCGCGCCGAGCTTAGCCACAATCACCCCAGCTCACCCGCCAATTCGCCCGCTCGGCGGGGCGGGAGTCACTATCCTGAGTCGACCCGAGGCCGAGTCGAACTGCGAGCCTGAACCACCGCCGAAGGAGCCGCCGTGAGCAGCACCCACGTCCTCGCCCCCATCGAGGGCACGGCCGTCGCCCTGGCCGATGTCCCCGACCCGGTGTTCGCCGGCGGGATGGTCGGGTACGGCGCGGCGATCGACCCGCCGCACCGGGTGGTCGATGCGGTGGCGCCGGTCGGCGGCAAGATCCTCAAACTCCTCCCGCACGCCTACGTGATCATGACCCCGGACAATGTCGGAATCCTGGTGCACCTCGGTCTGGACACCGTGCAGTTACAGGGGTCCGGATTCACCGCACATGTCGCCCAGGGCGACACCGTCACGGCCGGACAGCGGGTGATCACCTACGACGTCCCGGCCATCGTGGCGGCGGGGTTCAGTCCGGTGGTGCCGGTGGTGGTGATGGACGAACGCGAACCGGGCAATGTCGCGGTGGCGGACGAAGTCACCGGTGCCGGTCCGATCGGCTGCGGCGCAACACTGTTCACCGCGACCAAGTAGGACACCGGGGATGGAGGTCGTCATCCTGCGCGACGGCGGGGAGATCGGGGACGTCGCCGCCGGCGCTATCGAGGAGCTGTTGACTCGCAAGCCCGACGCCGTGCTGGGGCTGGCCACCGGCTCATCTCCGCTACCCATTTATGACTCCCTGGTGGAGCGCTGCGCGGCCGGCCGGATTTCGTTCTCCGCCGCGCGCGGGTTCACCCTCGACGAGTACGTCGGTTTACCGCCGGACCACCCGGAGCGCTACCGCAACGTCATCGACACCGTCTTCGCGTCCCGGGTGGACTTCGGCCCGGGCGCGGTGCAGGGCCCCGATGGACTCGCCGCCGACATTCCGGCCGCCTGCGCCGCCTACGAGCAGGCGATCCGGGACGCCGGCGGGATCGACCTACAGATCCTCGGGATCGGCACCGACGGTCATATCGGCTTCAACGAGCCGGGTTCGTCGTTGGCCTCGCGCACCCGGATCAAGACGCTGACCCGGCAGACCCGACTGGACAACGCCCGCTTCTTCGGCGACGACATCGACGCGGTCCCCACGCACTGTCTGACCCAGGGCCTCGGCACCATCATGGGATCCCGGCACGTGGTACTGGTGGCCACCGGGCGTAGCAAGGCCCAGGCGGTCCATCAACTGGTCGAGGGTCCGGTGTCGGCGTTGTGGCCGGCGACCATCCTGCAACACCACCCGCACGCGACGGTGCTGATCGACGACGCCGCCGCCCGCAGGCTGCAACTGGCCGATTACTACCGGGAGACCTACGCGTCGAAGCCGGCCTGGCAGGGCATCTAGCGTGATCGTTCGTGCCGGAACGGTTCTGACCGGCCGCGAACTGTTACGCCCGGGCTGGGTCGAGATCTCCGGGAGCACCATCGTCGCCGTCGGCGCGGGCGAGCCACCCCGGCCCGCCGACAGGGATCTGGGTGAGCCCGCGGAGATGGACCTGGGCGAGACGGCGACGATCGTGCCGGGTTTCGTCGACACCCATGTCCACGGCGGGGGTGGAGCGAGTTTCTCCGGCGGACCCGGCGAGGTCGCAGCGGCCGTGCACCTGCATCGTCGTCACGGCACCACCACCCTGGTGGCATCCCTGGTCACCGAATCCCCGCCGGACCTGCTGCGCCAGGTCGGCGAACTCGCCGGTCAGGTCCGGGCCGGTGTGATCGACGGGATCCATCTCGAAGGCCCATGGCTGGCGGAGAACCGTTGCGGCGCACACGATCCGGCGCTGCTCCGCGATCCCGATCCGGCCGAACTGGACCGGGTCCTGGCCGCCGCCGGGGGCACGATACGAATGATCACTCTCGCCCCGGAGCGAGACGGCGCACTGGCGGCGATCCGGCGGGTGGTCGAGGCCGGCGCGGTCGCGGCCGTCGGGCACACCGACGCCACCTACGACCGGACCCGCGCCGCGGTGGCGGCCGGGGCGACGGTGGCGACCCACCTGTTCAACGCGATGCGCCCGGTCCACCACCGCGAACCCGGTCCGGTGATCGCCCTGCTGGAGGATCCCCGGGTCACCGTGGAGATCATCGCCGACGGCGTGCACATCGACCCCGCGCTGTACCGGCACGTCTGCCGCAGTGCCGGTCCGGACCGGGTCGACCTGGTCACCGACGCGATGGCGGCGGCCGGCGTGACCGACGGCCCGTACCGGATCGGGCCGTTGGCGGTGCAGGTGACCGACGGGGTGGCGCACCTGGCCGGCACCGATACCATCGCCGGCAGCACCGCCACCATGGATCGCCTGTTCCGGTTCGCGGTGCAGCACTGCGGGTTGGCCCGCGACGACGCCCTGCGCGCGGCCGTCCTCCAGTCCTCGATCAATCCGGCCCGCGCGCTGGGACTGCCGGATCCGATGCTGGCGCCCGGAAACCGGGCCGACCTGGTGATTCTCGACGAAGCTCTGACCGTCACCGCGGTCATCCACCGGGGCGAGCCTGTCCCAGGGATCTCTGTCTCAGGGATCTCTGTCTCAGGGGCCTAACGATTGCGTTGTGGGTCGGCATCTTTGCTGGCGGCGCGGCCTCGGGCTGTGTTCTGGTGGAGACCTGATGACTAACTCCATCTTTCATAATTCAGGCTCCACTCTTCACAAATCAGGGTTGCGCAAGTCAGGGTTCGTTGTCGGCCTGTCCGCCGCTGCCGGGATCGTCGCGATCGGTGTGCCGCTGGCCTTTGCCGCCCCCACCGCGGCACCTCCCTCGGACGGGCAGGGCTATGTCGACTCCACCGCCCGGTGCGCCAAGCCGGACACCGCGGTCATCTTCGGCGCCACCGACACCTCCCGGGTGGCGATCTGTCAGACATCCGCGGGCGACTACCAGTACCGCGGGGTACGGGTCACCGACGGCGCGAAGTTGGTCGTCGCGGCCACCAAGACCGCCGGCAACACCTTCGTCGCCAAGAACGATGGGGCGACCTACACGGTGACTCCGCAGGCGCTCAGTGTCACCGTCGGCGGGGACACGTTCCGCACCGAGACCTGGACCGACTACCACGGACCGCAGTCCCCGGGGACGTCGGGCACCGCTAAGTCGAGCACGTCCACGTCAAGTACGTCCACCTCGAGTACGTCCACGCCAGCTGCGACGACCTCAGGCACGGCTACCCCGACCACCTCGGGCACCTCCGCCCCGAAGACATCGGCTGCGCCGTCGTCATCGGCCACCCCGCTGCCCCCGCCACTGCCGGCCGAGGTCGGCTCGGGCGCGTCGGAATCCGAGTAACGCCCAACGCCTAACGCCTAACGGCGGTCTGTCACACGGTGCGGGGGCCCATGATGTCGTTCACCGCTCCAGAGATCCCCTGTCCCCAGACGGCGAGGCTGATCATCACGGCCAGCGTCACCAGGCCCACGTCAGCGGCGACGGGGCGCAGCAGGGCATTCACCACACCATTGATCACGTCGCCGGAAAGAGCCTGCTCAATTCCGTCAACCAAGAGCGCCAGGTTGTAGGCCGGCAAGGGCAGCAGGATGGCGTTGATGATGTCCGCCGTCGGCAACAGCGGCGCGTACAGAGATGCCGCAGCGCCGGAGACCCGGTCCAGCACCTCGGTGACCAGCGCCGCGATCGCGGGAAGGACCTCGTGCGGAGCGGGCAGGACGACGGTCGGTAACTCGAAGGACGGCAACCGGATCTCGCTGAGTTCCCGGGCCACCGAGCCGTCCGGCCCGAGAGCGTGGATGAAGTCCTGGATGCCCTTCTCGATACCGGCGACGAAGAGTGTCAGCACCTCCATCGGATCGACGTCCGGGAACAACCCGAACGGGGTCTCAACGTTGGCGAACGGCTGCGTACCGGTGAGGAACCCGTGCGCCGGATCGCCGTAGCCGAGATCGACGATCACCTTCAGCGCGGGCTGGACCAGCGCAGCGAGCGGCTCACCGATGATGGGGATAGCCCGCAGCGGCGCCAGCAGTGGCAGGTTTTCGGTCCGGATGAAGTAGTAGCTCTGGGTCAGCGGTGACGTGGTGGGCAGTTCGATCGCGGTTCCGCCGCGGGCGATCGGCGTCACCGCCCCGATCGGGAGGTATTCAGGATCTGTGTACCTGGTGTGGACCAGGAAGATGCCCATGACGGCGTTCAGGTCGGAGAGGAAGTTCAGCGGGTACCGCGGAAAGTCGGCGAACCCGTCGTACTCCTGGGTGTAGTTGAACGTGGGGTAGGCATTCTCTGGGGTCGCGCCGTAGAAGTCCAGACCGAGACTGGGCAGCGTCAGTCCGGGGAAACGGGACAGCAGACCGCCGTCCGGGTTCAGCTCATTACCGACGAAGATGAACTGGGTGGTGTCGGCAAGATCCTCGGGAACCGTGTAGCCCTTGTATCCCCGCTGCATCAGTGCGCCGATGATGGCGCTCTGCGAGTAGCCGAAAACCGATGTCACGGTCCCGGCTTCGAGCTCATCCATAGTCAGATCCAGGATGTCGATGCCCTGTTCGACCGGGGTGTTGAGTTCCAGGCTCTTCACCCCGGTGATCGGGTACAGCCCCTCTGGGGTGAAGACCGTCTGGGCGACGGTGTCGGCGGGGCTGTTGGGCAGGACGTAGTACTCCATGACGGTGTCGATGTAGTCCTGCTTGGGGATCGGCACGCCGCTGGGACCCATGATCAGCGCGGTCGGCTGGGCGGCGGTCCTGAAAATAATCTGAGAGAGGAGTAGCCCGGGACGGTGCGAAGCTGTGGACCTTTCAGTGGTTTGTCGCCGGGGGACGGTCCGGCCGTATTGTCATTCCATGAGCCAGGTTTCAGCGCGACTCGACCAGCACTCGCCGACGGTCCTTGGGATCTTCCGCATCGTCATCGGGTTTCTGTTCGCCCTGCACGGAACGGCCAAGCTGTTCGGGTGGCCGGCCACCAAGAGCGGGGCGGTGCCGTTCGGCACCTGGCCCTATTGGTGGGCCGGTGTCATCGAACTGATCGTCGGGGTGCTCGTGATGGTCGGTCTGTTCACCCGGATCGCCGCGTTCATCGGCTCGGGAACGATGGCCTTCGCCTACTTCACCGCGCATCAACCCGATGGTCTGCTGCCCATCCAGAACGGCGGCGAACTCGCGGCGGTGTACTGCTTCGCGTTCCTGCTGCTGGTGTTCGCCGGCAGCGGGGCACTCGCCGTCCGGCGCGAGTGATCCCGCGCCGCTGCTACGCCGCCGCTATTCCGCTGCTATTCCCATGCCATCACGTCCGGATCGATGGGATGGTTCCGACCGGCGCGGACGACGCCAGGCCGCCGAAGTAGCTGCCCGACCACATCCAGAGCCCGGCCTGCAACCGTAGGGACGCGGCGGCGGTGTCGGTGTCCCCGTCGGCCGCGGCGAGCATCGCCGACAGCACGGCGGCCTTGCTGACCATCAGGTAGGCCGAGCTGAGATCGACCAACGCCTGATAGGAGGCCGGGGAGAAGCCGCTCTGCCCGGCGATCGTCTGCCAGACCGAACGGCCGGTCCCGGTCGCGTTCTCCAGCAGGGCGCTCCACGCCGTCATCTCCCACCATCCGAGAGTCGTCGGGGTGTCCAGGTTGGTCAGCACCGCGTCATAGCGGGTGTCCAACTCAAGCGGGAATGCGGTCGACGAACATCCCAGGAAACCGGTACAGGTCAGAGTGTCCTGCATGGACGGCGTACCCGCCGGCGGGTTCTCCAGCAGGTACTCCAGGTAACCGCGGTTGTAGCCGTACAGCGCAAGCAGGACCGGCACCGTCGCGTGCGCGGCGGTCGTGGTGATCCACCCGTTGCCGCTTGCCGCGGCACCGGTCAGCCCGGCGGCCAGCGCGTCGAACATCCCGATCGCGAGTGCCGATGCACTCAGGTCGGCAGGTGCAACCAGGTCGGCAGCCGGGACCGGCTCGGGTGGGGGTGCCGGAACGGGATCGGTCGGGCGCAGGTTGTCGCGCAGCCAGACCCCGCCGAAGTACCCCGACACCGTGAGGTTGCCCAGGTCGTCCCTGATCTGCCCGGCGGTGACGTCGGGGGCCGCCAGTCGTTCCAGGCTGCCCACGGCGAGGTCGCCGAAAAAGAAGCGGGGTGCGTCGGCCGGGTCGCCGCCGGCGTCGACGTAGCCCTGCGCGGCATCGGTGACGGCGTCCGCCGAGACGGTGAACGACCGGCCACTGGTGGCCGGCAGTTGCGGCAGATTCACCGTCACCGGCCGACTCACGGCGGACGATGCGCGCTTCGGGACCACCGCGCGGTTCCGGGACGCCCCCGGACCCGGCTGCGCCGACGCGGCACTCGCACGGTCGGCACTCGCACGGCCGGCACTCGCACGGTCTGCACTCGCACGGTCTGCAGTGGAATCGCCGGCATCCGCAGTGGCCACCCCGGCGGCGCAGAACAGCGTCAGCCCCACTCCCCCACCGAGCATGACCGCCGGCACCCACCTCATCGCGGTAGATCCCATTGTCCGAAGTCCGGCGGCCCGGCCACCGCGACCGCGGCGGCGGCGGAGCCCAGCACTGCGCGTCCCGAGATCACGCCGATGAGCCTATCGGCTGATCAGCGTGGTTCCGAACCACAGCTCACCGGGTGCCGGCGGTCGTCGCTCAGCCCGCGACCGGCAACAGTCCGGGGCTTCCCACCCCGATGGTGATCCGCGGGTCGGCCGCCGGATCGAGCCAGGTCAGGATCGAGCGCATCTCGTCCCGGCCGATCGCGACGCAGCCCCAGGTGGGGTTGCCGTCGGTCACGTGCAGGAAGATTCCGGACACCTTGCCTGGGATGCGCTGCGGATTGACCGCGATGTTGACGGCGTAGTCGTACACCGGCCCGGAGTCGTAGAGGTTCTCGGTGATACCCGACGGGCTGTTCGGCGAGCGGACAGGGGTGTGGTAGGTCGGCGACGACGCGTCCTCGTCCCACCAGTCCTGGTCGGTCGCCTGAAAGTAGGGCAGTTTGGTGCCGGGGTTGGGCTGGCGGCCGAAGGCCTGGTCGAAGGCGAAGGTGCCCTCCGGGGTTCGGTAGACGCCGTCGGCGGGCGCCCCGACCCCGAGCTCGCCGACCTTGGCGGTGGTCGGACCCAGCACGGCCTTCCACTGCTGGCCGACCTTCTGGTACGCGGTCAGGGTGCCGGTGGTGGCGTCGGCGGCCGGCACGCCGACCACGATCCACTGGGTGGTCTTCGCCGACGCCGGCAGTGCGGCCGACGGGGCGGCCAGCGGTAGCGCCGCGAGGACGAGGACCGCGGCAAGCAGACCGGCGATCCGGAACCGCGTGGGTACCAGTGTCACAGGGCCTGATCGTAGGGGCCCGGAGTAACGGAAGCGGCTCGGCGCGGTGCCGGTCCCGACTCGACCGCTGATCTGGGGTCGGACGCTAGGGTCGGACGATGCGCAGGTCGCCCATTCCCTCCGCGGCAGCGCCCGCGCCGAGGTCCACGCCCGCCGAGACCCGGCGGGCGATCTGGAACACCATCCGGGGCTCCTCGGGGAACCTCGTCGAGTGGTACGACGTGTACGTCTACACCGTCTTCGCCACGTACTTCGAGGCGCAGTTCTTCGACCAGTCCGACAAGAACTCCACGATCTACGTCTACGCGATCTTCGCGGTGACGTTCGTGACCCGGCCGATCGGATCGTGGTTCTTCGGCCGTTTCGCCGACCGGCGGGGCCGTCGCGCCGCCCTGACCGTCAGCGTCTCGCTGATGGCGGCGTGCTCACTGGTGATCGCTCTGGTGCCGGGACGCTCCAGCATCGGTGTGGCGGCGCCGGTCATCCTGATCCTCAGTCGACTGGTCCAGGGGTTCGCCACCGGCGGCGAGTACGGCACGTCGGCGACCTACATGTCGGAGGCGGCGACCCGCGAGCGCCGGGGCTTCTTCTCATCGTTCCAGTACGTGACCCTGGTCGGTGGCCACGTCCTCGCGCAGTTCACCCTGCTGATCATCCTCACCGTGCTGCCCACCGAGCAGGTCTACGAATTCGGCTGGCGGATCGCGTTCGCCATCGGGGCACTGGCGGCGGTGGTGGTGTTCTGGTTGCGCCGGACGATGGACGAATCACTTAGTGCCGAACAACTGGAGGCGGTCCGGTCCGGGCGGGATCGCGGCGCAGGTTCGTTGCGGGAGTTGCTGACCCACTACTGGCGACCGCTGCTGCTGTGCTTCATGATCACCCTCGGCGGCACGGTGGCGTTCTACACCTACAGCGTCAACGCCCCGGCGATCGTGAAGGCCGCCTACGGTTCCCAGGCGCTGGCAGCCACCTGGATCAACCTGGCCGGGCTGATATTCCTGATGCTCCTTCAACCCATCGGTGGACTGATCAGCGATCGGGTCGGGCGCCGCCCACTGCTGCTGTGGTTCGGCATCGGCGGGCTGTTCTACACCTACGTGTTGATCACCTACCTGCCCGAAACCCGTTCTCCCTGGGCATCTTTCCTGCTGGTCGCTGTCGGTTACGTGATCCTGACCGGCTATACCTCGATCAACGCCCTGGTGAAATCCGAACTGTTCCCGGCCCACATCCGGGCGTTGGGGGTCGGAGTCGGCTATGCACTGGCCAACTCGATGTTCGGCGGCACCGCGCCACTGGTGTATCAGGCCCTCAAAGCGCGCGATCAGGTTCCGTTGTTCATCGCCTACGTGACGGTGTGTATCGCGGTGTCGCTGGCCGTCTACGTGTTCGTCCTGAAGAACAAGGCCGAAACACACCTCGACCGCGAGCAGGGCGCCGCCTTCGGCTGAGCCGCGATTGAGCCCCGATTGAGCCGCGGTCAGGACAGCACGCGCATCGCCGTGAGGACGCCACCGTAGGCCAGCGCCGGTAGCGCCATTCCGGCAACGAACCCGGCGCCGAATCGACGGCCACCCGCGACGAAGGCCAGCACACACTTGACCAGGAGATTGGAGCCCAGCGCAGCGGTGGCGGCCAGCACAGCGATGTCGGCGGTGATAGCGCCCTTGGCGGCCAGGCCCGCGCCGGCGAGCGCTCCGGCGTGCGCGTCGGCCAGTCCCGCGGCGCCGGCGGCCGCGACCGCTCCGTCGGCGCCGAACTGTGCGGCGCCCCAGCGGGCGACTATCAGGGCCGCTGTCAAGAGCGCCGCGAGCATCAGGGCCGGGCGGATCGCGAACGGGCGGCTCACCGGCCGAGGCGGTTCGGCGGTCGCGCCGTGGAGACCGCCACGGGCGACGAAGGCGGCGACTCCCGTCAGCGTGATCGCCCCGGCCACCACCGGTGGCCACAGCAGGCGCAGCACCTCGGCGTCGACGACACCGATCACGATGAGCAATTGCACGAACGTGCCGATACTGGCGACCAGGGCGCTGGCCAACGGGGCCCGCACACCCACGTCGGTTCGGCTGAGCCGGCCCATCGACGCGGTGGTCGCACTGGCCGACACGAAGCCGCCGGCCAGTCCGGTGACGAGCAGGCCGCGCGCCGGCCCCAGCGCCCGCACACCGATGTACCCCAGCCAGCCGATACCGGTGATCAGCACGACCAGCAGCCACAACTTCGCCGGATTCAGCACACCGTAGGGCCCGAGATCGCGATCGGGAAGCAACGGCAGGACCACGAATGCCACCACGAAGAATTTGATGGTGTCTTCGAGTTCCACGTCGCTGACGACCTCGCGGGCGAAGCGGTGGATCCGGGCTTTGGACACCAGGAGAACCGTGGTGACGACGGCCAGGCCGACCGCCAATGCGGAGCGGGTATAGGCCAGCGCGCCCAGCAAGTAGGCGATCAGAACAGCAATCTCGGTAGTGGTTCCCGGGTCCGCACTGCTGGTGCGGAAGTAGGCCACCGCCACCAGCACGCCCACCCCGGCCAGCCCGGCAACCAGCGCCACCGGCCCGAACCCGGCCGCGATCGCGCCCAGCAGCGCCACCAGCGCGAACGACCGGGAGCCCGCGGCCTGTGTCCCTTCATGACTACGTTCCCGTTCGAAACCCAGCAGCAGGCCGATCGCCAGCGCCACCAGGAACGGCTCCATCTGCTGCCAGGTCATGGCCGGAGCCGCAGTCCGGTCATGCCGCCGATTCGTCGGCGTCGATGAAGGCGATCAGCACCCGGGCCACCTCCCGGGAGTACAGCAGCGACAGGTGCCCCAGGCCGTCGATGGCGACGTCGTCACCGCCCCGCGCGGACAGTTCACAGGTAGACGGCGGGTGCACGATGTTGTCGTGCGTCGAGTAGACGCTCAACGTCGGCGCCACCACGGCACGCTCGCTGCGTTCGGTCGCGAAGGCTCCCCCGGCACGCAGTTCCTTGGCCACCCGGCCGGGGATCGGGCCGCGCCACACCACGCCGGCATGCGGAGTGCCGATCGTGATGCAGTGCGCCACCCTGGCCGTACCGGTGCTCGAGTGCGCGTACTCCAGCGACACCAGACCGCCCAGCGAGTGGGCGATCAGCGTGACCTTCTGGGCGCCGGTTTCGGCGCACACCCGCTCCACGAACCGCTCCAGCCGCGGGACGTTGCGATCTATCGAGTCGAACCAGGGGTAGTTGAAACCGTAGAGCGGACCCTTCCCGGCCTTGCGGAACTGCCTCGCCAGCCACCAGAAGTCGGCGCGGTTCTGGAAATAACCGTGGATGAAGATCACCGGGAAGCCCGACGGCGGGTTCACGCCGCTGCCCATCCGGCGCCCCTTCACGAAGTACAGCGGGATGAGCGGCTGCGTGATCAGCACGTAGTACAACTCGCGCAGCATCGCGCGGAC
>JAUPLT010000253.1 GCA_030836785.1 Actinomycetota bacterium
CAACGCTCCGGCATCGCCGCCGGCGCCGCCGGCACCGCCAGCGCCCGTCGGCGACGTCGATGCGCCGCCGGCCCCGCCGGCCCCGCCGAACCCGTACAACAGGCCGCCGCGACCGCCGTTCCCGCCGGCGCCCCCGATCAGCCCCGCCACACCGGCGCCGCCGGCGCCGCCGTTGCCGAACCAGCCAGCCGAGCCGCCGTCGCCGCCGTTGAACCCGGCGCCCCCGGAGCCCAGCAGCAAACCGCCGCTACCGCCCGTGCACGGGTCGTTTCCGTTGCAGCTGACGGCGTTCCACGAGTAGCCGTTGCCGATCAGCAATCCGGCATCGGGATGCTCCGCAGTGCCGTCGCCGATGAAGATTCCGATGAAATCTGCGATCGGATTCGACCCAGTGGCCAGCCCAGCGGGACCCATCAGTCCGGCGGGCACCGTCGCACCGGTGGTGACCGACGCGGCCGGCAGGGCGGTTGGACCGGAGCCGGACAACTCGCGCCGGGTGAACGCCGCCACCGCCCAGACCATCGGGGCGGCAGCCGGCTCGCCGCCGTTGCCCCATCCCAGCCAGCTCCGCACGGCGGCGCCGACGCGGAGAGATCCGGCCGGTGACGCTTCCGTGGCACGGCCCGGATCGGCGGCAGGGACAGCGGGAACGACTGGTTGCCCGACGCTGGCCGCCGGAATCGCAACCGTGCTGAGCGCCGCTGGATCCGTTGCCTCAGCGAGGTCACCTGCGGCGTCGACCACCTCGATCGAGCTGCGGCCTGGAAGCGAAGTGTCGTTCACCGACGGCTCGGCGGCAGGCTCACGGACCCGGTCGGCCGGCGTACCGAGGTCTCCGGCTTCGCCGATCCCGTCGGCCGCTGAACCCACCGAAGATCGCCCGTCGCCAGTCCGCGATCCGAATCCCGACGTGCGAGGGTGAGGCGCCGCGGTGTCGGCCGACCGGAGGCTCCGGCCGGATACCGTTCGCGCTGATGACCGGGACGATTCTTTGGACGGACCCGCCGTGCCGGACGGGCTCACCGTGCCGTCGGTGGAAGTGCCGGCCGACCCCACCGAACCACGCGTGTCCGCAAACGCAACGGCGGGTAGAGCCACCACAGCGGCACCCACCCCGAGGGCGACCGCTAACGCCCCCACCCGGCCGATCGACCAGCCAGGACCGGCGGTAGCCGAACGGCCCCGGTCGCGAGTATCAACTGCGTTCTGACCATTACTGCCCACGTGATACTCGCTACCTACTCGGCGACCGACACTGCCTGCTTTGCAGGAGTTTGGCACAGGCCGCCCCAGCGAGCAGGGCAGACGGAACCCAACAGCTAAGTAGAATTGTTGAGATGCGCAATTTTGCTGCTTCGGTGCTCACGTTGGCTGCTTGTGTCACCGCCGGATGCGGCCCCGCTGCCGCCGCCGCGCCACTGACCGGAACCTCCTGGCAACTGACGAGCATCGAGTCGATGGCCCCCGACGAGCAGCCCAGTACCACCATTGACGCCCCGGCCAGGTACACCGTGGAGTTCGGCGATGACGGCAAGGCAACGTTCACCGTGGACTGCAATCGCGGTAACGCGACTTGGCAGGCCGAGCCCGCCGCTACCGACTCCGGCAGCCTGACCTTCGGTCCGCTGGCGCTGACCCGGATGTTCTGCCCCCAGCCGTCGCAGGACACCCAGGTGGTCGGCGCACTGAGCCGGGTTCGGTCCTACCTGCTCTCGGACGGCCTGCTGCACCTCTCGCTGGAAGCCGACAGCGGCATCATGCACTGGCGGCCCGCCCCCTAGCTGTCAGAAAGCCGGCCACGGCAGCGGGCTACGCCCAGTCGGCACCGGCATCGACGGGTTGTCGAGCAAGCCACGAATGCGCCGTCGCAGCGCGGACAATTCGGCGTCGGTGATGTGTTCGCGCAACTGCATTCCCAGCAGACCGCCGAGCTGATCATCGAGATCTCGCAGGTCGGTCAACGTCGGCTCGTCGATGCGGGCGCCCGACCAGCCCCACAGCACGGTCCGCAACTTGTTGTGCACATGCAGACAGACACCGTGATCGACGCCGTAGACGCCACCGTCGACGCCGGCCAGAATGTGCCCGCCCTTGCGGTCGGCGTTGTTGACGATCACGTCGAACACCGCCATCCTGCGCAACCGGGGGTGGTCGGCGTGCACCAGGGCCACTTCGCCGCCCGAATAGTCGTAGGCGGTGAGGATCGAAAAGTATTCCGGCGGAACAGAATCCGGAGCACACAGCCCGACCAGGCCGGGCTCGGCCGGTTCATCCGGCTGTTCCACCCACAGTTGGACCATGCCGGGTCCGGCCGGCCCGGGGCGGATCACGGTGTGCGGCACGATGTCCCACCCCAGCGCCGCCGAGATGAGATACGACGCCACCTCCCGGCCGGCCAGGGTGCCATCCGGAAAGTCCCACAACGGCTGTTCGCCGGCGATCGGCTTGTAGACGCACTGAACTGTTTCGGTATCAGCGTCACCGTCCGGGACGGCCTGACACAGGAAGGTGGCGTTGCTGGCTGAGCGGATTCGGCCGACCAGCCTCAGCTCACCGTGACGCAGCGTGTCGTGCCGCGCGTCGGCATCGGTCACGAGCCGCCGTCGTCCGGATCGGGAATGCCGTCGCCGTCCACGGAACCGCTGAAACCGCCGCGCCGGTAGCCGTTGGTGCGCACGCACAGGTGTCCGTCGGCATCGAGGGGTTCGTCGCACAGCGGACAGGGCGGCCGACCCGCCGACACCACACTGTGGGACCGGAGTGCGAACTGGCGCGCGGATTCCGGGGTGAGGAACACCCGCACCGCATCCGGGCCCTCCTCGGCGTCATCGAGGATCACCGAGGTGTCAATCGCCTCCTCGGTCGCCGCCAGCAGTTCCACCACCACACTCTGGGCCTCGGCGTCCCAGCCCAGGCCCATCGTTCCGACCCGGAACTCCGCGTCAACCGGCATCTCCAGCGGCCCAGCATCAGAGACGGCGGTCTCGGGCGGCAGTGGGGTGCCGAAGCGACGATGCACCTCGTTCAGCAGTGCGCCGATCCGTTCGGCCAGCATGGCCACCTGCTGCTTCTCGCAGAGCACCGACACCACCCGCTTGTCGTGCACTGCCTGCAGGTAAAAAGTCCGGTTGCCGGGCTGGCCGACGGTACCGGCGATGAACCGGTCCGGGCTGCGGAAGACGTGGATTGCGCGGGCCATGATCTGTCCCAAAATACCGGCCAGCGGGCCGTCAGTCGGTCGACCCGCCTACCGTCGCATCCCCGGCGGTCTCCGCTGCGCCCGAAGCTGCGGCGGGCGGCGCAGACAGCGCAGCGGCCAGCTGCGGGCCGGTGTGGTTGACATGCACGACGAACGGACGCATCGGGGTGTACCGGATCACGCTCATCGACGCGGGATCGGCGGTGATCCGCTGGAAGCTGTCGAGGTGGGCCCCCAGAGCGTCGGCGACGACGGCCTTGATCACGTCGCCGTGGGTGCAGGCGATCCACAGCGCGTCGCCGCCGTGCTCCGCCGCCAGCCGCCGGTCATGCTCGCGCACCGCGGCAACCGCACGGGCCTGCACCTGCGCCAGACCCTCACCGCCGGGGAACACCGCCGCGCTCGGCTGCTGTTGGACCACCGTCCAGAGCGGCTCCTTGACCAGTTCGGCCAGCTTGCGTCCCGTCCACTGGCCGTAGTCGACCTCCGCGAGACGCTCGTCGATCAGCGGATCGAGACCAAGCGCGGCGGCAAGCGGCTCCAGCGTGAGCCGACAGCGCAGCAGCGGTGAGCGGACCAGCGCCCGGATGGGCAGTCCGTCGAGCCGGCCCACCAGTTCGGCGGCCTGGCGGGTGCCCTTATCGTCGAGTTCGACGCCCTCGGTACGCCCTGCCAGGGTGTGGGCGGTGTTGGAAACCGACCGGCCGTGGCGCAGCAGGATGACGGTCATACGGCCCTGCGCCCCTGGTAGTCACTCATGTCGCCGACACCACGCCGGTGGCCAGCAGTGCCATCAGGGTCAGCGAGAGCACCACCCGATAGCCGACGAACCAATACATGGCGTGGTTGGCCAGAAACCGCAGCAGCCAGGAGATCGCCGCGTAACCGATGACGAAGGTGATCACCACGCTCACCAACAGTTGCAGGCCGGTGGCGCTCATCCCCGTCCCGGCCGGCTCGAATGCGTCGGGCAGGGAGAACAAGCCGGATGCGAACACCGCGGGGATGGCGAGCAGGAAGCCGAATCTTGCCGCCAACGGTCGGTCGATGCCGAGAAACAGCCCGGCGCTGATGGTGGCTCCCGACCGCGACACGCCCGGTACGAGCGCCAGGCACTGAGCCAAGCCGACCACCAGTCCGTCGCGCCAGGTGAGTTGGCCGGCGTGCCGGGTCTGCTGCCCGAAGTACTCGGCGGCGGCGATCACCCCGGAGAACACCAGCATCGCCGTCGCGATCACCCACAGGCTGCGCACCTCGGAGCGGATGGCGTCCTTGAACAGGAAGCCCACCACTCCGATCGGGATGCTGCCGATGATGACGTACCACCCCAGCCGATAGTCGACGTTGTCGCGATGAGCTTTGACGAACACGCCGCGGAACCAGGCCGTCAGGATCCGCGCGATGTCCCGGGCGAAGTAGACCAAGACGGCGGCCTCGGTCCCGAGTTGGGAAACGGCGGTGAACGAAGCGCCGGCGTCGCCGGAGAAGAACAGCCGCGAGACGATCGCGAGGTGCCCCGACGACGAGATCGGCAGGAACTCGGTGAGGCCCTGAACGACCGACAGCACGACCACCTGCAGCCAGGACATCGACGTCGCATCCACGGCGCTGACCGTACATCGACCCGGTTGCGGGCCGTGCCTCAGCGTGCAGTGCGCCCCAGCGGACCGAGCGCCGCGATCATGTCGCGCACGGCTGCGGCGAGACTTCCGCCGTTGTCGGCATCCACGCCGGCCAGCGGCCGACGGGCCGTGGCGATGACATCCTCGGGCAGTGGCACCGGCCCGAGCCGGCGCGGCCGGTACACCTCGACCACGAGTTCGGCCCGGTGGACCTGGAAGGACCGGTGGATGTGGAAGGAAAAGCGGCGGCCATCGCCGAGATGCCCGAATCCGCTCGCGAAAATACCCGTACCGATGTCCTCGACCACGAATTCAGCACAATCGGGGGCATCGGGCTCGTCTACGGCGACCAGCGTCATAGCGGTTACCATAATCCCGGTTACGCCGCTGCGCGGTGAGGTTTGGCGAACAGCCTAGAATTCGTTGCCGATGACCCCCTCGACCCCCACGCGTCCGCAGCGCCTTGCTATTGCCCTGACGGCGGCGGTGGTGACAGTCCTGGCGACCGGATGCTCATCAAAGATCCTCGACCCCACCCCGCCCACCATCCCGTCCGCTACCGCGGCGGTTTCCCCGCCGGTAGCCGTGGCCCCCGCCGGCCGGGTGATTCCCCTCGCCGGGCGGCCTACGGCAGCGATTCGCGACTCGGCGACGTCCTCGCTGGCCGTGCTGACCCCCGGACCGGACTCGACGCTCACGATCCTCGACCCCGGCCGCTCGCCGCGGGTGGTGAGGCTGCCCGCTGCCGCGACCGCGATCGCCGGGGACGGCGCCGGGACGGTGTGGGCGGCGACCCGCGGCGGCGTGATCAGGGTGGACCTGGCCGCGGCTGTCGCGACTCCACTCACCGTGGCGGGCGAGGCCGGCACGGATTTCACCGCCGTCGCCCGACGCGCCGACGGCCGTCTTGTCCTGGGCAGTGCGACGGGCACCTTCTACCTGTTGGACGACGACTTACTGGACACGGAACTCAAGGTCAGCCACCGCAGCGAGGCCTTCGCCCGGGTCGACGCCATCGTCACTCTGGGTGACATCTCGGTCGTCCTGGACCGCGGGCAGACCTCGGTGACCGCACTCGGCGCCGACGGCGACATCCGTCAGGCATTGCGGGCCGGTCTGGGGGCGACATCGCTAGCCGCCGACGCCGCAGACCGAGTGCTGGTGACCGACACCCGGGGCGGGCAACTGCTGGTGTTCACGGTGGATCCGCTCATCGAACGTCAGGCCTACCCGGTGCCGGAGTCCCCGTACGGGGTGGTGGGCTCGCGCACCCTGGTCTGGGTATCGCAGACTGCGTCGAACACGGTGGTTGGCTACGATCTGGCTACTGGAATCCCCGTGGAGAAGGTGCGTTATCCCACCGTGCAGCAACCGGACTCGCTGGCTTACGACGAGACGTCGGGCACCCTCTACGTGGTGTCCGGCGCCGGGGCCGGGGTGCAGGTGATTCCCAAGGCCGACGGCCGCCGATGAGTGCGGCACCGGGGCGGATGCCCGCCGCCTGGCAGTCAGACCTGTCTGAGGACTATGAGTGGATTCCGCTGCGACTCCCGCCGGAGATGACCCGGGTCACCGCCTCCACCCGGTTGTCGATCGAGGCCGAGTATCGCGGCTGGGAGTTGACCAGGGTCCGGCTCTACACCGATGGCAGCAGGCGGGTTCTGTTGCGGCGCAAGAAGATCCGTGCGGAGGGGATGCGCATGACCGATCAGCCGACAGGATGATCTACGACGGGGTGCGACGAGCCCTGTTCCTGGCCCCCCCCGAGCGGATCCACACCCTGGTGTTCGCCGGCCTGAGGGGTGTCACCGCACCCGCGCCGGCCCGTCGCGCGATGCGCCGGGCGCTGGCTCCCCGCGATCCGGCGCTGGCCAGCACCGTGTTCGGAGTGCGCTTCCCCGGACCGCTGGGCCTGGCGGCGGGGTTCGACAAGGACGGCCTGGGCCTGGGCACCTGGGGGGCGTTGGGGTTCGGCTACGCCGAGGTGGGAACCGTCACCGCGCTGCCACAACCGGGTAATCCCGAGCCGCGGCTGTTCCGGCTTGCCGAGGACCGGGCACTGCTCAACCGGATGGGTTTCAACAACCACGGCGCGGGCCA
>JAUPLT010000254.1 GCA_030836785.1 Actinomycetota bacterium
ACAACGCCCGATCGTCCCCACCGCAGCGACGCCGCACCAACTCCGCGATCGCCGCCAACCGCCGCGCCGCCGCCGACCCCTCCGCCCGCGTCGCCGACCCGATCTCGGCGACCACCCCCGCATCATCCACCACCCGCAACCCGGTTTCGAACATACATTCGATTGTAGGTCTGGGCTACGACAATCTGGCGACGTGGATTTCAGTCGCCAACTCAGTGAAACCGCCGCGATAGCGCTTATTGGCCCCCTCCGGCGAGCAGATGCCGTACGGGTCAGCCGACCCGCGCCTCAGTTGGCTTCGCAACCGATTAGAGACCCCGCCGCAACCCGACAAGCGGCTGAATCCGACTAGCGTCGGCGCACATGTCGGTACGGCGCGCCCTCGGTTCGGCGATGTTCGCGGTCGGCCTGCTGGTCTTTCCCACGGCCGTTCCGGTGGCAGTGGCGGAGCCCAATCCGCAGGCAGCCCTGCCGGCCGGGCCCGCACCGGTCTGGCTGGTCGCGGACCTGATCAGCGGCCGGATCCTCGGTGGCAACGACCCCTATGGCGCCCACGCCCCGGCTAGCACCATCAAGGCCCTGCTGGCGATGACGGTGCTCGACCAGGTCGCTCCGAACGCCGCGGCCCGCGCGACCGAGGCGAACACTGACGTGGAGTGTTCCTGCGTCGGGCTGGTGCCGGGCCAGGTCTATACCGCCCGGAACCTGCTCGACGCGCTGCTCATGGTGTCCGGCAATGACGCGGCCAACATGCTCGCCGACATGCTGGGCGGCTACCAGACCGCGATCGCGAAGATGAACGCGAAGGCGGTCCAGGTCGGAGCGCGCAGCACCCGCGCCGCCTCCCCGTCGGGCCTGGACGGACCGGGGTGGGAGTCCGTCACGACGGCCCATGACCTGGCAGTGATCTACCGGGCGGCGCTGAACTACCCGCTGATCCCCCACATCATGGCGCAACGGGCGGCGACATTCCCCGACGGCGCCGGGGGTGCGAAGCAGATCTCCAACCAGGACCGACTGCTGACCAGCTACCCGGGCTACATCGGCGGAAAGACCGGCTACACCAACCTGGCCCAGGAAACGTATGTGGCGATGGCGCAGCGAAACGGCAGACGACTGGTCGCGGTGATGATGTACGGCGACGATGACTTGTGGAGCCAGGGACGCGCCCTGCTGGACTGGGGTTTCGCCCAGCAGTAACCGGTGTCAGTACCGCATAGTCAGTAGATCCGACCGCGCAGGATGACCAGGTCCGGCCGGGACAGCACCCCCGCACCGCCGCGTGGGTCGGCGACGAAGCAGAGCAGGTCTGCCGGCGCCCCGTCAGCCAAGGCAGGCCGCCCCAACCAGGATCGGGCATCCCAGCATGCCGCGCCGAGGGCCTCGGTAGGCGACATTCCGATGCCCTTGAGCGCCTCAACCTCCGCCGCGATCAGTCCGTGCGGCATCACCCCGCCGGCGTCGCTGCCGGCATAGATCGGTACACCGGCCTCCCGGGCCGCCCCGATGCGGTCTGCGCAACGGCTGAAGAGATCACGCATATGCGCGGCGTAGATAGGGTACTTGCTTGCCGCAGTGGCGAATTCGGGAAAGTTCTGGACGTTGATCAGGGTGGGAACCAACGCGGTGCCACGCTCCGCCATCATTGCGACGGTGTCGTCGGTCAACCCGGTGCCATGTTCGATACAGTCGATCCCGGCCCCGATGAGGCCGGGCAGTGCGTCCTCTCCGAATACGTGGGCCGTCACCCGGGCGCCCTCGGCATGCGCCGCGGCGACCGCCGCCGCCAGGACGTCATCGGACCACAGTGGTGCCAGATCACCCACCGAACGGTCGATCCAGTCGCCGACGATCTTGACCCATCCGTCACTGCGCCGGGCCTGCTCGGCCAGCGCCTGCGGCAGGCGCCACTCGTCTGCCAGTTCGATGGCATAGCCCTGGGAGTAGCGCTTGGGTCGGGCGAGATGCCTTCCAGCCCTGATGATCTCGGGCAGATCGTGGTGGCCGGCCAGCGACCGGGTGTCGATCGGCGAACCGCAGTCGCGCAGGAGCAGCGCACCTGCTCCGCGCTCGGTCTGCGCCTGGGTAACCGCCTCATCGATGCCGACGGCGCCGTGGGGCCCGAGACCGACGTGGCAGTGGGCGTCGACCAGACCCGGGATGATCCAGCCGTCAAACCCGTCCCGACCGAACACGGTCCGGGCTCCGGGGATTGGTTCGCTGCGCAGTGCGCCGTCAACGATCCACCACTCCACGGGCTCGCCCCCGGGCAGTCCGCGCCCCCGCACGTGAAGCGCCGTGGAGACGCTCAACTCAGTGCTTGCCGGGGAACTTGAGCTTCGAGAGGTCGAAATCGGCCAGACCGGGCGGCAACTCGTTGAGACCCTCAGGCATCTGCGACAGATCGGGGAAGCCTTCGGGCATCCCCGGCATGCCACCGCCCAGCAGCGGGTTGCGTGTCCTCGGCTGCGTCGGCCCCCGACCCCGCTTGCCCTTCTTCGCGTTCTTCCCCTTGGCGCTGCGCTTCGAAGATCGGCGTGCGAACGGCATACCCATCGCACCGGCCATCTGCGACATCATCTTGCGTGCCTCGAAGAACCGGTCGACGAGCTGATTGACCTCCGAGACATTGACCCCCGACCCGTTGGCGATACGCAGCCGACGCGAAGCATTGATGATCTTCGGGTCCGCCCGCTCCTCGGGTGTCATACCGCGGATGATCGCCTGCACCCGGTCAAGGTGCTTATCGTCGACGGCGGCCAGTGCGTCTTTCATCTGTCCGGCGCCCGGCAGCATCCCGAGCAGGTTGCCGATCGGTCCCATCTTCCGGATCGCCAGCATCTGCTCGAGAAAGTCCTCCAGGGTCAGCTCGCCGGAGCCGATCTTGGCGGCGGCCTCCTCGGCCTTCTGCGCATCGAAGACCTGCTCGGCCTGCTCGATCAGCGACAGGACGTCGCCCATACCCAAAATCCGGCTCGCCATCCGATCCGGGTGGAAGACGTCGAAGTCCTCCAACTTCTCCCCGGTCGAGGCGAACAGGATCGGAACGCCGGTGACCTCGCGTACCGACAGCGCCGCGCCGCCTCGGGCGTCGCCGTCCAGTTTGGTCAGCACCACACCGGTGAAGCCGACCCCGGCGCCGAAGGCCTCCGCGGTGGCGACCGCATCCTGGCCGGTCATCGCATCGAGGACGAACAGCGTCTCATCGGGGTGGACCGCATCGCGGATCGCGGCGGCCTGAGCCATCAGGACGTCGTCGATACCCAACCGGCCGGCGGTGTCGACGACGACGACGTCGAAGAGTTTGGCCTTGGCCTCGGCCAGCCCGGCGGCGGCCACCGACACCGGGTCACCCGGGCCCACCCCGTCGATCTCCGGGGCGTCCGCCGCGGTTCCCGGGTGCGGGGCGAACACGCTCACTCCGGCGCGCTCCCCCACCACTTTCAACTGGGTGACGGCACCGGGACGCTGCAGGTCGCAGGCCACGAGCAGCGGGGTGTGCCCCTGCCCCTTCAGCCACTTGGCGAGCTTGCCCGCCAGCGTGGTCTTTCCCGCACCCTGCAGACCGGCGAGCATGATCACCGTCGGCGGAGTCTTGGCGAACGCCAGCTGCCTGGTCTGACCGCCGAGGATGCCGACGAGTTCGTCGTTGACGATCTTGACGACCTGCTGGGCCGGATTGAGCGCACCGGAGACCTCCGCGCCCTTGGAACGCTCCTTGACCCGGCCGATGAAGTCGCGCACCACGGGTAGCGAGACATCGGCTTCCAGCAGCGCCAGCCGGATCTCCCGGGCGGTCGCGTCGATGTCGGCGTCGCTCAGCCGGCCTTTGCCGCGCAGCCCGGCGAGCGCCCCGTTGAGCCGGTCGGAGAGGGATTCAAACACCTGCTCAGACTAACCACTGTCCGGCCGGTTATCCGTTCCCAGCCCATCGCCGCCGCGGCGGGTCAGCCCGCCTCCTGTACCGGTGCCCCGGGCGGCGGGGCGGGCAGCACAGCCTGAAGGTCGCCTTCCAGCGTCTGACGGCCCGCGACGCCGGGGTCCGTGATCGCGAAAGCGTCGATCACCGAGGAGCCGAGAGTGGTGATCCTGGCCCAGGCGATGTCCACCCCGGCACGTTCGAAGACCCGGGTCAGCATGGCCAACAGCCCGGTGCGGTCACCGGAGCGGATCTCGACCACCGCGCCGTGCGGATCCACCCCGTCGTGCCACAGGATGACCGGCGGAGCCGCCGCGGCGGCGGGGACGGCGGGTGAGGGCTCGCCCGCCTGCCGCCCACCGTGCACGGCGGCATCGCGGCCACGCTTCTCGAGTGCCGCGAACACGTCGAGTTCACCGTCGAGAGCCAGTTTGAACTGTTGGCGGAGCAATTCGGCCGCCGGTGGCGCGCCGAACTGCGGGGACACCACGAACGTGTTGATCGCGATACACCGACCGGACAGCACCGCGCTGTTCACCGTCGCCGAATGCACCCCGAGCGAGTGCAAGGCCAGCACTCCGGCGGCACGAGACAGCAGTCCGCGGCGATCTGGCGCGGTCATGGTGACCTGGTAGGTGTGCGGAACGTCGCCGGGCTTCAACACGACATGAACACCGCCATCACCGGCCAGCGAAAGGTGCTCAGGGTCAATGGGTTCCGGTTGAATGTGGTCCTCGCCGCCGATCACTCCCCGGCAGCGTCGCACCAGGTCACCGATCAGGGCGGCCTTCCAGTCCCCCCACACACCGGGTCCGGTTGCCAGCGAATCCGCCTCGGACAGGACCTGCAACAGTTCCAGCAGCACCGAATCGCCGCCGATGGTGTCGACGACCTCCCCGATGGTCGCCGGGTCGGCGAGGTCTCGCCGGGTGGCTGTCGACGGGAGCAGCAGGTGATGGCGGACCATCGCCGCGAGCAACCTGACATCCGACGGCCACAGGCCCAGTCGGTTTCCCACCTGCACCGCCAGCTCCGCGCCGATCTCGCTGTGGTCGCCGCCGCGGCCCTTACCGATGTCGTGCAGCAGCGCACCGAGCACCAGCAGATCGGGCCTGGACACCCGGGTGGTGAATGCGCTTGCCCGCGATACGGTTTCGACCAGATGCCGGTCGACGGTCCAGGTATGCACCGGATCCCGTGGCGGCAGGTCGCGGATCGCCCCCCATTCCGGGAACAGTCGGCCCCACAGCCCGGTCCGGTCAAGCGCCTCGATGGTGGTCACCGCCGTGGGACCGGCTGTCAACAGCACCAGCAGATCGTCGACGGCATCCCTCGGCCAGGGGGCGCGAAGCTCCGGAGCGGTGTCGGACAGCCGACCCAGCGTCGGGGCGGCGATCGGGATTCCGGTGGCAGCCGAAGCTGCCGCAACCCGCAGCACCAGGCCGGGATCACGCTGCGGCCGGGCGTCACGGGCCAGGATGATCTCGCCGGCGTACTCGATGACGCCCTCGTCCAGTGGCCGACGGACCGGCCTGCGCAGTTTGGCCAGCCCCCGGCGCGGCACTGCGTTCGCCGCGGTTCGCAGTCCGGCGTCGACGTAGTAGCTGACCGTGCGGGCCGCGTCGGAGAGCATCCGGGCGAGGTCGAACCGGTCTCCGATACGAAGCGCCGCGCCGACCTCGTCAGCGAACTGGGCCAGCAGCAGATCCCGCCCCCGGCGGGAGACGCGGTGCAGTTCGGTGCGAACGTTCAGCAACGCGAGGTGCGCCCCGGCAAGTGAACCGGCAGGCGAGTCCGGCGCCAGGACCGGATAGACGTCCGTCAACTGCGCCAGGGCGAGCGCCCGCAGTAGTTGCACATCTCGCAGTCCACCCATTCCGCACTTCAGGTCAGGTTCTGCGCGATGCGCGATCTGGCCACTGCGGTGCCAACGACTTCGGGTGGCGGCAACGAGGTCGTCGAACCGCGTCGCGATCCCGGACCGCCACTGCCGGCGCGCGCCGTCGATCAGGGTGGCCGACAGCCGTTCGTTCCCAGCAATGTGCCGGACCTCCAGCATCGCCAGACCCGCGGCGATGTCCGAACCCGCCACCGAAAGCGCCTCGGGCACGGTGCGCACACTGTGGTCGAGCCGAATGTTGGCGTCCCACAACGGGTACCACAACCGCTCCGCCATCTCGCCGACGAGGTCCTCGGGCATGCTGTCGTGGACCAGCATCAGATCCAAGTCGGAGAACGGGACCAATTCGCGCCGGCCCAGACCACCGGTGGCGACCAATGCGAAGCCGCTGTCGGCGGTGATCCCGAGTTCGGTGGCCTTCGAGGTGAGCCACAACTCGTGAAGATCCACCAGTGCCTCGCGCAGTCCGGCCGAGTCGAGACGGCGGTGGGCCCCCTCGAGTAACTGGCGGCTCGCCGCCGCCAGATCGGTGGCGGCATGCGGCGGACCCGCCGCCGGCCCTGAAGGCCGGCCGGCGGCGGGATCATCCATCCGTTTGGTCATCGAACACCATTCATCGAACAGCGGCCCGTCACCCTCACGATCAGAGGGCGTCAGATCCCCGCTCGCCGGTACGGACCCGCACCACGGCGTCCACCGGGCTGACCCATACCTTCCCGTCACCGATCTTGCCGGTGCGGGCGGCGGCGACGATGACGTCAACGACCTTGTCGACCGCGGCGTCGTCGACCACCACCTCGACCCGCACCTTGGGAACGAAGTCGACGGAGTACTCCGCACCGCGGTAGACCTCGGTGTGACCCTTCTGCCGCCCGTAGCCCTGAACCTCGCTGACCGTCATCCCCAGGACGCCCATCTCTTCCAGCCCGGTCTTGACGTCCTCGAGTGTGAACGGCTTGATGATCGCAGTGATCAGCTTCATGTTTCCTATACCTCCGCGCTTGTCCGAGGGAAGACCGAACTGGTGCCGGCGACGGTGAAGTCGTACGCGGTCTCCGCGTGCTGGGCTTCGTCGATTCCGGTGGCCTCGGCCTCACGGTCAAGCCGCAGTCCGATGGTGTATTTCACGATCAAGGCCAAGATAGCGGTGACCACTGCCGAGTACCCCAGAACCGCGAAGGCACCCGCGGCCTGGCGCCACAGCTGGTCGAAGCCACCGCCGTAGAACAGACCCTTCACCGCTGCCGGAGCCTCTTCGGTCGCCACCAGGCCGACCATCAAGGTGCCGACCAGACCGCCCACCAAGTGCACACCGACCACGTCGAGCGAGTCGTCGAAGCCAAACTTGAACTTCAGCCCGACAGCCAGCGCACACAGGATGCCGGCCGTGGCGCCGATCGCCAGCGCCCCGACCACGTTGACCGACGAGCAGGCCGGGGTGATGGCCACCAGCCCGGCCACGATTCCCGACGCCGCACCCAGCGAGGTGCCGTGACCGTCCCGAATCCGCTCGGTGAGCAGCCAGCCGAGCATCGCCGCCGCGGTCGCGATCGTCGTGGTGACGAACGTGGTGCCGGCGACACCGCCGGCGCCGAGCGCCGACCCGGCATTGAAGCCGTACCAGCCGAACCAGAGCAGTCCGGCGCCGAGCATGACGAACGGCAGGTTGTGCGGACGCATCGGTGTGCCCGGCCACCCGAGACGCTTACCCAGGATGAGCACCAGCACCAGAGCCGCGATACCGGCATTGATGTGGACGGCCGTACCGCCGGCGAAGTCGACGGCCTTGAGCTTGTTGGCGATCCAGCCGCCGGTCTCCGCGGTGACGCCGTCGAAGGCGAACACCCAGTGCGCCACCGGGAAGTACACGAACGTGGCCCAGAGTCCGGCGAACACCAGCCAGCCGCTGAACTTGAGACGGTCGGCGACCGCGCCCGAGATCAGCGCGACGGTGATGATGGCGAACATCAACTGGAACGCCACGAACACCGACATCGGGATGGTGCCGGCCAGCGGAATGCTCACCTCGGCCACCGCCTCGATGCCCGCGGCCGGATCGGCGATGACCTCAGTGAAGGCATTGCCCCCAATCAACCCCTTGAGGCCGAAGTACTGGCTGGGGTCGCCGAACAGTCCGAACTTGTCGTTGCCGAACGCCAACGAATATCCGTAGAGCACCCACAGAACCGTGACCAGGCCCATCGCGCTGATGCTCATCATGATCATGTTGAGTACGCCGCGCGCACGCACCATGCCGCCGTAGAAGAACGCCAGGCCCGGGGTCATCAACAACACCAATGCGGCGCTAACCAGCACCCACGCGGTGTCGCCGGCGTCCGACGCTCCCATTACCGGGAATAGATCCACTCGAAGTCTCCTCCTTTTCACCGCCGAGAACCGGCGGCACGTGAGGAACCTTGCGCAGTGCTTGTTTCATCGGCCGCAACGTCGTGTTGCCGGCAGGTGAACGGATTGCCGGGTTGCGTTTCGCTGTTGTTACACCAGGTGATTTAGGAGGCGATGCGCAGTCAGCCGAGCAGTGCGTCGACGAACGCCGCTGCCTCGAACGGAGCCAGATCGTCGGGCCCCTCGCCGAGACCGACCAGCTTCACCGGCACCCCGAGATCCTGTTGAACCCGGAACACGATGCCGCCCTTCGCGGTGCCGTCCAGCTTGGTCAGCGCCACCCCGGTGATATCGACGACGTCGGCGAACACCCGTGCCTGGGCGAGGCCGTTCTGCCCGATGGTGGCGTCGAGCACCAGCAGCACCTCATCGACGGCGGCGCGCTTCTCGATCACCCGCTTGACTTTGCCGAGTTCGTCCATCAGACCGGTCTTGGTGTGCAGCCGCCCGGCGGTGTCGATGACGACCACGTCGGCGCCGGACTTGATGCCGGCGTCGACGGCGTCGAACGCGACCGAGGCCGGATCGGCCCCTTCGGCGCCGCGAACCACTTCAGCACCCACCCGGACCGCCCAGGTCTGGAGCTGGTCGGCGGCGGCGGCCCGGAAGGTGTCGGCCGCACCAAGCACCACCCGGCGGCCGTCGGCCACCAGGACCCGGGCCAACTTGCCGACCGTGGTGGTCTTCCCGGTGCCGTTGACCCCGACAACCAGCAGCACCGAGGGCTTGTCGGCATGGGGCAGAGCTTTGATGGAACGATCGAATCCGGGATGAAGTTCGCCGATGAGCACCTCGCGCAACACGGCCCGGGCATCGGCCTCGCTGCGCACCGTGCCCGCTGCCAGAGCCGAACGCAGCTTCTCCATCACCGATGCGGTGACCGCGGGACCCAGGTCGGCGATCAACAGGGTGTCTTCGACCTCTTCCCAGGAGCTTTCGTCGAGGTCGCCGCCACCGAGCAGCCCGAGCATGCTGCGGCCGAATGCGTTCTGCGATTTGGCCAGCCGCCCGCGCAACCGCTCCAGGCGGCCCGCCGGAGGGGCGATGGCCCCGACATCAGACACAGCAGGGGCGATGGCCCCGACATCAGACACAGCAGGGGCGATGGCCCCGACATCGGGCACCGCAGGCGCCTCGGCGACCGTGGGCGTCAGAACTCCGGTGTCCCGGGCGATGGTCTCGTCCACCACCGGGGGTTCCGGGAGGTGCACCTGAGCGATCGGCCGCTTCGGGGAGTCCCGCGGGACGGCGGCGTCATCGCCGACGTTCGGGATCCCCAGGCCGGGTTCTGACGATTGTGTGAACGTAATGCCCGAGGCCGCGGTGTAGGACCCGGATCGGTCGATGGGTGTGGCAGCCTCGGGAGGGCGTTGCAAACTGATCTTGCTGCGCCGGTAGCGCACCAACCCGACCACCAGCGCGATGACGACGAGGACGGCGATGACCGCGATGGCGATCCAGATACCCTGGGACACGCCGTCATTGTCCCAGGTATCACCGCGATGACCGGCGAGGGTGGCCTGTCGGCCCGCAAGCTGCGGCATATCGACGCCTGCTTGACCGGACCGGTTGATCATGGGCGGCTCACCACGGGCCTGGAGCGCTTCGAACTGCCCTATGACGCGCTGACCCAGACCAGCCTGAGCGAGGTGGACCTGAGCACCCGCTTCCTGGATGCCCGGCTGCGCGCCCCCATCCTGATCGGGGCGATGACCGGTGGGGCCGAGCTGGCGGGAACCATCAACCGCAACCTGGCCCAGGCCGCCCAGAAGCTGGGGATCGGACTGATGCTCGGCTCGCAGCGGATCATGCTCGGCAACGACCCCGCCAGCACCGCCGCGGCGGTGAGTTTCGAGGTCCGCGACCTCGCTCCCGACGTCCTGCTGATCGGCAACATCGGCCTGGCTCAGCTGGCCGGAACCCCGGTGGAGTTGGTCGCCGCGGCCCTGCGCAGGATTGGCGCCAATGCACTGGCGGTGCACACCAACCCTCTTCAGGAGGCCATGCAGGAAGCCGGCGACACCGACTTCAGCGGGTCCCTGGACGCATTGCGCAGGCTGGCCACCGAGTTGGACTACCCGGTCTTGGTCAAAGAGGTCGGCCACGGGATCGGAACGGCTGCCGCCGAGCGCCTGCGGGGGCTGCCGATCGCAGCGGTCGACGTGGCCGGGGCGGGCGGCACCTCGTGGGCCCGGGTCGAGCAGGTCGTCCGTTACGGCGAGGTGCGCTCCCCCGCCCTGGCCGACTGGGGCATACCGACCGCTGAGGCGTTGCTGGAGGCGCGCCAAGCGCTGCCGGGTCTGCCGCTGATGGCGTCCGGCGGGATCCGTACCGGCATGGATGCCGCCAAGGCGCTGGCACTGGGCGCCGATGTCGTTGCGCTGGCCCGTCCGCTACTGGCGCCGGCCATCGAGTCGGCGGCCGCCGTCACCGACGTGCTCAGCACGCTCATCGAGGAACTCCGGGTCTGTCTGCACTGCGCCGGGGCGGCCGATCTGATCCGACTGCGCCGGATCGGTGTGAGAATCCGAGATTGACGACCGGCCGGCCACCGGCCGGCCACCCAGCCGGCCCTGACCCGCAAGCGCCCTATGCGTCGCCCGTGGCACCGCCGGTCAAAATGCCGACCATCACCAGTCCGAACCTGAACGCGAAGATCGGCTCACCCCATCCCCAGACGAAGGCTCCGAGCTTCGCGAATCCGAACGCACCGCCGAACCAGAAGTCCGGCTGAGCCAGACTGCCGACGAGGCTCAGGCGGGCTCGGTGGCGGTGGCGGTGGCGGTGGCGGTGGCAACCAGGTCTTCCCCGCGCATCCGCTGGGAAATGACCGCGGTAATGCCGTCGCCCTGCATCGACACCCCATAGAGCGCGTCGGCGATCTCCATCGTCGGCTTCTGATGGGTGATCACGATGAGCTGGGACTGCGAGCGCAACTGCTCGAACAGCCCGATCAACCGGCGCAGGTTCACATCATCGAGGGCGGCTTCAACCTCGTCCATGACGTAGAACGGGGACGGCCTGGCCCGGAAAATCGCCACCAGCATCGCCACCGCGGTCAGCGACTTCTCGCCACCGGACAGCAGCGACAACCGCTTCACCTTCTTCCCGGGTGGACGGGCCTCCACCTCAACCCCGGTAGTGAGCATGTCCGACGGGTCGGTGAGCAGCAGCCTGCCCTCACCGCCGGGGAAAAGCGCCGAAAAGACCTCAGTGAACTCACGTTCCACGTCCGCGTAGGCCTCGGCGAACACCTGAAGAATCCGGGCGTCGACGTCGGACACCACGTCGAGCAGGTCCTTCCGCGCGGCCTTGACGTCTTCGAGTTGGGTGGACAGGAAGTTGTACCGCTCCTCCAGTGCGGCAAACTCCTCCAGCGCCAAGGGGTTGACCCGTCCCAACTCTGCGAGTTCACGTTCGGCGCGCTTGGCGCGGCGCTCCTGGGTGGCCCGGTCGAACACCATCGGCGCGGGTGCGCTGACCTGTTCGCCCCGCTCCTTGGCCTGCTCGTACTCGGCCATCTCGAGTTCGGTCGGTGGTAGCGCGACGTCGGGTCCGTATTCGGCGATCAGGTCGTCACCGGCCATGCCGAACTGGTCGAGCACCATCGTCTCGAGTTGCTCGATCCGCAATATCGCTTGGGCCTTGGCGACCTCGTCGCGATGCAGTGCGTCGGTCAGTGTCGTGATGCGGGCGTTGAGCGCAGTGACCTCCGCCCGCGCCGACGCCATGGTGGTGACCATCTGCTGGCGCCTGGCGGTCAACTGATCCCGCAACTGCGAGGCTGCGACCACGACGTCGGCCAACCGGTTCGCCACCTTCCGGCCGGCTTCGGCCACCACGGCGGCCACTTCGGCGGCGTGCGCGCGGGCAGCCCGGGCCTGCTCGGCCCGCTGCCGGGAAACCCGCTCGTTTGCGGCTGCCCGCCGAAGCGAATCAGCTTTTCCACGAACGGCATTGGCCCGTTCCTCGGCCGTGCGCACCGCCAGCCGGGCCTCGACTTCAACCGCTCTGGCAGTGTCCGCGGCGGCCTGTAACTCCTGCCGGTCACCCGGGGAATTGTCGACGACGGTGTGCATCTCCTGGGCGGTGTGCAGACGGGTCTCGAGTTCGGTGAGCTCCTCGAGAGTCCGAGTGCGGCCGGCCTCCAACTGGTCACGCTGAGCGGTCAGCCGCCGCCACTCCTCTTCAGCGACCCGGACTTCCTGCCCGAGCCGGCCCAGCTGCTCGTAGATGGCCGAGATCGCCGCGTCGGACTCATTGAGGGCCGCCAGCGCCTGTTCTGCGGCATCCTGCCGGCTGACCTGCTCAGCCACGGCACCCGCGAGCGCGGCGGCGAGTTCGGCGACCCGGGTCTCGGCGGCGGCAAGCTCGGTGCGCGCCTTGTCGATCTGGCCGGCGATCTCCAACGTGCTGGGTTTGCGGTCCGATCCCCCGTCGAGCCACCCCGGGCCGACCACGTCACCATCGCGCGTCACGGCCCGCACCGTCGGCCGGGCGGTGACAAGATCCAGGGCGGCACCGAGGTCATCGACGACGGCAACCCCGGTCAACATGGCGGTTAGCGCGCCCTGCAGGCGGCCCGGCGCCTCGACCAGGTCGAGTGCCCAGCGCGCCCCGGAGGGCAGCGGCGATACGTCGGCGCGCGCACCGGTGGGCCAGTCGGCGAGCACGATCGCGGCCCGCCCGCCGTCGGCCTCCTTCAACGCTCCCACCGCGGCGGCCGCCGCGCCGGCATCGTCGGCGGCCAGCGCGTCGGCAGCGGGCCCGAGAACCGCCGCCAGTGCTGTCTCGTAGCCGGTGTTAACCCGCACCAGCTTCGCGATGGTTCCGAAAAGCCCAGCGCCACTGCGATTCTCGACCAGCCAGGCGGCACCGTCGCGACGTTCGAGCCCGACCGCCAGCGCGTCGATACGGGCCAGCAGCGAGGCGACCTCGCGCTCTGCCGCACGCTCGGCGGACTGCAGTTCGGCCACCCGCTCATCGGCCAGGCGCAACGCGGCCACGCTGCGATCATGCTGCTCGTCCAGGCCCACCTCGCCCTGGTCGAGCTCACCCACCCGGCTCTGCACAAGCTCGAACTCGGCCTTTGCGACGTCGGTTCGGCGGGCCGACTCCTCGATGCCGGCGCTCAGCCGGGCCACGCCCTCGTCGATGGATTCCACCCGGGCGCGAGCGGTCTCGACCTGACCGGCCAGCCGGGCCAGGCCCTCGCGCCGGTCGGCCTCGGCCCGAACGGCGGCCAGGTGGGCCCGTTCGGCCTCGGTCGCAGCGCTCTCCTTGGCCGCCAACTCGGCCCGGGCGGCCTCCAGGCGACCGCGGGCCTCCTGCAATTCCGCGACGAGACGCTGTTCCCGCGCGGCGACCTCGTCCGCCTGAGCCTCCAGAGCGTCCGGATCGGGGCCCGTGCCGCCCACTGGTTCGGTGTCCAGGTGCTGGGTCCGTTCCGCGGCGATCCGGACGGTGGCGCTGACCCGTTCGGCCAGGGCGGAGAGCCGGAACCAGGTCTGCTGGGCGGCGTCGGCGCGCTCGGAGAGCGAGGCCACCGCCGCCTCGCCGGCGCTGAGCTGCTCGCTGGCCACCGCGAGCCGCGCGGCGGCCTCCTCGTGCTCGCGGCGCAGCGAGGTCTCGATATCGTCGGCACCGACGTACTCCGCGCGGCGGGCCGCCAGGTCGTCGGCGGCCAGCCGGAGCCGGGCATCGCGCAGGTCCGCCTGAATCGTCTGGGCGCGCCGGGCCATCTCGGCCTGCCGCCCCAGCGGCTTGAGCTGACGGCGCAGCTCAGTGGTCAGATCGGTCAGCCGGGCCAGGTTGGCCGACGTGGCGTCCAGCTTGCGTAACGCCTTTTCCTTGCGCTTGCGGTGTTTAAGGACTCCGGCGGCCTCTTCGATGAAGGCGCGGCGGTCCTCCGGCCGGGACTCCAGGATCTGGGCCAGCCTGCCCTGCCCGACGATGACGTGCATCTCACGGCCGATACCGGAGTCACTGAGCAGTTCCTGGATGTCGAGCAGCCGGCAGGTGTTGCCGTTGATCTCGTACTCGCCGGCGCCGTCGCGGAACATCCGCCGGGTGATCGACACCTCGGAGTACTCGATCGGCAGCGCATTGTCGGAGTTGTCGATGGTCAGGGTGACCTCGGCCCGGCCCAGCGGAGCCCGCGAGGAGGTGCCGGCGAAGATGACGTCTTCCATCTTGCCGCCGCGCAACGTCTTGGCGCCCTGCTCGCCCATGACCCAGGTCAGCGCGTCGACCACATTGGACTTACCGGAACCGTTGGGCCCGACGACGCAGGTGATACCCGGTTCGAAGCGCAGAGTCGTCGCCGAGGCGAAGGACTTGAAGCCCTTCAGCGTCAGACTCTTCAGGTACACGTCGTGGCAGCCTACCGGCGAGGTCGGGAGACGCCGTGATCAGCGTTCGCGGAAACCCGGCCCGATCGGCGCCGAGGATTGCCCTGCCTGGGCGAAGTCGGCGACAACGGTGTCCACCGAACCGGGTGTGCCCGCCCCCCGCAGCAGTTGCAGCAGCCGCTCGCAGGCCGGCCGCGGTCCCTCGGCGACCACCAGGACCCGGCCGTCGGGCTGGTTTGCGGCATAGCCGTTCAAACCCAGCTCCAGTGCCCGCGACCGCGTCCACCAGCGGAAGCCCACGCCCTGAACATGGCCGTGCACCCACGCGGTGAGCCGGACATCACTCATCGGAGGCGGCGCCGGTGTCGACGACCTCGAAGGTGATCCGTGCACCGGCCTTCAACGTCCGCCCGACGGTGCACACCTGATCGATGGCGCGACCGACAACCAGCAGCAGCCGCTCCCTGTCCTGGGCGGACAGCCCAGTCAGGTCGATCTCGAGGGTCTCGGCGAGATCTGGGTAGCGCTCCTCATCCCGGTCCGCCTGACCGGAGACCCGGATGGTGGCGGCGTAGTCGTCGCCGAGGCGCCGCCGCAGCGGCTCGTCGCTGCTCAGTCCGCTGCAGCCGGCCAGGGCGATTTTGAGCAGTTCGCCGGGTGTGAAGACGCCGTCGTCGGTCACCGACCCGATCAGCACCTCGGCACCCCGGTCGCTGCGTCCGGTGTAGCGACGGATCCCGGTGCGTTCCACCCACAGTTCGGTCATGTGCTGTTTCTACCGTGTCCGGCGGGGCCGCGGCTGACAGGCCGGGCAGTAGTACGACGACCGGTTCATGAACTTCTCCCGGCGGATCACCGCACCGCACCGGCGGCAATTGCGGTCCTCGCGGCCGTAGACATTCAACGAACGGTCGAAGTAACCCGACTGGCCGTTGACATTGACGTACAGCGAATCGAAGGATGTGCCGCCCTGCCGTAGCGCCTCGCGCATCACCTCGGCGGCGGCGTCGAGCACCTCCCCCAACCGACGGCGGGTGAGCTTTTCGGCGATCCGGGCGCCGTTGACGCCCGCCCGCCAGAGCGCCTCATCGGCGTAGATGTTGCCGATACC
The DNA here is from genome assembly GCA_030836785.1 of Actinomycetota bacterium. GTDB lineage: Bacteria > Actinomycetota > Actinomycetes > Mycobacteriales > Mycobacteriaceae > Mycobacterium. The sequence goes on from JAUPLT010000254.1 coordinate 15,687, forward strand.
GGACACCACCGTCTGATCGAGCAGTTGACGTTTGATCTCGGAATGCTTGCGCCGCAACACGTTCACCACCGCGTCGCGATCGAATCGCGGGTCCAGCGGATCGCGGGCGATATGCGCCACCGGGGCGGGCACCCGGCTGCCGCCGACAGTCACCAATTCCGCCAACTGCCAACCGCCGAAGGTCCGCTGATCGACGAAACTCAGCGGCGTGCCGTTGTCAAGCACCGCGGCGATCCGTAGGTGTTCGGTGCGGACGACCGGCCCCACGAGCATCTGCCCACTCATCCCCAGATGGATCACGAGGGCGGTCTGGCCGGCCGGGTCCGGTGCCGGGCCCGGCGGGGATTCGTCGAGGATGAGCCACAGGTACTTTCCGCGCCGGTCGGTCCCGACGATCCGGGTGCCAAGCAGTCGAGCGGTCAAGTCGGCGGCCCCGGCCTCATGGCGGCGGACCGCACGCGGGTGCTTCACCCGCACCGCGGTGATGGTCCGTCCGGCGATGTGCTCCGCCAGGCCGCGCCGAACCACCTCGACCTCGGGAAGCTCCGGCAATGTCAGGCGTCCGGTTCGGCGTCCAGCGCAGTCCAGGCTTGCGCGGCGGCGTCGGTCTCGGCAACTTTCTTGGATCGGCCCCGGCCACGGCCGTAGGGCCGGTCGCCGAGATACACCACCGCGGTGAACCGCCGGTCGTGGTCGGGCCCCTCCGCGCTCACCTCGTAGCGCGGGACCCCCATCCCCCTCGTCGACGTCAGTTCCTGGAGGCTGGATTTCCACTCCAGCGCGGCACCCAGCGTGGGTGCGGTGTCCAGCAGTTCCTCGAAGAGCCGCAGAATCACCTTGCGCGCACCATCGAGGCCATGCTCGAGATAGATGGCCCCGAGCAGCGATTCGACGGTGTCGGCCAGGATGCTGGATTTAGCGTGTCCCCCGGTGTTGACCTCACCCCGGCCCAGTAGCAGGTAATCGCCCAGCCCGGTGCTGGTCAGGCGGCGGGCGACCCCGGCCAGGGCCCGACTGTTGACGATGCTGTTGCGAAGCTTGGCCAGGTCACCCTCGGAACTCTCGGGATGCCGACGGAAGAGTTCCTCGACGATGACAAGCCCCAGCACGGCATCGCCCAGCAACTCCAGCCGCTCGTTGGTGGGCAGGCCGCCGTGCTCATAGGCGTAGCTGCGATGGGTCAGCGCTGTGGTGAGCAGTTCCTCGGGCAGGTCGGCGCCCAGCACCGCCAGCAACTCGTCGCGAGAGGGTGTCACGAACCCTGCTCTCCGGTGCCGTCGTCAGGTGTCACCATCCCGGCGAGCTTGGCCCAGCGGGGGTCGATCAGATCGTGGCCGTGGTCCGACTCGGCGCCGGCCAGCGCCACACCACACTCAGGGCACAGACCCGGACAGTCCGGCGTGCACAGCGGAGTGAACGGCAGGGCCAGCCCGACGGCGTCGATGATCGGCTGTTCGAGGTCGACGTTCTGGTCGACGACGTGACCGACCTCGTCGGCCTCAGTGGTGGATTCGGTGATGCTGTCCGGGTAGGCGAACAACTCCGTCAGGGTGATCTCGACATCGCCGGTGATCGGTTCCAGACACCGCGAGCATTCGCCTGCCGTCGGGGCGGACACGTTCCCGGACACCAGGATTCCCTCAGACACCGATTCAAAGCGAAGGTCGAGATCCATCTCGGCGCCGGGTTGGATCGCGATGAGGTCCAAGCCGATCCGCGATGGGCTGGGCACCGTCTGCGTCACGGTCAGCATGACGCCGGGGCGCCGGCCCAACCGGGACACGTCGAATACCAACGGCGACCGAGAACCCTTACCTGCCGACGCCATGGGGCGATCTTAGCGGCGGCCGACCACGGCGTTAATGCTGCACGTAGTCGTGGGTGCCGGCGGAGGTGCGCAACTGATGCCGCCCGCGGCTGACCGACCGCAGGGTTCCGTTGAGGTATTCCTCGAACTGGGCCAGTTTGTTGTCGACGTAGATGTCGCATTCGCCGCGCAGGCGGTCGGATTCGGCGTGGGCGGAGTCGATCAGCCGAGTGGCCTCGGCGTTGGCGGCCTGGACCACCTCGGTGGCCGAAACCAGCCGCTGTTGCTCCATGATGCCCTCTTGCACCGCGTTCTCATAGGAGATGTTGCCGTTCTCCACGAGACGGTCGGCCTCGGCCTTGGCCCTGCTGGTGGCGGCCTCATAGTCGCGTTTGGCGGAGGTCGCCAGCCGGGAGGCCTCCTCACGGGCTTCGCTGACCATCTGCTCGCTGTGCGACCGGGCTTCGGCGACCATCCGGTCGGCCTGCGACTTGGCCTCGGAGAGCAACCGATCGGCCTCGGCGCGAGCATGGCTGAGCACCGATTCGGCTTCGGCGTTGGCCCCCGACACCGTCGCCTCGGCGTGCTCCTTGGCATCGCGCAGCATCGCGTCGCGGGCATCCAGGACGTCCTGTGCGTCGTCCAACTCGCCGGGAATGGCGTCCTTGATGTCGTCGACCAATTCCAGGACGTCACCGCGGGGAACCACGCAGCCGGCCGTCATCGGAACACCGCGGGCCTCTTCGACGATGGCGCTCAGTTCGTCGAGCGCTTCAAAAACTCGGTACACGGCGCCCTCCAGGCAACTAGTTGGTGTGACTAGTGTGCCTGGTGTTACCGCTGTGATAGTGCTGCCGACACGGTGTGTTGCAAAATCCCGTCGAACGACACGAAGTCAACACCGGGGTCGTGTTCGGCGCGAGCATCGCGACCCTCGGGTGAACCTCGCGGAGGGGCGTGAATCAGCGGCCGAGCTTTGCCGCCAGCCTCCGGTTCACCGATTCCGGCAGCAACGCCGACACGTCTCCGCCGAGACCGGCGACCTCCTTGGCCAGCGAGGAGGATACGAATGCGTACTGGGGCGCCGTGGCCACGAAGAAGGTGTCAACGCCGGCGATGTGCTTATTCATCTGAGCCATCTGCACCTCGTACTCGAAATCCATGCCGGTGCGCAGACCCTTGACGATGGCGCTCAGGCCGCGTGCCCGGACGAAGTCGACCACGAGACCCTGTCCGGCTTCGACCCGCAGGTTGGGCAGATGAGCGCACGCCTCGGCGATCATGGCGATCCGCTCGTCGGCAGTGAACATCCCGCTCTTGTTGGGGTTGACCAGCACGGCCACGATCACCTCGTCGAACTGGGCGGCGGCACGTTCGAAGACATCGATGTGACCGCGGGTGACCGGGTCGAAAGAACCAGGACAGACTGCGGAACTCATGCGCGATCCGCCTTCGGCTTCTCGCTGGAACTCATGCGCGATCCGCCTTCGGCTTCTCGCTGGAACTCATGCGCGAT
>JAUPLT010000255.1 GCA_030836785.1 Actinomycetota bacterium
ACCGCGCACCGGATCATGACCGGTGCGCCGGTTCCGGCCGGCGCGGACGCGATCGTTCCGGTCGAACAGACCGACGCGGGCACCACGGTGGTCGCGGTCTTCACCGCACCGCGACCCGGGCGGCACATCCGCGTCGCCGGGGAGGACGTGACTGCCGGCAGTGTGGTGCTGCCGGCCGGCGAGGTGCTCACGCCGGCTGCCCTGGGCCTGGCCTCCGCGCTGGGGATCGGCGGGCTGAGCGTACTGCCGCGACAGCGCGTGCTGGTGGTCTCCACCGGTACCGAACTGGTCGCACCCGGCACCGCGCTGCGGCCCGGGCAGATCTACGAATCGAACGCGGTGATGCTGGCCGCCGCGGTCCGGGAGGCCGGGGCAGCCGTGACCGGCGTGGTGACCTGCGGTGACGACATCGCGCAGTTCCGCGCCGTGCTGAACGACCACGCCGGGGCCGCCGATGTGGTCCTCACCTCCGGCGGTGTCAGCGCCGGGGCGTATGAGGTCGTCAAGGACGCCTTCGGCCCGGCGGCCGGCCCGGGTGACGTCGAGTTCGTCGGCGAGTTCGTCGAGTTCGTCAAGGTGGCCATGCAGCCCGGTATGCCGCAGGGCGCGGGCCGACTGAAGGACGGCAGCGCGATCATCACGCTGCCCGGCAACCCTGTCAGCGCACTGGTGTCCTTCGAGGTGTTCGTACGCCCGGCACTGCGGGCCGCGATGGGGCTGCCCGACCCGCACCGGCCGCGCCGGCGGGCAGCCCTCGCCGAGACGTTGCAGTCACCGGCGGGCAAACGGCAGTTCCGCCGCGGCGTCTATCACCCGGACTCGGGCACCGTCACCAGCTACGGCCCGCCGGCCTCCCACCACCTGCGCTGGCTGGCGTCGTCCAACTGCCTGCTGGAGATCAGCGAGGACATCACCGAACTCGCCGCCGGCGAGCAAGTGCTGGTCTGGGATCTGCGGAGTCCGGCGAATCAGGCGCCGGTTCCCCTTCCTGCGCCGGACCGACCCCTGGCAGCACCCGACGGACCGTAGAATCACCGCCGATGGCCAGACGCCCCGACCTCCCCGACCAGTCCGGCCCGCAGCGGCTGGCCGCGCTGGTGCGATCCTCCGTGCCGCCCGTACACCCGGCCGGGTACCCGTTCATCGCCGCCGGCTTGGCGCTGGCCGGTGCGGGCTACCGGAACCCCTGGCTGCGCCGGGCGGGCCTGGCCGCGGCCGGCGTCAACGCGGCGTTCTTCCGGCATCCGCCCCGAACCCCGCCGACACGGCCCGGACTGGTGGTCGCCCCCGCCGATGGGCTGGCCTGCCTGATCGACACCACCGCGCCCCCCGCCGAACTCGGCCTGGACCCGCAGCCGGTACCCCGGGTCAGCATCTTCTTGTCGCTGCTGGACGCCCACGTGCAGCGCATGCCGGTCAGCGGCGAGGTGCGCGCGGTGGTGCACCGCCCCGGCACTTTTCATTCCGCCGACCTGGCGGCCGCCAGCGCGGACAATGAGCGCAACAGCGTGCTCGTTCGCACGGCGGAAGGATTGAACGTGGTGGTCGTCCAGATCGCCGGACTACTGGCCCGGCGCATCGTCTGCGATGTGCGTGCGGGCGACGCGGTGGACATCGGCGATACCTACGGACTGATCCGGTACGGGTCGCGGCTGGACACCTACCTTCCGGCCGGGTCGGAGGTCCTGATCGAACCGGGACAGCGCACGCTGGCCGGCGAGACGGTTCTGGCGCGGCTGCCGTGACCGCCCCTCGGCTCAAGGGCCGTCGCGGACTGCGCATCCTGCCCAGCGCGACCACCGTGCTGGCGATCTGCGCCGGCCTTACGTCGATCAAGTTCGCCCTCGACGATCGCTCTCACATCGCGCTGGCGCTGATCGGCGCGGCCGCCGTGCTGGACGGTATCGACGGCGGGATCGCCAGAGCACTGGACGCCCAGTCCCGGATGGGTGCGGAGATCGACTCGCTGGCCGACGCGGTGAACTTCGGCGTCGCGCCGGCCCTGGTGGTCTATGTGACTCTGCTGCCCACCTCGCCGATCGGCTGGATCTGCGTCCTGATCTACGCCGTCTGCGTCGTGCTGCGGCTGGCCCGGTTCAACGCCCTGCTCGACGATGACACCCGCCCGGCCTACACCCGTCAGTACTTCACAGGGATGCCGGCACCGTGCGGAGCCATCGGCTCGATCGCCCCGATGGCCGCGATGCTGCAGTTCGGTCAGGGCTGGTGGACCTCGCAGTGGTTCGTCTGCCTGTGGCTGGTGGCGAACGCGGCCCTCTTGGTGAGCCGCGTCCCCACCCTGGCGCTGAAGGCGATCTCGGTGCCGCCCAATGCCGCCCCGTTGCTGCTGATCCTCGTCGCAGCGGCAGCGGCCGGGCTGCTGCTCTTTCCCTACATCCTGGTGTTGCTGACCGTCGCCGGTTACGTCCTCATCATCCCGTTCACGGTGTACAGCCAGCGTTGGGTCGCGGCCCGGCCGGAGACCTGGGAGGACAAGCCGCGACAACGGCGGGCGGCACGACGCGCGATCCGTCGGTCCCAACACCCCCTGCGGTCCACCGCCCGACTGGGCCTGCGCAAGCCCGGGCGCTGACCCCCGGGAGTCGAACCTTGTCCAACGGCAGTCTGATCCTCACCGCGCGACTCAACACCGCCGCGCTGGATTCCCGCCGCGGTGTGGTGCGGTTACACCCCGAGGCACTCGCCGCGCTGGGCGTCCGGGAGTGGGATGCGGTGTCGTTGACCGGCTCGCGAACCACCGCGGCCGTCGCCGGGGTGGCGCCGCCGGGAACGCCGGCGGGGACCGCCCTACTCGACGACGTCACATTGTCCAATGCCGCGCTGCGCGAGAACGCCACCGTCCTGGTGGCGCCGGTCACGGTGTACGGGGCCCGGTCGGTGACCCTGGCCGGATCGACGCTGGCCACCCGTTCGGTGACCTCGGCGACATTGCGTCAGGCGTTGCTGGGCAAGGTTCTCACCGTCGGCGACACCGTCTCCCTGCTACCACGCGATCTCGGCCCGGGCACCTCCACCTCGGCGGCGTCCTCCGCGCTGGCGGCATCGGTCGGGATCACCTGGACGTCGGAGTTGCTGACCGTCACCGGGACCGACCCGTCCGGCCCGGTGTCCGTGCAACCGAACTCCTCGGTCACCTGGGGCGACACCGCGGCCGACGGCGTGCCGTCTCCCGGTTCGACCGCGGCGGTCAGCCCGCCGACGCAGTGGCCGGCCGAGCCGGCGGTCAGCGTCGACGATCTCAAGGGCCAGCACGCGCAGGCCGGCCGGCTCACCGAGTGGCTCAAGCTGGCCCTCGACGAACCCGACCTACTGGAGAAGCTGGGCGCCAAACCCCACCTGGGAGTGCTCGTCACCGGACCGGCCGGGGTCGGCAAGGCCCGACTGGTCCACGCGGTGTGCGCCGGGCGGCGGCTGGTGGTGCTCGACGGGCCCGACACCGGAGCGCTGGCCGCCGACGACCGGCACCGGGCGGTAGCCCGGGCGGTGTCGGAGGTGACGGCCGGCGGCGGGGTGCTGCTGGTGACCGATATCGACGCGCTGCTGCCCGAGCCGCCTGAACCGGTGTCGAGCCTTGTTCTCGGCGAACTCCGCAGGGCGGTCGCCGCACCCGGGGTGGCCCTGGTGGCCACCTCGCAGGCGCCGGACGCGGTCGATCCGCGGCTGCGCGCACCGGACCTGTGCGACCGGGAACTGGGCCTGAGCCTGCCGGACGGCGCGACCCGCCGGGCCCTACTGGAGGTGCTGCTGCGCGACGTCCCGGCCACCGGACTCGAACTCGGCGAGATCGCCGACCGGACACCGGGATTCGTGCGGGCCGACCTGGCCGCGTTGGTTCGGGAGGCCGCATTGCGGGCGGCGGCCCGGGCCAGCGAGGACGGCAATCCGCCGGCCCTCACCCAGGCGGACATCACCGGTGCGCTGACCGTCATCCGTCCGTTGTCGAGGTCGAACACCGAGGAGGTCGCGGTCGGCTCGGTGACACTCGAGGACGTCGGTGACATGGTGGCGACCAAGCAGGCACTCACCGAGGCGGTGCTGTGGCCGCTGCAGCATCCGGACACCTTCGCCCGGCTGGGGGTGGAACCGCCGCGCGGCGTGCTGTTGTACGGCCCGCCCGGCTGCGGCAAGACCTTCGTGGTTCGGGCGCTGGCCAGTTCCGGACGGCTGAGCGTGCACGCGGTCAAGGGTGCTGAGCTGATGGACAAGTGGGTGGGGTCCTCGGAGAAGGCGGTACGCGAGTTGTTCCGCCGGGCCAGGGATTCCGCGCCGTCGCTGGTGTTTCTGGACGAGATCGACGCGCTCGCGCCGCGACGCGGCCAGAGTTTCGACTCCGGGGTGACCGACCGGGTGGTGGCCGCACTGCTGACCGAACTGGACGGTATCGAACCGCTGCGCGACGTTGTGGTCCTCGGTGCCACCAACCGACCGGACCTGATCGACCCGGCTCTGCTGCGACCTGGCCGGCTGGAACGGCTGGTGTTCGTGGAACCGCCGGATGCCGACGCTCGCTTCCAGATTCTCAAGGCGGCCGCAAAATCGGTACCGCTCAGCGATGAGGTGGATCTCGCGGCGCTCGCCGCCGACCTGGACGGCTACAGCGCGGCGGACTGTGTGGCGCTGCTCCGGGAAGCCGCGCTGACGGCGATGCGCCGCTCGATCGACGCTGCGGACGTCACAGCGGCGGACGTCGCACAGGCCCGGGAGACCGTGCGGCCGTCGCTGGATCCGGCCCAGGTGGATTCATTGCGGGCATTCGCCGAGGGGCGTTGAGCGGGAGACGGTCTACTTCATGTCCCAGGGCGCGCCGTAGGTGGTCACCGAGTCCCCGGCCTTGGAGATCAGCCGGGCGAACGGACGCAACAGCACCCCACCGGCCGCACC
>JAUPLT010000256.1 GCA_030836785.1 Actinomycetota bacterium
CGACGTATCAGCGCCCGCGGCGACTAAGGCGACAGCTGTGCCGGCTCCTGGCGCGGCGGCAAGCGCTCCTGTAGCTGCCCCGGTACTGACCACCGCTGAGGTGAAAGCCCTGTCGACTTTCTTACCCAGCTGAGCGTCGGTCAGGTGCGGATTACTGCGACGAAGAGACTCCACGCGGTGCCTGGCAATCTTGCCCGCAGCTTCGATGGCAGCGTCAAGCGCTCGCAGCGTCTTCCCCGGATCATTCTTGGGCAACATAGGAATGATCTTTACATCAGCGGACGACGAGTTGGCTCTCGCGCACATAGGCCAGTGCCAGCCCAAGCGCCTCGCCGTTGTCGCCGCTACCGCCTGCTCTTCTCGTGGATGTTCCTCAACCCCCCAACTAGCGCAGGAGTCGCGCTTTCAATAGCGCTGCCAGGAGGCGTTGGGCGGCTCCCACGGTGGGTGTGTGCTCGCTGCGGTGCAGTGTCCCGGCGGCGGCGGCTTCAGTGAGTCCCTCGAGAACGGTTCGGCACGCGCGCGGCGAGGACCCCACGATCGCAGCGGCAGCGGCGCGCACAGCGGCACCGTCCTGGCGGGGCAGTGTGCCCGCAGCGGCGGCTTCAGTGAGTCCCTCGAGCACGATTCGACACGCCGGTGGCGAGGACAGCACGATCGCAGCGGCCTCGGCGGCGCTCGGCGGCGGCGCGGGTTTCTCGACGATCCGGTCGCGGTACTCGACACACCACACCGGTTTTTCAACCCGCTGCACGACGCGCTCGACACGCAATCCGATCGCACCCGTACGGGCCGCGCGGCGTTCCTCGTAGGCGGCGCGACGACATCTCTGAGAGCACCACACCGCAGGCCGGCCGCGACCCGACGGCGTCGGTAGCGCGGCGTGACAGCGTGGGCAGAGGGGTGCCTCGGTCATCACTGAAACGCTACTTTAATTTCGTACCGACGAAACACCGTTATCTCCCGGCCGCCTAAATGCAAGAGGTGTGTGGTGTTTGGGGTGCTCTGAAAGTAGGGGTCTGAGATCAACGCAGCAAGTGTTGGTCAGCAACACCGGAACGAACGAAAACGAACAACAGGCTGTAGACGAGACGGAAGCGGGAAGCGTCGGGCACGCCAAGGATCGAAACGCTCAACGCAAAGGCTGAAGCAGGTGTCGGTGGTCGGTGTCAGCATCGGGGTGTGGACGCACGCGATGAGGATCTGGTGGTGCCAGCCGAATGTGTGGCGTGGTGTCGGGTCCAGCAGTACGGAGTGCTGGTGCTCGATGACATGGCAACCGTGGATTTGGATTGGTGGAACGACCGGCTCACCAAACATGCGATCCCGGTACGGCTGACCGGTCGCGATCCTGACGGCGCGATCACCGACCGCGGTGTCGCGGTGATCACCCGCGGCGACCTCACCGCTGACCCTGCCGGTGGCGGGCTCGGTGAGGTCGGGGTGCTCTACGCCGCGGCGGCGTGGCTGTCGGGGCACCGGGACCGGGACCGGCTGCGCCGCTTCCTCGATGTCCGCACCACATCGTCGAGGGCGGAACACCGCTTCGAGATGATCACCAAAGCGTTGGCGGCCTGCCGCCAACCGCACCTGTTGTCCATCCCACAGATCGCCGCCTCGAACCGGCGGTGGTCAGGTTGGCCGCGCACTCCCGGTGTCGGGGCAGCAGTGATGTCGCTGTACTGCTGGGCCACCCACCACGACACCGCCGAACCCACCGAAGTGCGTCCGCAGCTACTCGATCAACAGGCGGTGGCATCGCTGATTCATCTGGGATGGGTGGCCAACCCAGTGGCGGCGCAGTTCACCTGGGCGCGCTACACCCGCTACTGCGCACTGCTGCACGCCTGGGCCGGCCAAGCCAAGGTACCCGCCGAGCTGATCGAGATGTGGCTGGTCACACGGTGGCGCGAACGCGCCACACACCGCATATCCCACACCGACCAACAGCACCGGCAATAACAACCCGAAGGTGGGGTTGCGGTGGCCCGGATCGAGTGCGCGTGCTGGAACCGGGCGACCAGTCATCGTCCTCCAGTGGACGACGATGCCGTCCAGCTCAAGCCAGCTCGTGTAGATAACGCGTGTGATGGTTGGTGGCGGCCGGTGAGGATCGCCCGGATGTGGGCGCGTGCGGTGTTGATGCGTGCGTGTTGTTCGGCGGTCATCACCGTTGGGGGCGCTTCGCTGCCGGGGTGGGCCTGTTTCTTGTCCGGGCCGGCGGCGGCGGAGCCGCCGTCATTGTTGGGTTGTTGCGCAGGGTGGGGGTTGGTCGGCAGGTGTAGTCGGGCTAGCCGGTGGGCCAGGAATGCTGCGGGGTTGTCGATGTGATCGGGCCAGCGCCAGCCGGTGGTGCGCATGTCGGCTTCCAGCGCGGCAGTGATCTGGGTGGCGGTGCAGACGCTCGGGTCGACATCAGCGGCGGCCAGGACGTCGCAGATCGCGCCGATGTGTGCGTGGTGCAAGCCGTGACAG
>JAUPLT010000019.1 GCA_030836785.1 Actinomycetota bacterium
CTGTCGAGTTTCATCGCGGCGACCGGATGGGGTCAGGCCGGCAGCCAGACCGCCGCGACTTCCCCCTATCTCAGCGACGACGAGTTGCGCGTCTACCTGCTGTCGTTGGCCCAGGCGCGCTACGGGTCGCTGTTCGGGCAGTCCGTTCCTGTCTACAATCACTACTACGAGTACCGGTACCTCGCCGACGGTGTGGCCGCGGGTGGGCCTACCTCGGATACGAACACCCAGGTCGACGGTGTCGATGAAGCCGACTTCGTGGAGACCGACGGCCGCTACCTCTACGTGGCGCGCAATGGCGCACTCACGATCGTGGATTCCGACTCCAGCGTGGCATCGCAGACCAGCCTGTCGGGCTACACCGTGGGCCAGTTCCTGGCGGGCGACCGGCTGACCGTGATCACCCAGGACGGCGGCGGCTGGTACGGGCCGATGGCGCGGATGGCGTACGGATCCTGGTGGAACTGGAATCCGCAGACCACCGTCACTGTTTTCGACGTCTCCGATCCGACCGCTCCCACGCTGACCAGCCAAACCGTCTTCGACGGCAGCTACCAGGACGCCCGCGCCGTAGACGGGAATGTCTATCTGGTTCTGGACCGCTCGATCAATCTGCCGCAACCGGCCTACACCGACTTTCCGGTCACCGGCGAGACCGGCGCCTCGGTCGGCGACCCGGCCGCCGCCCTGCTCGGCTACCCGAGCAAGGGCCCGACGGTGATCGCCTATCGCACCTACGAATCCTGGGACGCCTACGCCGCCCGGGTCGGCGACCAGATCACCACGCTGTCCCTGCCGCACGCCTATTCCGTCGATGCCGAGGGCAACCTGGTTGATCTCGGGGTGATCGCGGGCGGTGGCGAGGTCGTTCGGCCCCGCGCCGAGGATCAGCAGTCGCTGTTGACGGTGGTCTCGATCGACTCGAGCGCCTCGGGCGCCGCAGCTTTCGCGGCCGGCCTCGGCAGTCTGGTCGGATCGGGCGGCGCGACGGTGTACATGACGCCGACCGCGCTATACCTCGCCACCCCGCAGGACAACTCCTCTGATGGGGGCTGGTCCACCGACACCCGGATCGACCGGTTCACCGTCGATGGAACATCAGTGGAGTGGCAGGCCGGCGGCGTCGTCACCGGCACCCTGATCAACCAGTTCGCCATGGACGAGCAGAACGGCCATCTGCGGGTGGCGACCCACAAGCTCAGCTCGCAGTTCGCCGGCGGTACCTGGGCCACCGTGGAGGACAACGGCGTCTACATCCTCGACACCGAAGGGGACACCCTCGACGTGGTCGGCAGCGTCACCGGGCTTGCGCCCGGCGAGCAGCTCTACGCCGTTCGCTTCGTAGGGGACACGGCCTATCTCGTCACGTTCCTGCGCACCGACCCGCTGTTCGCGATCGACCTGAGCGACCCGACCGCACCCACCGTCGAAGGGGAGCTGGTCATCCCGGGATTCTCGAATTATCTGCAGTCCGTGGGCGACGGCCTGCTGCTGGGCATCGGCCAGGAGACCGAGCCGGGCACCTGGAACACCCGGATGCACGTCACACTGTTCGATGTCTCCGACAGCACCAACCTGATCCAGATCGAACGGCAGTTCCTCGACGAGGACGCCCAGTGGTCCTGGTCGGAAGCGCAGTTCGAACATCACGCGGTGCTCTATTCGGCCGAGGACGGCCTGCTGGTCGTGCCGGTGGCGGCCAGCGGCTATGACCCGCAGACCGGCACCTACCGCTACGACACCACGCTGCAGGTAATGACCGTGGACGCCACCGGCGTCACGGTGCGCGGCGTCATCCACACCGACGGCGCGGTCTCGCGAACGGTCCGCATCGGCGACGTGTTGTACGCGGTCGGAGAGGACCACGTGACCGCCTACAGCCTCGCCGATCTGAGCGAAATCGGCCGCGCCCCGCTGGGAACCGGGACACGGCCGATGCCGACACCTATTGCCTTCTAGCGTTGCCTTCTGGCCACCGCCGACGGCACCTCAGGCGGGCGGTCGCGACACGCACTGCGCTGAGTACAACTCCTCACCGAGCTTGTCCATCAGCTGCAACTGGGTCTCCAGGTAGTCCACGTGCTTCTCCTCGTCGGCGAGGATTTCCTCGAACAAGGCGGCCGAGGTCGAGTCCTGCTTCTCCCGGCACATCACGATGCCGGGCTTGAGCCGGGCGATCACCTCGTACTCGATGGCGAGGTCGCTCTCGAACTGCTCACGCAGCGTCTGACCGATCCGCAGCGACCCGAGCCGCTGGTAGTTCGGCAGGCCGTCGAGTAGCAGAATCCGATCGGTGATCCGCTCGGCGTGGACCATCTCCTCCATCGACTCGGCCCGGGTGTGCCGGGCCAGTTCGGTGAAACCCCAGCTCTCCTGCATCTTCGCGTGCAGGAAGTACTGGTTGATCGCAGTCAGTTCGCTGGTCAGCTGCTCGTTGAGCAGGCGCAGCACGTCGGGATCGCCCTGCAACGTGTCTCCTCGTGTTGTGCGGATTCCTCGGTGAACCCGGTCACTGCAGGTTATCGCGGCGGGCCGTCATCATGCTCAGCGCTCGGTCGGCCCCGATGGTTGTAGGCAACGCTCACCTAAGTTAGTCTTCCCTAAGTTCGCGGCCGAAGCGTGCGGGAAAGGATGCGTCGATGTACGTGTGCCTGTGCACCGGCACCACCAGCAAAGCAGTGCTGGAGGCCGTCGCCGGCGGGGCGAAGACACCCAAGCAGGTCGCGACCGCCTGTGGTGCCGGGATCGACTGTGGCCGCTGTTGCCGCAACCTCAAAGCCATCATTGACGCGGCGAGCGCCCGCGGCTGAATTCTTCCAGCGCCGCGGCGTTGGCCTGCGCACCCATCAGCTCGGCGAAATAGCCATCCTCGCGGCTGCGGGCGGCGGCGATCTCCCGACGGGCCGGCTCGGCGATGGCCTGCTTGACCGCCACCAGACTGGGGATGGGTCGTGAGGCGAGCAGCTCAGCATGCCGGCGGGTTTCGGCGAGCAGCTCGTCGGGCTCGCAGGTTCTCCACACCAGACCCATCCGCAGAGCCTCGGCCGCGTCGACCCACTCCGATGACATCAGCAGCCAAGCGGCGTTCTGCCGACCGACGAGCTGCGGCAGCAGAAAGGAGGAGGCCGCCTCCGGCGCTACGCCCAAGCTCGTGAACGGACACTTCAGCCGGGCATCGGTGGACATCAGCGCCAGGTCGGCGAAGCCGAGGATCGTCGCGCCCAGGCCAACGGCGATGCCGTTGACCGCACAGATTAGCGGCTTGGGGAACGCTGCGAGCGCGTCGATCAGCCCCGGGAAGCCGTGGACACCCGGGGTGAATGCAGGATCGGCGGCGATCCGGGCCTGCATCTCGGCGAGATCCTGACCGGCGCTGAATCCGCGTCCGGAACCGGTGATGACCACGACGGCGACGTCCGGGTCCGCCGCAGCGTCCCGTAACGCTTCCGTGGTGGCGTCGTACAGCACCTCGTTGAAGGCGTTGAGGGCCTTCGGGCGGTCGAGGGTGAGCGTGCGCACCCGGTTGCGGTCATCGATGAGCAGAGTCACCTCGCTCACCTTAGGTAACCGGCGCGCGGTGGCAGTCAGCCATGCTGGAACGGCTCGCGGAACACGTAACGGCCGGTGGGCACGGTGTCGACGTCGACGTTGGCCCCGAACGCCGCGGTGCTGGCGATCATCCGGTTCATCCGGTCGGCCAGATCGGCGTCGTCGCAGGCGCCGAAGAAGGCGTGCAGACTGCGGACCGCTTCGATGGGAAATAGCTCCTCCACGATGGCCGACATCCGCGGCGCTGCTGGGGTCAGCGGACGGACCACGTGGTTCTGCACGTAGCCGAATGTCGACTGAGTGGCGATCGCCACCGGGGTGTGCTCGCCGAGCCAGCGCGTCAGCCAGGTCGCCTCGTCCAGGTGCGGCGGACGGCGCAGCAGGGCGACGTTGGCCAGGCCCGGTGACCGCTCCCCCGGGGGCGATACCGGCGGCCGCAACGGAACCGACTCGGTCACCAGATAGGCGGCCAGTTCATCGGAATACGGGTTCAGCACGTCGAGGGCCGCACGCACCTGCCCGCCGTAGTGCTGATCGACCCACAGGCTGACGAATCCGCGCACCGGGGGATCCAGTGTCGTCAGCGTCATCAGGGAATCGCGCACTGAGAAGTCGGTGACGTTCAGGGTCAGTCCGGTCGGCCCGAGGCCGAGCAGTTCGGTCGCCACCGGACCGATCAGCTCGTCCACCCACGGATCGTCGGCAGTTCCCGCCCGCAGCACCACAATCACCTTTTCCATCGGGGCCAAAACTACCCGCCACCGCGTACGGTGAGCGCCATGGCAAATCCCACCGAGCCGCAGGTGCGCCGCGACGTTCTACCCATCCCCGACGTCCAGCATGTCGGCGTCACCACCTATGACGCCAAAGATCCCAATACCAGCTACCCACCGATCAGGGAGTTGCGCCCACCCAAGGACGCACCCAACGTCCTGATCGTGTTGATCGACGATGTCGGGTTCGCCGCCTCGTCCGCCTTCGGTGGGCCGTGCGATACACCGGTCGCCGAACGTCTAGCCGGCGAAGGCCTGAAACTCAACCGCTTTCACACCACCGCGCTGTGCTCCCCCACCCGCCAGGCACTGCTCACCGGGCGCAACCACCACTCGGTCGGGATGGGCGCCATCACCGAGATGGCCACCTCGGCACCCGGGAACAGCAGTATCCGGCCCAAGAACAAGGCTCCGATCGCTGAGACTTTGCGACTCAACGGGTATTCGACGGCCCAGTTCGGCAAGTGCCACGAGGTGCCGGTATGGGAGGTCTCACCGGTGGGCCCGTTCCACCAGTGGCCCACCGGATCGGGGTTCGAGTACTTCTACGGCTTCATCGGCGGCGAAGCCAACCAGTACTACCCGGGACTGTTCGAGGGCACGACTCCGGTGGAACCGCCGCGCACCCCGGCGGAGGGTTACACGCTCACGGCGGACCTCGCCGACCATGCGATCACCTGGGTCCGCCAGCAGAAGGCGTTGATGGCCGACAAGCCGTTCTTCATGTACTTCGCCCCCGGGGCCACCCACGCCCCGCACCATGTGCCTCGGGAGTGGTCGGACAAGTACCGCGGCAAGTTCGATGAGGGTTGGGATGTGTTGCGGGAGAGGATATTCGCCCAGCAGAAGCAACTCGGCGTGATCCCTGAGACGGCCGAACTGACTCCCCGGCACGACGAGATCCCAGCCTGGGAGGACATGTCCGACGACCTCAAGCCGGTACTCGCCCGGCAGATGGAGATCTACGCCGGGTTCCTGGAGCAAACCGATCACGAGATCGGCAGAGTCGTCGACGCCCTCGACGATCTCGGAGTACTCGAGGACACCCTGATCTACTACATCATCGGCGATAACGGTGCCTCCGCTGAGGGAACCCCGGTCGGCTGTTTCAACGAGATGGCAGTGCTCAACGGCATGCCCGGCATCGAGACCACCGATTTCCTGTTATCCAAGATCGACGACTTCGGCACCCCCGACGCCTACAACCACTACGCCGTGGGCTGGGCGCACGCACTGTGCACGCCGTATCAGTGGACCAAGCAGGTGGCTTCGCACTGGGGCGGCACCCGCAACGGCACGATCGTGCACTGGCCGTCCGGACTGGCCGGCACGGGTGGCGTCCGCAACCAGTTCCACCACGTCATCGATGTCGCCCCGACCATCCTCGAGGCGGCGGGCATTCCGGCGCCGTTCAGCGTCAACGGGATTCAGCAGGCGCCCCTGGAAGGGGTTAGCATGCTGCCGACCCTGCGCGATGCCACCGCCCCGGAATCGCACGCGGTGCAGTATTTCGAGATCATGGGCAACCGCGGCATCTACCACAACGGCTGGACCGCGTGCACCAAGCACCGCACCCCGTGGAAGGTCGACGCGCCGCCCGCGTTCGACGCCGACGTCTGGGAACTCTACGGGCCCGGGGACTGGACCCAGCGGCACAACCTCGCCACCGAGAACCCGGAGAAACTGGCTGAGCTGCAACGACTCTGGCTGATCGAGGCGGTCAAGTACAACGTGGTGCCACTCGACGACCGGTCCTTCGAGCGGATCAACCCCGATATCGCGGGCCGCCCGCAACTGATCCGTGGCACCAGTCAACTGCTGTTCTCCGGGATGCGGGTCAGCGAAAGCTGTGTGCTCAACATCAAGAACAAGTCGCACTCGGTGACCGCCGACGTCGCCGTCCCCGAGGACGGGGCCGCCGGTGTGATCATCACCCAGGGCGGGCAGGTCGGCGGCTGGGCACTTTACGTCCACGACGGCAGGCTGAAGTACTGCTACAACTTCTTCGGGATTCAGCACTTCATCATCACCTCTGACACGCCACTGCATGCCGGCAAGCATCAGGTCCGGATGGAATTCGCCTACGACGGTGGCGGATTGGCCAAGGGCGGCACCGTCACCCTGTTCCACGACGGCAAGCCGGTGGGGTCGGGCCGGGTGGAGATCACCATTCCGATGGGATTCTCCGCGGACGAGGCCTGCGATGTCGGGCGCGATACCGGGTCGCCGGCGTCACCGGACTACGGACCGACGGACAACGAGTTCACCGGCACCATCGACTGGGTTCAGATCGACCTCGGCGACGACAGCCACGACCACCTGATCACGCCGAAGGACAGGCTCAAGCTCGCGATGGGTAAGCAGTGATTCTGCCGTTCGCGATTTCCCGTCGGGGTCTGACCGGATGACCGAACCCGACTGGATTCGCCACGCCATCTGGTGGCAGGTGTATCCGCTCGGGTTCGTCGGCGCCTTCCCCTCAGCGCGGCCACCAGTCGCAGCTGAGCACCGGCTGAACCGCATCCTCGACTGGCTGGACCATGCGGTCGACCTGGGTGTCTCCGGTATCGCGCTGGGCCCGATCTTCGCCTCGAAGAGCCACGGCTACGACACCACCGACCACTACCGGATCGATCCACGTCTGGGTGAGGACGCCGACTTCGACAAGCTGATCGACGCCGCCCACCGTCGCGGGCTGCGGGTGCTGCTCGACGGGGTGTTCAACCACGTCGGCACCGACTTCCCCCGCTACCGCGACGCCGTCGACCACCAGGATCCCGACGCAGCGAAGTGGTTTCGCGGCCGACCGGGTCGCTTCCACACCTTCGAAGGCCACGAGGGCCTGATCACCCTCAACCACCGCAACCCTGCCATCGCCGACTACACCGTCGACGTGATGAAGCACTGGCTGGGCCGCGGCGCGGACGGGTGGCGCCTCGATGCCGCCTACGCCGTGCCGGAGTCCTTCTGGGCCCGGGTACTCCCCCGCGTCCGCGGGGCACACCCCGACGCGTGGTTCGTCGCCGAGGTGATCCACGGCGACTACGCGACCTTCGTGCAGAACACGACCGTCGACTCGGTCACCCAGTACGAGCTGTGGAAGGCCATCTGGAGCAGTCTCAACGATGGCAATTTTCACGAACTCGACTGGGCCCTGCAGCGCCACAACAGCTTTCAAGACACCTTCGCCCCGCTGACCTTCGTCGGCAACCACGACGTCACCCGCATCGCCAGCAAGCTGGAGCGGCCCGAGCACCTCGGACATGCCCTGGTGGTGTTGTTCACCACCGGCGGTGTTCCCTCGGTGTATGCCGGTGACGAGTTCGGCTACCGCGGGATCAAGGAAGACCGGCCCGGCGGGGACGACGCGGTGCGACCGGAATTCGGTTCGCCCCCCGGCGAACTCGACAGCGCCGCGCACGACATCCTCAACCTGCACCGGCACCTGATCGGTCTGCGCCGTCGCCACCCGTGGCTGTACCGGGCCCGCACCAATGCGCTGCGACTGGAAAATCGTTGTTACGTCTACGAGACGCGGTCCGGCGATGAGTCACTGATCGTGGCCCTGAACCTCGGCGACGACCCGATGCCCCTGCCGGTGACGGAACTGATCGGGCGGCCCGCCGAAGTCCTCGCCGGCGCCGGGGCGCCGCCCCCCAACCTGGTCGACCACACCGAGGTTCCCCCGCAGGGCTGGTTGATCCTCGCGCCGCGCTGAGCACTGGTCCTGGTCGGTCACATCCGCGAAACGCTGCAGGTTGTCGGGGGTCAGCTCATCCCGACGCGCTACTCTCGGGCGTGGCCAAAACCGCAGGAAGGAAGCCGATGTCGGCAGCGTCCGAGGCTGGTGCGGGCTCGACGCAGGGACCCGATGCCCCCGCCAACGCCCTCGCTCAACGCCTCCGCCGCCGCAAGTCGAAGAAGTCACTGTTCAGGCGGTTCAGCATTCAATCCAAGCTGATGCTGATGCTGCTGATCGTCGGCGTGCTGGCCACCGCCGTCACCGGCGGCATCGGCTTCAAGTCCGGCCGGGAATCGCTGCGCGAGTCGATGTTCGACCGGTTGACCGCGGTCCGCGAAGCCCAGGCCAGGGTGCTGGAACTGGGGTTCAGCGACCTGCTCAGCTCGCTGGTGGTCTACAGCCACGGCGAAACCGTCCCGGGTGCGCTGGCCGCCTTCACCAACGGCTACAACGATCTCGCCGACGCGGTGGTGACACCGCCGCAGAACAAGGCCCTCGCGGACTTCTACAAGACCCGCTTCGATGGGGTCGGCGACAACCGACTCGATATCAACGCGTTGATTCCCACCTCCAACGCTGCGAAGTATCTGCAGTTGAATTACACCGTCGCCGCCCCGGACCGGAGCCAGGCGATCGTGCGGGATGCCCCGGACGGCAGCCAGTGGTCAGCGGCCAATGCCCGCTATAACGGCTATTTCCGCGAGATCGTCACCCGCATGAGGATGCAGGACCTGTTCCTCATCGACAACCGGGGCACGGTGGTCTACAGCGCCTACAAGGGCGTTGAACTCGGGACGAACATCCTGACTGGGCCGTACCGCGGTGAGGGCAACCTCGGCGACGCCTTCCGAAAGACGATGGCAACCAACGACATCGACTTTGTCATGACCACCGATTTCGCTGAGTATCTGCCCTCCAGTGAGCCGACCGCATGGATGCTGACCCCGATCGGACCGCCCGGGCGGGCGGCCGGGGTGATGGTCCTGCAATACCCGATCAGCATCGTGAACTATCTGATGACCGCCGACCGGCAGTGGAGTCGCGTCGGGATGGGACAGACCGGGGAGACCTATCTTGTCGGCGACGATGACCTGATGCGCTCGGACTCACGACTGTTCCTGGAGGATCGGGACGCCTACCGGCGAGACGTCGTCGCGGCCGGAACACCACCGGAGGTGGCCGACCAGGCCATCAACCAGGGCACCACCGTCCTCGTCCAACCGGTCGGCACCAAAGCGACACAGGCCGCCCGGCGCGGCGAGACCGGGACCCTGATCGCCACCGATTATCTGGGGCACCGCGCACTGCAGGCCTACGCGCCGGTGAAATTGCCGGGCCTGGAGTGGGTGATCGTCGCCTCGATCGACTCCGACGAGGCCTTCGCCTCCGAACAGCAGTTCGCCCACCGCCTGGTCCGATCGACCGCGATCATCATTTTCCTGGCCTGCTTGGCCGCGATGGTCTGGTCACGGTTGTTCGTCCGGCCGATCCGGCGCCTTGAGAGGGGGGCCGAGCAGATCAGCACCGGAAACTACGACATCACCCTTCCGGTGGAATCCCGCGACGAGTTCGGGGACCTCAGCGTGGCCTTCAACGAGATGAGCCGCAACCTCGCGATCAAACATCAACTTCTGGAGGAGCAGCGCAAGGAGAACGACACGCTGCTGCTGTCGCTGATGCCGCAGGCGGTGGTCGACCGCTACCGCGACGGCGAGGAGGACATCGCCACCGAGCACCAGGATGTCACGGTGATCTACGCCGACATCGTCGGCTTTGACGAATTGTCCTCCGACCTGTCCCCCGAGGATTCGCTGGCGATCATCAACAAGCTGGCCCGCCAGTTCGACGCCGCCGCCGAGAGCATCGGCGTGGAACGGGTGCGCAACACCCACAACGGCTATCTCGCCAGTTGCGGTCTGACCGTGCCGCGGCTGGACAACATCCACCGAACCGTCGACTTCGCGTCGCAGATGCAGCGGATCATCAGCCGTTACAACGCCGAGACCGGCAGCAATCTGCAACTACGGGCCGGAATCGACACCGGTCCGGTCACCAGCGGGCTGATCGGACGGGCAGGTCTGGTCTACGACCTGTGGGGTGGAGCCGTCCACCTCGCGTCCAAGATGCGCCGGGGCACCACGCAGCCGGGAATCTATGTCTCCCAGGATGTTTACGAGGCAACCCGCGACACCCGCCGATATACCCCGGCCGGCACCATCACGGTCGGCGACCGCGAGGAGCCGACCTGGCGGCTCGTTGATGCGGGCCGCACGTGAACATCCTGACCGAACCCTGGTTCTACTGGTCGGTCATCGTCGCGGTGGCCCTGCCGGCGGCCCTCGTCCTGCTGACCGAGGTGCAACAGAGCCTGGCCCGCCGTGGCAGCTTCATGGCCCGCCCGGTCGGGCTGTTGCGCAACTTCATCGTCCCCCTGGGGGCGCTGCTGCTGCTCCTGGTGAAAACCACCGAAGTCTCGATCGCGGCGACGCCGGTCCGCATCATCTCCACCGTTCTCGGATTCATCGTTCTGGTGATGGTGTTATCCGGGCTGAACGCCACGATTTTCGAGAACGCCCCGTCGGACAGTTGGCGACGACGGATGCCGTCCATTTTCGTCGACGTCGCCCGGTTCGCGATCATCGCGATCGGACTGGCCCTGATCCTGGCCAACGTCTGGGGCGCCCATGTCGGCGGTTTGTTCACCGCGCTCGGCATCAGTTCGGTCGTTCTCGGCCTGACCCTGCAGAATTCGGTCGGTCAGATCATTTCGGGCCTCCTGCTGCTCTTCGAGCAGCCGTTCCAACTCGGCGACTGGGTGCAGACCCCGTCCGCGCGCGGCCGAGTGGTGGAGGTCAACTGGCGGGCCACCCACATCAACACCGGCAGCGGCCTGGAGATCATTCCGAACTCGGTCCTGGCCAGCCAGGCCTTCGCCAACCTCAGCCGGCCCGCCGGCGGGCACACCATCTCGGTCTCGGCGAAGTTCGCCGCCACCGATGCCCCCGACGAAGTGTGCGCACTGCTGGCCGAGGTCGCGGCCAACCTGCCGCACCTGCACCCCGACGGTCGCCCGGTGGTCACCGCGGTGAGCAGCACCGAGTACGCCATCTCGATCCCGATTCGGTCCCCCGCCGACGACGTTGTCGCGCAGTCCACCTTTCAGCGGTGGCTGTGGTACGCAGCCCGACGCGCCGGCTTGCGCCTCGACAGCATCGACGACGACTTCTCCACGGTGGACCGCCGGACGAAGGCCCTGCGTCAGGTCGCCCCGATGCTGCGGGCCAGTATCTCGGACTTGGAGGAGCTTCTGCCTTCGGTTCGGGTCACCCGCTACGGCGATGGTGAAGTGATGCAACGTTCTGGTGAAACCCCGTCGGTGATGTCGTTTCTGCTGAAGGGCCGGGTGCGTCTGGTGGTGTCCGGACCGGACGGCGCTCGAGTGCCGGTGTCGACCCTGTACGAGGGGGACTTCATCGGCCAGACCGCGTTGACGCGGGAGCCGGTGACCGGCAGCGCCCACGCGGTCGGTGAGGTGACTGTCCTCGAAGTCGAGCGGGATGCATTGGAGCGCTTACTGTTCAGCAAGCCCGAGCTGCTGCAGGATCTCAGTCAGGCCATCGATCAGCGCCGGGAACGGGCACGCGCCGCTGCCAGTGGGGAAGCCACCGCGCTGCCTGCGGCGGTTTCGGCTGAGTCGGCGGAAACCTCCCACTGATCGCATCGACCAGTGCGTCGACACGTGATCTGATCGTTGCCCAACTGCGACTAGGCGCACCGCGTCGCGTCTCACCCACCGATGTTCGCCGGTGTTTGACTACTGCTCGTACAGCAGAGAATTCGCTGTCGAACATACGAAAGGTGATGGGTGTCCTCATGAAAATCGTCGAGAAGTTGCGAGGTACGTGGGTGCGCCGCCTGGCTGCCACCTTCGTGGCCGCTCTCCTCCTGCCCGGCTTGATCGGAGTTGTCGGCGGTTCGGCGACAGCGTCGGCCTTCTCCCGGCCAGGGCTTCCGGTCCTCTACCTGGATGTGCCCTCCCCGTCGATGGGCCGCAACATCCGCATTCAGTTCCAGGGCGGCGGCGAGCATGCCGTCTTCCTGCTGGACGGCCTTCGCGCCCAGGAGGATTACAACGGCTGGGACATCAACACCCCGGCCTTCGAATGGTTCCTGAACTCCGGACTGTCGGCAGTCATGCCGGTCGGCGGGCAGTCCAGCTTCTACACCGACTGGTACCAGCCGTCCCAGGGCAATGGTCAGAACTACACCTACAAGTGGGAAACGTTCATGACCCAGGAGCTGCCGGTCTATCTGCAGGCCAACCACGGCATCAACCCGAACGGCAATGCGGTCGTGGGTCTTTCGATGGCGGGCAGCGCTGCTCTGAACTATGCGATCTACTACCCGCAGAAGTACATCTACGCTTCGTCGCTGTCGGGCTTCCTGAACCCGTCCGAGGGCTGGTGGCCCATGCTCATCGGCCTGGCCATGAACGACGCCGGTGGGTTCAACGCCCAGAGCATGTGGGGACCATCGTCGGATCCGGCGTGGCGGCGTAACGACCCGATGGTCAACCTCAACCAACTGGTGGCCAACAACACCCGGTTGTGGATCTACTGCGGCACCGGCACGCCGTCCGATCTGGACACCTCCGGTGGTGGCGGAAACCTGATGGCCGCGCAGTTCCTCGAAGGCTTCACGTTGCGCACCAACAAGACCTTCATGGACAACTACCTCGCGGCCGGCGGCCGGAACGGCGTGTTCAACTTCCCGGCCAACGGGACCCACAGCTGGGGCTACTGGGGTTCCCAGCTGCAGCAGATGATCCCCGATATGCAGCGGGTTCTCGGCGCTACCCCATCCGGCGCCTGAGTTATCCGTAAACCAGCAGGCCTGTCGCCCTTCTCGGGGGCGGCAGGCCTGCTGCGTTGGGGGCCGGAATCCACCCGCTAGCCGTCCACGAGGTCCGCGCGGCCATCGGCGTGCACACGTACCGACGCGCCGACGATGTCCTGAGTTACCGCGGCGGATGCGGTGTCGGCATCGGCGACGACGGCCAGCACCCGCTCACCACCGGGGGTTCGGACGGCAAGGAATGCCTTCTCCGGCTTGCCATCCCGATCGAATGGGACCGTCCAGGACTCCACTGAACCGGTGCCCTCCCACCCGACCAACGTGGTCCGGGTGGGTTCGCGGTCGACTTCGGCCTGCACGTCCTCCCGGCGGAACGGCCGGGCCGGCGGGGTCGTGCTGTAGACACCGAAACTGTGCTTCGTCAGGTAGCCGCCGTTGGCGGTGACCAGGCCACGGCTGCCGGGGTTGCGGCGCAGCACCTCGGCCATGGTGGCGATCGAATGCATGACGTAGTTGTTCCACGGTCCGCCGGCGAAGGTGAGACCCCCGGTGACCGTGAGTGGCCGATCCGTCGGAATGCCCAACTCATGCGCCGCCACCTGCACGGCCGAGGGGAAACAGGAATACAGGTCGACGAAGTCCAGATCGTCCACGTCCACCCCGGCCAACTCGAGCACCCGGCGACCGGCGATCCGAATTGCCGGACTGCGGTGCAGATCCCGCCGCTCTCCGATGAGGTAGGTGTCGTGAGACTCTGTTCCCGCATGCGGGAACACCCAGGTATCCCGGGGAATCTGGAGACGCTCCGCTTTCTCGACCGAGCACAGGATCACGACGGCGGCCTGATCGACCATGTTGTTGGAGTTCATCAGCTTGGGATAAGGCCAGCTGATCATCCGGTTGTCGGCGGTGGGCTGCGTGATCTGCGCCGCGGACATCTGCTCGCGGACCCAGGCATGCGGGTTGCCCGCCGCCACCGCGCTGAACCCGGCCCACAGGTCGCCGACCCGGCGCTGATGATCCTCGATCGACTCACCGGCGGCGATCCGCAGCGCCTGTTCGAAGAGCGGGTAGACGAACGACGGCCGGTCCAAGCCGATGAGGTCCTCCCCCGGCCCGGCCATCGGTACGTCGGTGCCCGCTCCCGGCGGCACCGGCACCGA
>JAUPLT010000257.1 GCA_030836785.1 Actinomycetota bacterium
CGCTCGGACGTCCGGTACCACGGACTGCTCGTCGGCACCGTTAACAGTGTGGTGCCGGCCACCTTCGGCCAGCCCAACTACGTACACATCGACCTGGATCGCGAGTACGCCGGGTCGATCCCCAAGACCGTCACCGCCCGGGTGGTGCCCAGCAACGTCTTCGCGGTCTCCGCCGTCGAACTGGTCGACAACGGGGAAGCTCCCGGCATCCAGACCGGCGACCACATCGCCGAGGACACCAAGCTGCCGACGGTGCTGTTCCAGACCACTATCAGCAAGCTGCGCGACATCCTCTATTCCACCGGCCGCGGCCGCGAGGACGACACGCTGGGTGTGCTGGCCGCACTCGGCGCGGCCACCCACGACCGGCGGCCGCAACTGCTGGCGGCCGGCGCACAGCTCGACCGCCTGGTCGATCAGCTCAACGCGACCATCGCCACCGATCCGGCCAGCCCGACTCTGCTCAGCGCACTCGTCGATGCCGCCGAGGGCCTGCAGCAGACCGCGCCCGATCTCGTCGACGCGCTGCATCAGGCTGTCGGCCCGATGCAGGTCCTCGTCGAACAGCGGTCCCAGCTCGACACGATGCTCAGCGCCGGGGCCGGCACTCTCGGCACGGCCGAGACGGCACTGGTCAACCAGGTCGACCGGATGATCACCATCGGCAAGCAGCTCACCCCAGTGGTCGGTGTCCTGGCCCAGACGTCGGGTAACTGGTTGCCCGGCTTCCAGAAGATGAGGGCGTTCTCCGACAAGTTCCAGGAGGGCTGGGACCATGAGATGGACGTCTTCAACCTGCGGGCCAACCTCGCGCTGACCCCGACCTACTCCTATACACGTGCGGACTGCCCGCAGTACGGCGAACTCAAGGGGCCCAGCTGCTTCACCGCTCCGCTGATCGCGGTGCGTCCGGATCTGCCGGAAGTGCTGTTGCCGCAGAACTTCCAGCCGCCCAAGGACCTCATGCCCCCGCCGGGCACTGTCCTCGGACCGAACGGCAACCTGGTCGCGGTGGGTCCGCCGCTGATCCAGCCCAACGGACCCAACCTGACCGATCCGAACCCGCCGCTCTCCGAGGGCATCGGCACCGGGATTCTCGGTGGCGTCGGTCCGCCGATGCAGCCTGCTCCGCCCGTTCCCGGAACGGCGAACCCGGCCTTTGCCGCCCCGCCGGCCCCGCCGAACCCCAACCCGGCGCCGATCGCACCGGTCGCGCCCTGGCCACCGGGATACCTTCCGGCGGAAGGGCCCGCCCCGGCGCCGGCCTCGTACGGCGGCAACGTCGGTCCGGTGGGTAGCGCGCAGGAGGTCAAGCAACTGTCCTACATCACTGGCCAGCCGGCCACTCCTGCCACGCAACTTCTGCTGGCTCCGTTGGTTCGTGGCATGACGGTGTCGCCGGACGATTCGACCGAGGGGCGGTCCTGATGGGTATTCGAAAGGTCCTGGCCGGACTGATCGCGTTCCTCGTCGTCACCTCGGTGATGACCTACCTGGTGTACTCGACGCTGGAGCGCGAGGTGAGTGGCGCGACGACCGGCTACTCTGCTGAGTTCACCGACGTGTTCGGTCTTCGTGACGGCGACGACGTCCGGATGGCGGGCGTACGTGTCGGCCGGGTGATGAACATCGACCTCGAACCCGGCAACCGGGCGAAGGTGACCTTCGAACTTCAGAACGATCAGAAGATCCTGGCCAACACCGAGGCCTCGATCCTCTACCAGAACATCGTCGGGCAGCGGTACCTCGATCTGCGCGTCGGCCCGACCGGCGATGCGAAGCCGCTGCCGGCCGGCAGCGTCATTCCGGTTGCGCGCACCGTCCCGTCGTTCGATGTGGGTGTTGTCCTCAACGGTTACGAACCGCTGTTCGCGACCATCGATCCGAAGGCCGCAGACCAGATCTCCAGCGCCGCGATTCAGGCCCTGCAGGGCGACAGCGCGTCATGGGCCACCTTGGTGGATCAGACCGGCAAGCTCACTGAGACGTTCGCCGGCCGCGACCAGTTGCTCGGCGACATGATCACCGGGCTCGATCAGGTCTTCGGCACGTTGGCGAAGCAGAACGAGAACCTCGACAAGACCTTGGCCAGTACGCGTCAGATGGTCAGCACGTTCAACGCCCGGCGCCCCGAACTGGTCTCCTCGATGGGGTCGCTGTCGCGGGTTGTTCGTCAGCTGGGTGCGGTCACCAACGAGGTGAACCCCTCGCTGCAGGCGTTGATCAATCGGGAGCCCGGATTCGCCGCGCACCTGGTGTCGATCGAGCCGCAGTTGGCGTTCACCGGGGCCAACCTGCCGAAGCTGCTCAAGGGACTGGCCAGGGCGACCAACGAGGGCGCCTACCTGAACGTCTACGCCTGCGATCTGAACGCGCTGGCCTTCTTCCCCGGACTCAACGATGTGACACCGATCGTTGTCGATGCCGCCACGCCGGGCAACGTCGCCCAGCACAGCCCACGATGCAGGAACATGGCCAATGGCTGATCCCACAGATGCAAATACGGTGCTCGACCGCAAGTTCCGCGGGCAGCCGCGTAAGCGGGTAATCGAAGATCTGAACAAGACGATGGTCGGGTTGGTCGCCCTCGCAGTGCTCACCGCGCTGTTGGCCACCCTGGTGATCATCACCAAGGTCGGCCCGGGCTACCGCCGGATCTCCGCCGAGTTCATCCAGGCGGCGGCGCTGATGCCGAAGAATCCGGTCACCGTCGCCGGGATCCCGGTCGGCACGGTAACCGGGATGGAACTCATCGGCGACCGGGTGCGGGTCGATATGCGGGTCCAGGACAACGTCGACGTCGGCAAGGACTCCCGGGCCGTGATCATGGTCACCACCATCCTGGGCTCGCGGTACCTCGCACTGCACCCCGGTGGCGGCGGCCCACTGCCCAACAACACGATCGATCTCAACCACACCGAGGTTCCCTACGACCTGCAGCAGGCACTGCAGGACGTCGCGGTGAACTACGGAGAGGTCAATACCGACGACCTCGCCAGCGCCATCCAGGTGCTCGGCAAGCAGGTTGAGTCCCTCCCACCGCTGATCCCCAAGTCGATGGACAACCTGAAGAAGCTGTCGACGGTGATGGCTGACCGCAGGGCCCAGTTCGGCAGCATGCTCAAGACCATGGACCTGGTGACCAGCACACTGCGCCGGCAGCAGGCCAGCATCGGCGGCATGGTCAATCAGGGCCAGCAGTTACTCGGCGAGTTCGTGACCCGCCGGGCTGCGTTCCACGCAATGATGCAGTCGCTGACCGATCTGGTCAGGGTCCTCGACGACACCGTCATCGACGACCGGGCGCAGGTTGATGCGTTGCTGGCCAATATGAATAAGCTGACCGGCCTGCTGTCCAAGCATGACGATCTGGTCCGCAGCATTCTGCAGAGCGCGCCGGTGGCACTGCGCGGCTTGGCTAACGCCTCGGGCACCGGAAATGCGCTGGACACCAACTTCTCGAACGGAATCCTGGTGGATTCGTGGATGTGTGCCATCAGCGGCCGGGGCAAGCAATTCGGCATGATTCAGTACTTCAAGGACTGCCAATGAGTCGCTACCGGGGTTTCACGATTCTCGCCGTGCTTGCCGCGGTCGGCGCCCTGGTCGCCGGTCTGTACGGCTGGTCGGTGATCAAGGAGCGTCGCGACACCATCACCATCACCGCCCAGTTCGACAACGCCGCGGGGCTGTACCCCACCAACAACGTCGCTGTGCTGGGCATGAAGGTGGGCAGCGTCAACAAGGTCACGCCGAGGACCGGATACGTCGAGGTCGAGTTCACCGTCGACAAGGACGTGAAGATCCCGGCCGACGTCCAGGCTGTCACCCTGCAGACCTCGATCCTGGCCGATCGGTCCATTGAACTGAGCCCGGCCTACCGTGGCGGACCGACACTTCAGGACCACGCCACCATCGGGCTGACCCGCACCAAGACACCGGTCGAGTTCACCAAGACGCTGGACATGGTGGACCGGCTCGCCACGTCATTGGGTGGCGACGGTAAGGGCAACGGCGCGGTACGCACGCTGGTCGATTCCGCGGCCGCCATGGCCGACGGGAACGGTGAGCGGATCAAGTCGGCCCTGAGTGAGCTGTCCAAGGCGATGAAGTTGTCAGCCGACGGGGGTGCCCAAACCAAGGAGCAGCTGACAACGGTCGTCGACAACCTCAGCAGCCTGATGGACGCGGCGGCCGCCAACGAGGGCACGCTTCGCGACTTCGGCTCCACCGTGCGGGTGCTGACTCAGGTACTGGCGGACGAGGACCTGGGCAGCGGTACCACCGGAAAGCAGCTCAACGCGGTGCTGACCCAACTCGGTGATCTGCTGGAGACGAACCGCGACACGATCAAGGAGGTGCTGACCAACACCGACAGTGTGTTGACGACCACCGTCGATCACCAGCGCGATCTGGCCGAACTGCTCGATGTTGCGCCGATGACGTTGGACAACCTCTATAACGTCGTGGATCGGGAGAACGGCGCGGCTCGCGTGCACATTCTCACCGACCGGGTGCTCTTCGACACCCAGACCGTCAAAGAGGTCTGCAACATGATGCATCTCCGCCAATTGGGTTGCAGCACAGGTACTTTGCAGGACTTCGGACCCGACTTCGGGGTGTCCTACATCCTCGACGGACTCGCGGCGATGGGACAGGGATGATGGCCGGAAGCAGGAAGGTCGCCGTGCTGATCGCGGCGACGGTGGCGGTGTCCACCGCAGGGTGCTCCACCAGTGGTCTGGCCAGCCTCCCCTTGCCGCATCCGGGATCGGGCAAGGGCGGTTACACCATCACCGCGGTGTTCGCGAACGCACTGAACCTTCCGGCGTACGCGAAAGTCCGCCTCGCCGGGGCCGATGTCGGGCAGATGAAGGACATCGTGGCGCGTGACTACACGGCGGTGGCGCAGTTGAGCATCAACGAGGGCGTGCGACTGCCCAAGGGCAGCACGGTCGAGTTGCGTTCCGCGACACCTCTTGGCGACGTGTTTATCGCCATTAAGCCACCGGCAAAGGTGACCGCCGACGCGCCACTCCTCAGGGATGGCGACACCATCCCGATCGAGAACACGGCCGAGGCCGCGACCGTCGAGAACCTGCTCACAGGTGCGGCAGTCCTGGTCAACGGCGGTGCCATTCAGAACCTGACCGACATCATCAATGGCGCGGGCAAAGCGGCCGGCGACAACGGCGGGAAGAACTTCCGCGATCTGGTCGCCAAGACCAACCGACTGCTGGGGACGATGGATGCACGTACCGACCAGTTATCCGATTCCCTGACGGCGCTGTCCTCGCTGTCGACGAAGATCGACGCGAAGAGCAACCTGATCGCCGACCTGATGAGCGCGGCCGCGCCGGCCACCGACACACTGGCCCAGCACACCACTCAGATCGCAGACTTGGTGGTCCAAGCCGGGGATGCGAGTGATCAACTCGCCAAGTTCCCGTCGATCGCCGGTACCGACACCAGTGGGCGCAGCATCATCGCCGATATGAACACGCTTTCCAGCGCGTTCAACGATGTGGTCCTGGATCCGAACACCAGCCTCGCCGCGGTGAACCGATTGATGCCACCGGTCATCAAGTCTGCTTCCGGCAACTCGATCTCGATGAAGGCCAGCATCGACCGCCTCGTTCTCGGCCACATCCCGGACATCGGCTTCCCTGGGGACGCCGGCTTCCACGGTCCGAAGTGGTCCACCTACAACCAGCTGATCGGGTCGTTCAAGTACACGCTGTTCCGGCTTCAGGAGCGGATCGTCGGACGCGGTCCCAACGTTCCGCAGGTACCTGTCATACCGAGCCCGACCGATCCCGGGCAATGGCAAGTGCACGGCGCACCGCCTGGACCGACGGCTCCCGGTGAGTTCGTGAACCCGCCGCTGCCCGGACCCGCCCCCGCCGCGGCAGGAGCAGGGTCGTGATCAACGCGTTCGCGAACGGCATCGTCAACGTGGTCAAGACCGGCCACCGCCACAAGACCCTGATGTCCGCCCTCGCACTGTTGCTGACGCTGCTGGTCGGTGTGACCTACGTGCTGCTGGGCGCACTGCGCTGGAATCCACTGGCGTCGGTCTATCGGTTCACGGTTGAGTTGCCTGCTTCCGGCGGGCTGATGACCAATCAGGATGTCACCCTGCGCGGTGTCCGAGTCGGCAAGGTGGAGGCGCTGACGCTGACACCGGCCGGGGTCAATGCCCAGGTTCGGATGGACTCTTCGGTGAAGCTGTCGGAGACCAGCAAGGCACGGGTGGCCGGTCTGTCCGCGGCCGGTGAGCAGTACATCGACTTCGACGGCGGGAACGGCGAGGCGCCGTTCATGGACAACGGCGGAACGTTCGGCCTCGGCCGTACCGCAGTCCCGGTCACACTTGCAGAACTGCTCGGGCACTCCGACGGCATGCTCAAGCAGGTCGACACCGACAAGCTGGAGCTGATCAAGAAAGAACTGAGCATCAGCAAGGACGGCCCGCAGAAGATGTCCGACATCGTTGAGGGCGGTACGTTCCTGCTCTCGGCGCTTGACGGCGTGCTGCCGCAGACCACGAGCCTGCTCAACACCAGTCGGGTGACCCTGCAGTTGCTGGCCGACAAGAACGCCGGCATGAAGGTGGCGACGGCGAACCTCTCGGAGGTGTTCGGCGGCGTCAACCGGATGACCGGCGGTTTCCGGACCCTGACCCAAGAGGGTCCGAAGGCGCTGGCGGCCACCGATAACCTGTTCGCCGACAACTCCGAGACCATGGTCCAACTGTTGGGTGACCTGGCCACCACGTCGGAGCTTCTCTACCTGCGGGTGCCGGCTCTGAATGCGTTGTTCCCCACCTACCGCGGATCGCTGCTGGACTCCTTCAGCAGCATCATCCACGACAACGGATTCTGGGTGAATGGCGATATCTACCCGCGCTACACCTGCGACTACGGCACACCGCGGCTCCCACCGTCGGCGGCCGATTACCCGGAGCCGTTCATGTACACCTACTGCCGCGTCGACGATCCCGCAGTGCTCATCCGCGGCGCCAAGAATGCTCCGCGGCCGGCCGGGGACGACACCGCGGGACCGCCGCCCGGAGCGGACCTGGGTAAGCAGACCGATCCGACGCCGGAGGGTATGTACTCGATCCCGACGCCGTACGGCGGACCGACCCTGCCCATCGAGCCGCCCCGCTGATGGCAATCGAAAGAGATGAACGACAATGCCTGTCATGACAGATGACGGAGCCACCGAGGCTGCTGAGACCGGGGCCGATGGCGGGGCCGATGCCGAAGTGCGGGACACCTCGGCAGAAGAGGTGAGCCTCGAGACCTCCGAAGAAGCCGAGGCAGAAGCCGAGGCCCCGGAGGCTGAGGTAGCGGAGGCTGAAGTAGCGGCTGCAGCCTCGAAGGCCCGCCGCACCTTCAACATCCGGCAGATCGCGGTGGCGCTGGTGATCGCCGGTCTGCTGGCGGCCACCGGTGTTCTCGGCTGGATGGTGTTTCAGCAGCGCCAGTTGAACGAGGTGCGCGACGAAGCCCAGCGGGCAGCGGTCAGCTACGCACAGGTGCTCACCAGCATCGACTCCGCCAAGGTCGACGACAACTTCAAGCAGGTACTCGACGGCGCAACCGGCGAGTTCAAGGACATGTACTCCCAGTCGAGCGTCGAACTGCGTCAACTCCTCGTGGAGAACAAAGCGACCGCGCACGGCGTGGTGATCGAGTCGGCGGTTCAGTCGGCGTCCAAGGACAAGGCTGTGGTGTTGTTGTTCGTCGACCAGTCGGTGTCCAATACCAAGTTGCCCGACCCCCGTATCGACCGCAGTCGTATGAAGATGACGATGGAGAAGGTCGACGGGGCGTGGCGGGCGAGCAAAGTCGAACTTCCCTAGAAGGCGGACGCTGATGTGGATTCGGGCCCTCGCGGGTGTGCTGGTCGCGACTGCGGTTCAGGTGGCTAATGCACCGCTCGCCGGTGCTTCAGCACCGGCGCTGTGCGAACAGATCGGTGGGCAGTGGAACGGTCAGTCCTGCCACGCCTCGGTGACCTCCGACCGCAGGGCGGTCCGGGAGATCAACATCGCGATCCCCGCCGAGGTCGATGATCCTGTCATCGGCGGAGCCATCACCGACTACGTCACCACGCTGATGAACAATTGGCGCAAGTTCGGCCAGGGTATGTCCCAGCACAGCTGGGGCGATGCGAACTTCCAGGTGTTCCAGCACGGCAGTATCCGGACCGTGCTGTTCCACGAGACCTACAACTCGGAGAGCACGGCCCGGTTGGACGGGCCCGCAATCAATGACGCGTATCGCACCTTCGCCTTCAACCAGGCGACCGGACAGCAGGTTCAGTTAGCCGATCTGGTGGACGTTGCCGCGATCCCGACTCTCGGCGCCCCGTTCATTCAGGCCGCGTTGGACCAGGCCCTTCCGCCGCATCAGCCGAACACTTACCCCTTCCTGCCCGAGCGGTGGACGCCGGACAAGGTGTTCTCCGGTGGCTACAAGGCGTGGGCGCTGACTCCCGATGAGTTGATCCTGTACCTGCCCGACTATCCGGTCGCGCGGGACACCCCGGTCGACTTCACTCCGGGGGCCTACCAGTGGTCGATGAGCGGCGGAACGGTGCAGCCCCGCATACCGCTCAGCGCACTGGCACCCGCACTGCGCCCGGGTATCGGATGATGATCCGCTCCGCGTCCAGGTAGCGTGGTCAGCCGTGGCTGAACTGAAGGACCGGTTGCGGTCCGATCTCACCGTGGCGATGAAGACTCAGGACAAATTGCGCACGGCAACTCTGCGGATGCTGCTTGCTGCGATTCAGAGCGAGGAGGTCGCCGGCAAGCAGGCCCGCGAGCTCAGCGACGATGACGTCCTGAAGGTGCTGGCCCGCGAGTCGAAGAAGCGCGGTGAGGCCGCGGAGATCTACACCCAGAACGGCCGCGGCGAACTGGCGGC
>JAUPLT010000258.1 GCA_030836785.1 Actinomycetota bacterium
CGGGCCGCGGTCTCAGCGGCGAGCTGTTCCTGCAGTTTCTGCAGTTCTGTCTTCTCACGGGCGAGGCGCTGCCCGATGATCTTGTCCAGGGCCTCTTGGGACGTGATCGCCTCGAACTGCTTCTCGCCGCCATCCCCCGCCGCGGGGGTGACGATGGTGTCGGCCGGCTGGCCTTCCGCCGGAGTGACTCCGTTAGGCACGACTGTTCTCCCGTTAGCTCGTCAGCAACTACCGACCAATTCATGCGCTGGTCGTCCACGCCAACCCCCACGAAATTGGGGTGAAGAATTGCGGCCGCTTCTACGTCAGCGGATCGAAAAGAACCCCGGAGCCAATGGCTCAGGGGTTCTTCCTAGATGTGGTGCGTTAAATCCAGTTAGACAGGGATTCGACCCAGGTTGAACTGGGCTCGCTTACGGAACTTCGGACTCACCCCGTCTTGGCCGAGGAACTCCTCCACCATTTCCCGTACATCAACAGGCAAAGCTTGCTCAGCCACGGCGAATGTTGCGAGCGCTTCCAGGATGGCCTGATCCCAAATGTTCCGGCTCATGTGAAAATCGACGACCGGGTTGGGACTGGGCAGCACCTTGCGCAGAACGCCGCTCAGATCTTCGGCGGCCTGCAAGGTGATCATTACTCAAGACTACTAGTCAGGTCGCCTACGCTCAATGGAACCGGCCGAGGAGTACCATCAGGGCCGTTTCTCACGACCCCGACTCCGCTAAGTGGATACGCCGTCGCCACTTCCCAATACCGACCGTAGTCGTGTACTGGAACGGCCAAAACGACGTCGTCGTGTAGGTCCCTGAAAATCACACCGTCCTTCGAAAGTGCGATGCTCGCGCTGCCCCCGTACAAGACCGCCTCAATTGCTTCCCGCAACTTGACCTCATCCCAACTGCGCGGGAATTCGCTCTGACCGGGCGCGCCGGTTCCTGAACGATGACCGCCTGCCCCGTGCCCATCGCCATCAAGTGCGTACTTGAGATCATCGTCGCTAACGGGCCGGATATCGGACGGACGCAGAGGTGCAGGTTTGCCGTTACCCATGTCGGGGTAGCGGTCCTCCGGCGACCCCATCATCGGCGGAATGTTACGGGGCGGCTTGGTCGGCCCCTTCGGTCCATCGGTGCCAGCTGCCGCAGCGTCTTCGTCAGCATCACGTCGGTTCAGACTCGTTAAGCGCGCCAATTCGGACTTAGCCGAGCATGGCGTCCATGAAGTCGGCAGCGACCCGCGAGGACGTCCGGTCGACGTCGCCCTCGGTGTCCACCGTGATCTGGATCGACTCATGGCCGAGCTGCCGGGATACGAGGGTGATCGGCGGTCCACCCGACAGCCGCCATGAGGCGTAGGTGTGTGGCAGGTCGTGGGGCGTGGGGCGGGGATCCAGCTTCGCCGACGCCACGGCCGGGTTCCACACGTCGCGCAGGAACTGCGGGTAGCGCACCGGGTTGCCGCTCTCGGTCAGGAACACGAACTCCCCGCCCAGGTTTAGCCCGTCGTCGAGGATGCGGGACGGGACGTCGACGGTGCGCCGGGAGCGTTTCGTCTTCGGCGGGCCGAGCTGGTATCCCCCGTCCGGGGCGTACTTCCACGCCTGACGTACCCGCACCATCCCTGCCTCGGCGTCGACATGACGGGGCTGCAGCGCCGACACTTCGCCCCACCGCATTCCGGAGGCCACCATGAACTCCATCATCGGCCGGTAGTGCTCGGCTGTGGCGGCAAGCAGGGCGCGGAACTCGTCGCGGCTGAGCATCCGCATGTCGTGATCGTCGTCGGCATCCCCGCGCGGCAGGCGAATCCCGGTGGCCGGGTTGGCGGGAATCACACCCGCGGCGACGGCGCTGTTGAGTACCCCGGAGAAGAACCGGAACTTGTTGGCCATGGTCTTCGGCGCGTGGCCGTCGCCGTTGCGCCCCCGCTGGTCTGCATGTGCCTGACCCATTCGGTCAGCATCGCTTTGTCGACCTGGATCAGGGGCAAATCCCCGAAGCGCGGGGCCAGGTCGTTGCGCAGGTATTCCTCGTACTTGTGCAGCGTGTAGCGCTCGACGCCGGTCAGCCCGTCGATATGCCGGCGCACCCACTGCGACACGGTGAGCGCTTTGCGTTCGCGCTCCCGGTGTGGGTGGGGCTGGATTCCATGCATGCTCAGGGCGCGGTCGGGACCGTGGGCCTCCACGGCGGCGCGGAATGCCTCGGCGGCAATCTCAGTGTCGAAAGTGAGCGTGGACTGACGACCCTCATGACGGAACAGGACAACGTAGGCGGTGGTCCCGTCGGCGCGGGGACGGGGCCGGATGGAGGCCATGCCTCAGGCCGGTTTGTTGTCAGAGAATGATGTCGCGCTTGAAAGCCTACGCTGACCTGCGCGTTCTGGTGGAGCTAAGGGGACTCGAACCCCTGACCCCCACACTGCCAGCAACAGGCACAACCCCTGGACAGGCAGGATACGACGAAAATCGGGCTGTGGTGGATGTGGTTGGCGGGGTAACTGTCGTCAGGGTTGTCGTCAAAATCGTCGCCAGATCTGAGTCAAGCGGCGGGGTGATCCCCTCGGTCAAGTTTCTCGGCGATCCATACCTTGATCAGCGACTGGCGGGTCACCCCGAGTCGGGTCGCCTCACGATCGAGCTCGGCGATCATCCATGCCGGAAAGTCGACATTAACTCGTCGAGGTTCTTCGCCGGGGCGCCTAGCCCGCGCCGTATCCAAAGCGGTAGCCATGTCTTCGCCGGCGTCGAACCGCTCGTCAAATTCCTTAGCCTTCATAAAGTGCCGCCTCACCTTCTCTCGATGGTCGTACGGAAATGATCCGGACAAATTCACCTCGGTAGGTCACCACCGCGGACCAAACCCGGCCGTCGATCTGACCGATCACCATCCACCTCGGCTCATCCGTCTCCCTCGCGGGGACCTCAATGCGGTGAACATCCCGCCATTGCGCCTGTGCGTCGATGAAGTCGATCCCATGCTTGTCGCGATTGGCCACGCTTTTGGCGGGGTCGAACTCGAACTCAAGCATGGAGTAAAAACTATACCAAAATCGGGACGCCGTGACCGTCCATCCCCCACACTTCTGTGTGGGGACACCACTAGGCAGCAACAGTGGCGTAATCGTCGTCGAACTGTCGTCAAACCGCTCCACCGGCTCCCACGCAGCAAAAAAACCCGAGACCATGTGGTCTCGGGTTTTTCTCTGTGGAGCTAAGGGGACTCGAACCCCTGACCCCCACACTGCCAGTGTGGTGCGCTACCAGCTGCGCCATAGCCCCAGATGCGGTCTCGAAACTACACCACGGTGGCGGCAGCCTCAAAACGCCCCGGGCACAGACCCGACCGCACCCGCGAAATCGACTCCAGGGTTGCCGATCCCGGTCGGCCAACAGCCATGAGCGCGATCTCGCGCGCCACGGATGACGGGGCTAAGGCACCTCACCGGCAGCCTGAAGCCCCTTCACCTCGACCGAGGTCTGCTCCACCGAGGACTCGTCACGCGTTTCCGGGGCGAAGGTCCACCCCACCGCAGCGATCACCAGGATCGCCCCACTCAGCGCAAACGACCAACTGAAGGACAGGTGCTGGGCCAGCATCCCCACCCCGATCGACCCGACGATCGACCCGAAGTCCGACATCATCTGAAACGTCGCGATCGCGGTGCCGCCACGGGCCTTGCCGATGACGTCGGCGACGGCGGCCTGCTGCGGCGCGTTGAAGATGCCCGACGCCGCGCCGGCCAACACCGCCTCCGCCAGGAACCACGGCAGCGACGGCGCCAGCCCCAGCAGTGCGGTCGAGAGACCGGCCAGGGCAAGACCGACCACAAGGAGCGGTTTGCGACCGATCTGATCCGATAGCCGCCCGCTGGGAATGACCGCGATGACGTTGCCCACCGCGAACGCGGTCAGGGCGAGCCCGGCGACGCCCGGACTCTGCTTGAGCCCCTCGGCGACGAACAGTGGCACCAGCGCGAACCGCAGCCCGAACATCGACCATCCGGTGGCGAAGTTGGACAGCAACGCCGCGCGGTAGGCGCGATGGCGCAGCGCAACCCGCACGGTGACGGTGAGTTCGTCCCTGGCCGCCGGCGCGGCCACCGGCGACGTCCGCAGGCTCACCAGCACCACCACGGCGGCGATCAACAGCAGCACACCGTAGATCACGAACGGCGCGCTGAGCCCCAGCCCGGCGGTCAGGGCTCCGACGATGGGGCCGGCGACGGAGCCGACGAGAAACGCGCCGGAGAACATGCCGGCAACCCGGCCGCGGGCGTTCTCCGGACTCATCCGGATCATCAGCCCGAGCGCGGAGACAAAGAACATCGTCGAGCCGATGCCGCCGATCGCCCGGTACACCAGCAACTGCCAGTAGGTGTGCGCGAAAGCACACGCCGCCGTCGAGACCGCAACGATCAGCACCCCGGCGATGTAGACCTGCCGCTCCCCCAGCCGCTGGATCAGCAGGCCGGTGGGTGGGGCTGCGCACAGCCGCATCACCGCGAAAGCGGTGATCACGAAGGTCGCCGCGCTGAGGCTCACCCCGAAGTGACGGGCCAACTGCGGCAGCACCGGTGCCACCACCCCGTAGCCGAGCGCGATCACCGCGTTCGCACCGATCAGCGCCCACACCTCATGGGGTAGCCGATGTCCGGCCTGCTGATCGGCTCCCCGGGCGCTTGAGCTCACCCGATGACTGTATTCACCAGCTCCCGCGCGGCCGCCTGCACCTCGGCCAGATGCTCGACGCCCTTGAAGGACTCGGCGTAGATCTTGTAGACATCCTCGGTTCCGGACGGCCGGGCGGCGAACCAGCCGTTGGCGGTGGTCACCTTCAGCCCACCGAGAGCAGCGCCGTTGCCCGGCGCGGCAGTGAGCTTGGCGGTGATCGGCTCGCCGGCCAACTCGGTGGCGGTGACCTGCTCGGCCGACAGCTTGGCCAGCCGGGCCTTCTGCTCGCGGTCGGCGGGTGCATCGACCCGGGCGTACACCGGTTCCCCGTACCGGCCGGCCAGTTCGGCGTAACGCTGCGACGGAGTCTGTCCGGTGACGGCCAGCATCTCCGAGGCCAGCAACGCCAGGATGATGCCGTCCTTGTCGGTGGTCCATACCGAGCCGTCGCGGCGCAGGAACGACGCCCCGGCGGACTCCTCCCCGCCGAATCCGATTGTGCCGCCGATCAACCCGTCGACGAACCACTTGAAGCCGACCGGCACCTCGATCAGCTGCCGGCCCAATCCGGCCACCACCCGGTCGATGATCGAGGAGCTGACCGCGGTCTTGCCGACGGCAACTCCGGACGGCCAGTCCGGACGGTGGGTGTAGAGGTAGTCGATGGCGGCAGCCAGGTAGTGGTTGGGATTGAGCAGTCCGCCGTCGGGGGTGACGATGCCGTGCCGGTCGGCGTCGGCGTCATTGCCGGTGGCGATCTGATAGCGCTCCCGGTTGGCGATCAGCGACGCCATCGCATTGGGCGAACTGCAGTCCATCCGGATCTTGCCGTCGGTGTCCAGCGTCATGAACCGCCAGGTCGCATCCACCAGCGGATTGACCACCGTCAACTCCAGTCCGTGCCGTTCGGCGATGGCCGCCCAGTAGTCCACGCCGGCCCCACCCAGCGGGTCGGCACCGATCCGGATGCCCTCGGCGCGGATCGCGTGGATGTCGACGACGTTCGGCAGGTCGGCGACATAGGCCTCGAGATAGTCGTGGCGGGTGGCATGCGCCAGGGCCCGCGCCAGCGGCACTCGCTTCACGCCGGCCAGACCGTCGCGCAGAATCTCGTTGGCGCGCTTGGCGATCGCGGAGGTGGCGTCGGTGTCGGCCGGGCCGCCGTTGGGCGGGTTGTACTTGAACCCGCCGTCACGGGGCGGGTTGTGCGACGGGGTGACGACGATCCCGTCGGCGAGGTGAGTGTCGCGGCCCCGGTTGTACGCGAGGATGGCGTGGCTGACGGCCGGGGTCGGGGTGTACCGATCGGCGGCGTCGATCAGCACCGCCACATCGTTGGCGGCCAGCACCTCCAGCGCCGTCCCCCAGGCCGGCTCCGACAGGCCGTGGGTGTCTCGGCCGAGAAACAGCGGCCCGGTGGTTCCCTGCGCGGCGCGATACTCCGCGATGGCCTGGGTGGTGGCCAG
This sequence comes from Actinomycetota bacterium, assembly GCA_030836785.1. Taxonomy (GTDB): domain Bacteria; phylum Actinomycetota; class Actinomycetes; order Mycobacteriales; family Mycobacteriaceae; genus Mycobacterium. The sequence continues at coordinate 6,142 of JAUPLT010000258.1, forward strand.
GATGTGCGCCTCGTTGAACGCCGCATCCAGGCTGGAGCCCCGGTGCCCAGACGTGCCGAAGGCCACCTGTTGGGCGACGTCATCGGGGTCCGGGGCCACGGTGTAGTACGCGCTCACCAGGTGGGGCAGGTCGATCAGGTCCTCGGGCTGCGCCGGTTGTCCGGCGCGGGGGTTTGCCGCCATGCGCGCAATTCTGCCCCGCCGGAGGCCATACTTACTGCCGGTTGGAATTCATGAGGGGAACGACGTTTGTTCGGTCACGACAACCGGGAACTGGCGGCGGTGTTCGCCGGCGGTGCGCTCGGCACCCTGGCGCGCGCGGGCCTGGCCACGCTCATGCCGGTGCATCCCGGGCATTGGCCGTGGGCCACCTTCACGGTCAACATCATCGGGGCGTTCATCCTGGGTTTCGTGACCACCCGGTTGCTGGAGCGTCTGCCGCTGTCGGCCTACCGGCGCCCACTGCTCGGCACCGGACTGTGCGGTGGGCTGACCACGTTCTCCACCATGCAGGTCGAGGCGTTGCAGATGATCGAGCACCAGGAGTATGGGCTGGCGGCCTCGTACACGGTGGTCAGCATCGCGGCCGGGTTACTGGCCGTCTATGCGGCGACCGCTCTGGTGCGCAAGGTGAGCTTGCGGTGAGCGCGCTGATGTGGGCCGGGGTGATGGTACTCGGCGGGCTGGGTTCCGTCGCCCGTTTCGTCATCGACCGCGCCGTCGCGCGACGGGCGGCCCGATCGTTCCCGTACGGCACCCTCACCGTCAACGTCACGGGCGCGGTCCTGCTGGGCTTCATCACCGGCCTCGCGCTCAGTCATCCCGTCGCCCTGCTGCTCGGCACCGGTTTCGTGGGCGCCTTCACCACCTTCTCCACCTGGATGTTCGAGACCCAGCGCCTCACCGAGGGCCGCCAACTGCGGCCCGCGCTGGCCAATATCGTGGTGTCGGTGGTGTTGGGGATCGCCGCAGCCGCGGCCGGTCAGGCGATTGCGGTCCGGCTATGAGCGACACCGCGCTGAAGTTGACCGCCTACTTCGCCGAACGCGAGCGCATCGGCGACAGGTTCCTCGCCGAGGCGATGTTCGAATTGTTCTCCGACCGGCGGGTGGCCACCAGCGTGATGCTGCGTGGCATCTCCGGTTTCGGACAAGAGCACATCCTTCGCAGCGACCAGTCCCTCACCTTGTCCGAGGATCCCTCGGTGGCGATCGCCGCCGTCGACGACGCCGCGACCATCGGCGCGCTCGTCGGTGACGTCGTCGGGATGACGACCTCCGGCCTGATCACCGTGGAGCGGGCCCGGTTGCTCGACGGCGACGTGACGGCGATGCCCCTGCCGGACGACTCGATCGCCGGCGATGCGGTGAAGCTGACCGTGTATGTCGGCCGGAATCGACGGGTCGGCGGGGTGCCGGCCTACAAGGCGGTGTGCGACCTGCTGCACCGTCACCACTTCGCGGGGGCATCGGTGTTCCTCGGCGTGGACGGCACCGCCCACGGTGAGCGCCGGCGCGCACACTTCATCGCCCGCAACGTCGATATCCCGATGATGATCATCGCCATCGGCAGCGGCGCCCAGGTTCAGCGGTGCGCCGCCGACCTGGCCGCGCTGCTTCCCCAACCGCTGGCCACCACCGAACGGGTGCGGCTGTGCAAACGCGATGGGCAACTGCTCGCGACGCCGCCGACCCTTCCCGACGTCGATGACGGCGGCCGGCCGATGTGGCAGAAGCTGATGGTGTTCACCTCCGAGTCCGACCACAGTAACGGGACCCCGATACACCGCGCGCTCGTGCGCAAACTCTGGCAGTCAGGCGCGGCCAGTGGGGCGACGGTGCTGCGCGGCGTCTGGGGCTTTCACGGTGACCACAAACCCCACGGCGACAAGCTGATTCAGCTGGGCCGCCGGGTCCCGGTGATGACGGTGGTGGTCGGGCCGCCGGGCAGCATGGCCCGCAGCTTCGACATCGTCGATTCACTCACCGCGGAGCACGGCCTGGTCACCTGCGAAATGGTGCCCGCGTTACTGGCCATCCACGGCGGCCGGCGCCACGGCAGCACCGACCTGGCCGAATTCCGCTACTGAGATCCCTAGTGCGCTGCGCGGCTGTCGGCCAGCACGGTCAGCAGCACCACCGCGTCGTCGTCGGCATGCAGCCCATGACGTTCGGCGGGAAGCACCAGAAAGTCACCGGTAGCCCCGCTCCACTCTTCGGCGGCGGTGCTGACCCGAACCCGGCCACGTAGCACCTGGAGGGTGGCCTGGCCGGGGCTCTCGTGTTCGGCCAGGCCCTGCCCGGCGACCAGGGCAATCATGGTCTGCCGTAGCAGATGATCGTGGCCACCGTGCACCGTGTGGGCGGCGCGACCGCTCTTCGCCGCGCGCGCCCCCGCCAGTTGTTCGTCGGCCAACTCGGTGAGTGACAGTGACTCCATAACGCCTCCTTCGGATCAGGCCAGCAGCAGGATGCCGCCCACCAACAGTGCCAGCACTTTGACCATCTCGAACGCCACATAGACGAAATGGGCGTTCGACCGTCCGGACTGAGCGACAGCCGGATCGGCCAGCACGGCGTCGGACCGTCGTGTCAATGCCGGCCGCACACCGACCACCTGCGCACCCAGTGCTGCGACCGCCACGGCGATGGCAACCAGGGCACCAGTCCTCGAATGGCCCAGCACCAGTGCGCCGAGAGCGACGGCCGCCAAAATCACCTCACAGATGTTCAGTGCGCGGAATACCAGCCGTCCGATGCCCAGGCCGAGCGCAATGGTCACACCGGGGGCGCGGAACTTCAGCGGCGCCTCCAGGAACGAGATCGCCAGCACCATGCCGAGCCAGACGAACACCGTGGCGACCGACACCGCGAGATAGCCGTTCATACCCCGATCCTCCCACCGCGCACCCACTTGCCAGACCGGACTCGGGCATACCCCTGTCGGGCCCCGGGTAATCCGGAAGGTGCCTCGAGTCCAGTGACTGCCTGCGAGGCGGCCGGGCCTACACACCGGAGATCCCGGAGGCGCCGTCGCCGCCCCTTATGAAATTCCCGTGAACAGCCGCCACAGAGGTCTGGCTACCATATCCATTCCGGGCGGGACGGACCGCCGAGCGCGATAAGGAAGCTCCATGGCAAAGATCCACTTCATCTCTGGCCTGCCCCGCTCGGGCTCAACCCTGTTGGCCGCGTTGCTGCGCCAGAACCCTCGCTTCGAGGCGGGGATGTCCGGCCCGCTGGCCGGGCTGTTCGGGGCACTACTGGGCCAGATGAGCGCCCGCAACGAGTTCTCGGTGTTCATCGACGACACCAAACGCGAGCGAATCCTGCACGGACTGTTCGACAACTACTACGCCGACTGCCCCGCCGATGTCATCTTCGACACCAGCCGCGCCTGGTGCGGATGGATGCCCGCAGTCGCCCGGCTTTTCCCCGACGCCAAAGTCATCGCTTGTGTGCGGGACGTGTCCTGGGTCGTCGACAGCATCGAAAAGCTTGTGCAGCGCAACGTCTTCAGCCCCTCGTCGATCTTCAACTACTCGGCGGGTGGCACTGTCTACACCCGCGCCAACGCCATCGTCGCCGCCGACGGCCTGGTCGGCGGCCCCTATGACGCCCTCAAACAGGCCTGTTATGGCGCCCAGCGCGATCGACTGCTGCTGGTGCAATACGACACCCTGACCACCGACCCGGCCAAGACACTGCACGCCATCTACGACTTCCTCGGCGAGCCGTGGTTCGAACACGACTTCAACCACGTCGACTACGACGTCTCGGAGTTCGACGAGCGCGCCGGCACGCCGGGTCTGCACGCGGTGCGCGCCCAGGTCAAGGCTGAACCCCGCGAAACCCTTTTGCCGCCAGAGCTTTTCAATCGCTTCATCCACGACGCGTTCTGGCGCGATCCGGCGCGCACCCCCGCCGGACTGCGGGTGGTGTAGGCCCCCTCACCCCGCGTCGGGGGTGAAGCTGGCGTAGAACAACCGCCCCTGCGGATCGAGGTAGGCGTTGATCCGTTGCCCGGTCACCACGTCCTCGACCGCCAGTCCCAGCAAAGTGCCGATGGGCTGACCGGTGACGGGGTTGCGGTCAACTGCGCCGTCCACTTCGACGAAGGTGGCCACCTGGTCGCCGGGGAGGTCGTTGGTGACGGCGACGGTGTGATCGGTGCTGGGCACCGTGAACGGTCCGGGGGCGGCGCCGGGCGCCGTCGGGTCATTGCCCGGTCCACCAGGGTTGTACACCGGCGAATATCCCCCCGACGACGGCATCCGCACACTGGTCAACCGCGCCACGGCGGCCGGACTGCCGGACAGGATGACGTCGTAGTAGTTGTCATGGTCCTCCACATACGCCGCATTCTCGGTGACACCGGCCTGTGCCAGGTCCGCCAGGCCGACAACGGTGATCGTGCCGAAACTTCCAACGGTGACAGGAACGTTGGCCTCGGTGATCAGGATCGGAGAACCGTCCTCGGCGGCAGCTTCCAGAATGAAATAGCGAGAGAATTCACTGGGCATCAGGCTGGCGATGCCGTCCGGAGAGAATCCAGCGCTGGTGTAGAGCCGCAACCGGTACTGCGCCTGACTGCCATAAAGGTCGGATCCACTGTTGTTCTGCGACGCCAGGCTGACCCCGATCGGGCCGCCCTCACCCACGTTGCTGAAGATGTTGAGCTTCGCGGCCACCAGTCGCGGGCCGTTGCCGGTGACGTAGGGATTGGAACTGGTCTGGGTGAGTCCGACAGCCGAGAGGATCCCGGAGGACGTGAGCATCTGCAGTGGGGTGCTGTCCTCGATCACCGTCACCGACAACGGATAGAGCGCACCGGGCTCGCCGGGCTGTAGGCGGTTGCCGAACGACCCGGAGATCACCACGGTCTGGCGCTCATTGAATTCCAGATTCGGCAGGAAGGCGGCCGTCAGCGGCACCACCTGGGACCCGTCACTGAGGCTGACCAGGAAGTCCGTCGGGTTCATCGTGGTGGGCAGCAGCGGATGGCTGAACACCAGTGGCATCGTGTCGGCCAACAGTAGGTCGACGCCGTAGGCGGCATCGACGTTGTCGGTGGACACCGCCGACGTGTACGCCCGTTGCGCGGCATCCAGAGCAGGGTCGACGTTCTCCCATGCCACGTTGTACGCGGCAGCGATGTCCCGATCGACATCGGTCGTGCCGTCGAGGCCGGGAACTCCCAGGTAGCCCTCGAAACCGTAGTTCGCCGTCATCAGTGTGGGGACGGCGGCGAAGATGTCAGCGTTGTAGTTGATCGGCGTCAGTACGCTGGCGGCGGTTCCCGACAGATCAGCCCGACTGGCGTTGACGAACTGCACCAGCGCTTGGGCCAGCGGGGTGAAAAGCACTGTGCCGCCGGCAGTCCCGCCGGCACCACCCGTTCCGCCGCTGCCCCCGGCACCGTCGTCCGCGCCGCCGCTGCCCGTCCCGCCCGACATTCCCGCGCCCGCGTCGACGCCGCCACCGGTCCCACCCGCTCCGCCGGTCCCGCCATCGCCACCGGAAGCCTGATCGGCGAACAGCAGCGACAGCCGCCCGGTTCCACCCGGCCCGCCGGCCCCGCCGGGTCCGCCCGCACCGCCGGCCGCCGCCACGCCACCGGCACCTCCGGATCCCCCGGTGCCACCCCGTCCCCCGATGCCCCCGAGCCCGAGGATCCAACTGCCGTCACCGCCCGCGCCGCCGGTACCGCCGCTACCGCCGGGAGCGCCGGGATTCACGTAGGTGATGCCGGGCACCCCGGTGCCACCGGCGCCGCCGGGTCCGCCCGCACCGCCACTACCGAGGACCGACAACCATCCGGCCGCTCCCCCGTCACCGCCTGCTCCGCCGGCCTGGCCACCGGCCGTCCCGGCACCGCCAGCGCCTCCCCTGCCGCCGTTACCGACGAAGAGTCCGCCGCGCCCTCCATCACCGCCTGCGGCGCCGTTGATTGCGTTCCCGCCGTCACCGCCGTCGCCGAACCAGCCGGCCGACCCGCCGTTCCCGCCGTTGAATCCGTCACCGCCATTGCCCAGTAGTCCGCCATCGCCACCGTCGCACGGCCCCGTCGGACACGTTTCAGCCGTCCACGAATAGCCGTTGCCGACCAGCAGACCGGCATTGGGGTGTGCTGCTGTTCCGTTTCCGACGAACACCCGGACCAAGTCAGTAATCGGACCTCCGACCGAAATCGGCTGCAGCGCAGTCGCATTCGACGCGCCGGACAAGACCTCCGGCATCGGAGATGTTGTCAGCGCTGTCGAAGCCCGCTGGGTCCCCGTGCTCCGGACTGCCGGGAGCCGCGCGGGCATCCCAGGGCGGCTTGACGATGGGGGAGACGGACTGGGCCGACCAACGCGTGAACCCGCGGCCGATGTCGTCGCCTGCTGTCTGGACGGCCCGGTTGACAGGATGGATCGTGCATCCGCCGACGCCGAGGGGGCCGCGCCGACAGTGTCATCCTCGGCGGCGGCCGCCGGAGTCCACCCGGCCAGCGATCCCACCCCCAGGAACAGCGCAAATAAGCCAACTCTGCCGATCGAGCCGTTGGGAACTCGTGTCGCCATCGCTGCTCCTCACCCACGAAGGATCTTCCGGATCCTAGGACACGAGCAACGAAAGTGGCCCCGAAGCCGGGAACACCGATCCGGGAACGCAGCGCCGGGACACCCCGCAGTGGGGTGTCGGGGGGCTTACCGTGCCGCGAAGCTCTGGCTGACCAGCGTCC
>JAUPLT010000259.1 GCA_030836785.1 Actinomycetota bacterium
ACCACCATCCGGCCGTCGTCGGACTCGTAGGCCTTGGCGATGTCGCGGTACTCCACCACCTCGCCGCATTCGCTACACACCCGTTTGTACTGAATCCGCCCGTTGTCCCTGGCGTGGACCTGGTGGAACTTCAGGTCATGGTCCTCAGTCGCGCTGTACACCTTCACCGGTACGTTCACCAGCCCGAACGCGATCGCGCCTTTCCAGATGGAACGCATGTGGTCAGTATGCCCAGCTTGGGAGGACTTAATCGGCCGGTCGGCTCAGACCGCCGGCGCAGTTTCCGGGTTCAGGCCCAGCGGGATCTCAGGGTTGGCGCCGGGCGCATCACCGTGACCGCTACCGGGCGGGGCCTTGCACGCGCCGGCCTGCGGAACCTGTCCGCTGCTGCAGTCCGGCAACAGATCCTCAGGGTCGGCACCGGCGGACGGGGCGGTGAGCAACGCTGCCGCAACCGCGCACACCGACACCGCGAATCTGGTCACTGACCAAGGCTAACAGCGGGTGATGCGCCAGTCTGGTGAACTGGGTTCTGGTGAACTGGGATGGTGAACGAGGGATCGCCGCCGGGCGCGACGGGTGGGCCGTTGGTCACCCTGACCAATCCCGACAAGGTGCTCTACCCGGCGACTGGAACGTCGAAGTCGGAGGTGTTCCGCTACTACACCACCGTCGCCGAGGTGATGCTCCCGCACATCGCCGGACGGCCCGTCACCCGTAAACGCTGGCCGAACGGGGTCGACGCGCCGTCGTTCTTCGAAAAGCAGCTGGCCGCATCCGCACCCGCCTGGCTGCACCGCGGATCGCTGCCGCACCGCTCGCGAACCACCGTGTATCCGATCATCGACACCGCCGCCGGGCTGGCCTGGATCGCACAGCAGGCCGCCCTAGAAGTCCATGTGCCGCAATGGCGTTTCGCCGCCGACGGCACCCCGGGACCTTCCGACCGGCTGGTGTTCGACCTCGACCCGGGCGAAGGTGTCGATATGTCGCAGCTCTGCGAGGTGGCCCACGCGGTGCGCGATCTGATGACCGACATCGGCCTGAGGGTGTATCCGCTCACCAGCGGCAGCAAGGGTCTGCACCTCTACGCGCGGCTCTCGGGTGTCGGCAGCGCCGGGGCGGCGATATTGGCCCGGCAGGTCGCCGAGCAACTCGAGCTGGCCATGCCCAGCAGGGTCACCGCCACCATGTCCCGCAACCTGCGGGCCGGCAAGGTTTTCCTGGACTGGAGTCAGAACAATGCCGCCAAGACCACCATTGCCCCCTACTCGATGCGGGGCCGAGAGTTTCCGACCGTCGCCGCGCCCCGCACCTGGGCCGAGATCGGCGCGGCGGATCTTCGGCAACTGCGCTACGACGAGGTGCTGGCCCGGGTGGCCGAACACGGTGACCTGCTGGACGGACTCGACGGCGACCCGCCCCGCGCCGACCGGTTGAGCACCTATCGCCGAAAGCGTGATGCCGGCAAGACGCCCGAGCCGATCCCGGCTGTGACTCCCGAGCCGATCCCGGCTGTGACACCCGCGCCGATTCCGGCTGTGACATCCGCCGCCGGCGGCGGCCCCGCGTTCGTCATTCAGGAGCACCACGCCCGTCGGCTGCACTACGACTTCCGTCTCGAACACGATGGTGTGCTGGTCGCCTGGGCCATCCCGAAGAATCTCCCCGACCGCCCGTCGAAGAACCACCTGGCGGTGCGCACCGAGGACCACCCACTGGAGTACGGCCGCTTCGCGGGGACCATCCCCGAGGGCGAGTACGGGGCTGGCATGGTGGCGATCTGGGACTCGGGCAGCTACACGGCCGAGAAGTTCCGCATCGGCGGTGCTGAGGACGGCGAGGTGATCGTCGACCTTCGCGGACAACGGATATCGGGCCGCTACGCCCTGATCCAGACCGACGGCGACCAGTGGCTGGCGCACCGGATGAAGGATCAACCCGACGGTCGCGGATCCCGGGTGCAGGACATCGAGCCCATGCTGGCCACCCCCGGCTCCGTCGACCGGCTGACGACGTCGCAATGGGCCTTCGAAGGAAAGCACGACGGGTTCCGGCTGCTGGTGGAGGCTGACCACGGCCGGCTGCGCCTGCAGTCCCGCAGCGGCCGTGATGTCACCGCGGAGTACCCGCTCTTGCAGGTACTGGCCGAGGACCTCGCCGAGCATCACGTCATCCTCGACGGCGAGGTGGTCGCTCTTGATGGGCACGGTGTGCCCAGTTTTCACGAGATCCAGAACCGGTCCCGAGCCGGCCGAATCCAGTTCTGGCCCTTCGACATCCTGTACCTGGACGGCCGTTCGCTGCTGCGTGCCAGCTATCGCGACCGCCGGCGGGTACTGGAAACCCTATCCGCCGCAACATGTCTCACCGTACCTTCCCTGATCGACGGTGATGGGCCCGAGGCGCTGGACTTCTCCCGTCGGCGGGGCTGGGAGGGCGTGGTCGCGAAGAAATGGGAGTCCACGTATCAGCCGGGCCGCCGGTCGGCATCCTGGATCAAGGACAAGAACTGGAACACCCAGGAGGTGGTGATCGGTGGATGGCGCCGCGGTGCGGGTGGGCGGTCGTCCGGTATCGGCGCCCTGCTGATGGGAGTTCCCGGAGACCCCGGAACGCAGGCCGACTTGCACTTCGTCGGCCGGGTGGGAACCGGGTTCACCGAGCGGGACCTGGCGCACCTCAAGGAGATGCTCACCCCGCTGCGTACCGACGACTCGCCGTTCGCAGCCCCCCTGCCGGAGACGGATCTGCGGGGGGTCACCTTCGTCCGCCCGGAACTCGTCGGCGAGGTCCGCTACGTGGAGCGGACGCCCGAGGGCCGGTTGCGCCATCCCAGTTG
>JAUPLT010000260.1 GCA_030836785.1 Actinomycetota bacterium
CGCTGCTGAGCGAGGCCGATCGGCAGTATCTGACCTGCGATACGACCTGTGAGGTGTGGTTCGAACGCGGCGGTGAGCCGATCGGGGCCGGGCGGGTGACCCGGACGGTCAACCGGCGGTTGCGCCGCGCTCTGGAGCACCGGGACCGCTGCTGTGTGGTTCCCGGGTGCGGGGCCACCCGCGGTTTGCACGCCCACCACATCCGGCATGGGGAACACGGTGGGCCTACCGAGTTGGCCAACCTGGTTCTGGTGTGTCCTTTCCATCACCGCCTCCATCACCGCGGGGTGATCACCATCACCGGCACCGCCGACGATCTGACCATCACCGACGGCGACGGCAACTCCGTGACGGCGGCGTCGCTGGCCCACCCGCCGACCACGCCACCACCGGCGGTACCACCATGCCCCGGACCCACCGGCGAAGGCGCCGACTGGTGGTGGTATCCACCCTTCCAACCACAACCCCCACCAACCAACAACTAGCCGGGACGGGGGAGCGGGGCGCGGCCGCTGTGCCGAGCCCCGAACGCCAAGACCGCCAGCGCGAACAGTTGCGCGACGACGGTCACACTGAGGGTGATGGCATCGGGAACACTGTGTCCCCGTAGGTGTGCCAGCACGCCGATCAATGGCTGAAAGGCCAGCCCGCCGATGCCCATGATCAGCATGTTCGTCAAACCCATCGCCACGCCGGAAAGTTGCTGTGGAGCTTCGTCTTTCACCATCGAGAAGGACAGCGCGTAGGACGCGTTGAACATTCCGAGCACGAACATCGCGACGCTGAGGGCCACCTGCCCACGGAGCACGAACAGGATCAGGACCATCGTCACCGCCGTCCCGACGGCGCCCACCGCCAGCAGCATCGCCGGCCGGCCGGATCGGGAACACAGCCAGGCGAAACCCAGCAACCCCGGCAGGCAGCCCCAGAAGTAGAAGGAGGCACACACCGAGGCCGCCGACAGGCTCATCTGGTGGTAGTCCTGGAAATACGAGACGCCCCAGAGCATCCCGAAGGACACCCCGGCCGCAGCGACGAAGCCGCCGGCCACCGACGAACACAGTATCGGCACCGAGCTGATCAGCCGTTTGATCTCGGCCGCCCTGGGCCAGTGTTCATCGCCCCCGGAACCAGCGCCGACAGTATTGCGGTTGCGGACAAAGAGCACGATCAGCACCAGCAGGATTGTCGACAATGCCCCGCAGGTGAACATTCCGGCACGCCACCCGGCGCGTTCGACGATGAAGCCGAGGGTCTCCTGGCCGACGGCGGCACCGGTCATCCCGGCCACCTCGGTCAGCGCTGCCAACAGGGGAAAGAGTCGCGCCGGAAACCACTGGGCGGCAAGGGTCATCGCGCACACCACGGTGGGCGCGGCTCCGAATCCCATCAGCACCCGGGTCAGTTCGGCCGAAGCGGCGGACTGGGAAAGCGCGAAAAGGAAGGACGCTACTGTGCAGAGCAGCGCCCCGGTGATCAGCACCCGTCGTGGACCGAAGCGGGCGACCGCGATGCCGGCCGGGATCTGCAGCAGGATGTACGGGTAGTAGAAGCTCGACGACAGGCCGCCGAAGCCCGTGTCACTGAGCGAGAGGTCGACGACCAGGCCCTCCCGCATGACGCTGGGGAAGGTCTGCAGCACCATCTGGAAGAAGACGAACATCGCCGCCGTGCCGAAGACCACCCGGGCCACGGTGGGGGAGAAGCGGGCGTCCGAATTCATCGGCCGCCCTTGAGGCGTTTGATCCTGGTGCGGAGCATCTTTGCCAGTGCCGCGGTCTGGCGGTCGTCGAACCCGATCCACTCGCACCGGTCCGGCCAGCCGCCGGCACCCTCGACAAGCGCGTCGATCATCGCTACGACGGCGCGCTTCCGGAGGCCCAGACGTTGCCCGGCGTCCACGAAGCTGGACCTGCTCAGCATGCTCGCCCTGCCGTAGAGGGTGAGCGCCATCGGGTCGTTCCAGCCGCTGTAGGCCTGCGTGCAGAGCAGGTCGTAGGCCGGTGTCGGCTGCCACATGCCGTCGGCGTGGTGGATGGACAGGTTCTTGCCGTGTAACTCACCGTTGCCGATCAGCCAGGAGAAGACGACGGTTTTGAACAACTCGGCGAGCGTCACGATGCGCGAGCCCCCGCCGCGGGCGCAGGCGTCAGCCAGGCTCAGCAGCGCGGTCTCGGTGGTGATGCGGTACTTCGACGCCGGATACACATCGGCCACCTGGCAGGCGTCTTCCTGCGCAATCCGGGTATCGCCTGCGCGGTCGAATCGTGCGATCAGCAGGGCGCTGCGCCCGGCGGCGTCGTGGATCAGCGAGGTCGGTGCGACCCGAAGCCCGCAGGCTGACGCCATCGTCATGAAGAAGTGCTCGTTCTCGATCAGCCGTGGGTAACGCTGCGGGTTGAGCTTGAGAATCGCCGGGCCGGCAGGGCCGCGGGCGGCCACCGACGGCATCCGGGCGCTGGCCTTCGGCTGGATCCCGGCCAGCGCCACCGGGTCCACACCGGCGGCGAGACGGTCGGAGACCTCCCGGAAGTCGTCATCGCGGTCCGGATCGAACAGCGGTTGCGGACTGGCGGGTTCGAGTCCCGCCGGGACGATGCGGACGCTCCCGATGGTGTCCGCGCCGACTGCCAGCAGCAGTGTCAGATGATCATTGGCGGGTGTCCCGGTGGCGGCGGCGACGGCGCTGAGGCGATCCCCCTCGGGGAGGAGACCGGCGAAAAATGCCGGAACGGCAGGACCCTTTGTGACAACGGGATAGGTTCCCGACCGCAGCAGCGACCAGGCGACCGATCGCTCCCGGATCGGGCCCGGGGGGCCGGCATCCTCGAGGTAGTCGAAGCTGATCCCGTCGTCGCGGCTGCGGGTCAGGTGCGCCACCACGTCGTCGCCGATGTAGACGTCGGCTTGGGCGATGTCGCGGAGATCCTCGAGGCGGGGAGCGGTCATTCCGCCGTCGCGCCCGCCGTGAGATTCAGCCCCAACACATCAGCGATCGCCAGGATTGAACTGATCCTGATCGAGTCGTCACCGCGCTCGAGGGATTGGACGCTGTAGCGCGATACCCCGGAGAGATCGGCGAGGTTCTGCTGGGTGAGCCTCAGCGCGAGTCGCCGGTCGACGAAAGTCTGCGCTAAGTCTGACATTTCGGGTATAGCAGACGGTGTGCCCCGCGCTGACCGGCGTGGGCCCTTGGTTCGTCGCCTTATGCCCGGCAATTCACGCATACATCAGTTTGGCACGCTTGGGCAGGGCTGTCGCGGTTCCGACCTGCAATGTTTGGAGCTTCTACCGTGGCGGAGTGTCGGCGCCGCCCGCTGCCTGAAGGGCGTACCCGCACTTGAGAAGCGCCTTCCGGAACCTCTGCTCCTGCTCGAACGCTACGGCGAGATGACGGCCACCGATTGAACGGCAGAGCGGGCGAAGACGACGATCGTTGGCAAGCAGAGCGGCAGTCGCGTCGTCGGCGCATTCGATCACTCGGACATGGCCGAGGTCGGTCAGCGCGGCTGCTCTGCGCTCGATGTCGGCAACGAGTGTTCGCACGGGGCTGGGCAACTCGTGCTTGGTGCGCGCGGTGAGGAACGCGGTGAACTCGGAAAGTTTGCGGCCGGAATCGATCGCGCCAAGGAGGCTGTCGGCCGAAACCGTCCAGACGTGGTCGGAAGTCTGGGTCGCGTAAGCGCAGAGCAGGAGTCGGTCTGCGGCGGGCAACGCCCCGGTGGCGACGATGTCGAGGTTCGCCAGGACCGTCACCGGGGAGCTGCCAATCGTGGCGTCCTCGGGCCCCTCGTAGTTGTCGGCCAGGCCCAGGACATAACAGCCCAAGTCGTTGAGTCTGATCGAGGTCAATCCGTCATACCGACTGAGTGCCTCCAGATCGTCGCCGCCCCAGTTGTCCCGGTAGTCGTTCCTCGCGCCGGCGGGCTCGACGTAGTCGAGATCGATCAGTCCCAGGGTGCCTGCGTATTCAAAGAGGACAGCGAGTGTGTAGCGCCCCTCCACCAGTGCCCAGTCGCCGTAGCCGGCATAGCCGAGGCTGCCGTAGTAGGGATCGACGAGATACAGCTTCCACAACGCGCGTTCGCTACGGGCGATCACAGGGCTGATCCGGTGCTGCCGCATCGTGTGGAAGAGGGCGTCGACGCCGACCCACTCGGCTGGCGGGCACAGCGCCAACGCCGCACCGATCACTGGGCGGCGACCCTTTGCTGCGGTGAGTACGTTTCGGGAACGCTGACCCTTGATGTTCTCTATCCGGCTGAACTCGTCGATCAACCCATGGGTGAGCCAACGTTGCCACAGTCCCCGGACCACCTCTGCTGGTGGCTTGCGCAGTGCAGCCAGGCCTTTCGGGGTCAGTCGGAGCCGTGTGCCATCGAGCTTCGCCAGTCCCCCGGACTGAAGTAGCAGCGGCCAGGCAAAGGCGGCGATTGCGTCGTCCGGATAGAAGTCGCCGTCAGCGAGGTTCGTTCCGACGGTCCGGATGGTTGTCGCCGAGGGGCGACCGGTCGTCGCGCTGCATTTCAGCTCCCCGGCCAGGCACAGCTCCAAAACGGTGCGGAGGTTCGCCAAGGCTTCGCGCGCTGTTGTGCGCAGCTGCCGCCCTTCTTGCTCCGGTGCAGCCGGCTGTGGCAACCCGCCTGTCACGTAAACCCCTGATTCGCCAGCCAGCTTCGGTGCCGCATCGCCGCCTTTCGTGCCTGCTTTGCCAACTTCCGGTCGGGCAGATGCTGTCCCAGTACGTCGAGGACGGCGGCCGTCTCCGGGGCGCGGTGGCGCCAGAAGAACTCCAGCATCGCTTCGGGATCGTGACCGGCGAGGAACTGCTCGCAGAGCACGTCCGGATGATCGACCATTTGGGACAGGATGTCCACCATGATCGCCGGGGTCACGAAGCCGCCGACAGCATCGGCCTCAGCCAGGTCGTGCTCCATCAACCAGATGGCCGCATGTCCGGCCGCATCGGTGTCGAGGAGTTGGCGCATGTGCGGCTCGGCCACGTCGGTGTCGAACATCCCCAACAACTGGAGGCCGACGAGGCGGGTTTGGGCATCGGTGGCCTCGGCCACCATCGACGCGATGATCCCGGCCCGTTCGGCTGGCGGTAAGGACGGCTTCCACGCCGCGAGCATGACCGAAAACTGTTCGAATTCGATGGATTCCATTGCCGCCAGCAGTTCGGGAAGTTCCACGTCGGTGAGATCGGCGACGCTTCGCAGCCTGATCCCGGCAGCCGGCAGGTAGTCCGGCAGGACATGCCGCCCGAACGCGGTCATGCGCACGGTTCCACCAACCCAGAACTCAGTTTCCCATCTGGTGAACGACTCCTCGCGATCCGCCCATTCGACCACCCCGGCCATCTCCAGCACCTGCAGAATCCGGCTGATATCCCGGTTCAGCCCGCCCTCGGACAGGTAGTAGTCAACTTGGGGGCCGACGAACTGGCTGTCAATGACCTCGCCGTTCAGTTCCGCAATCACGTAGAAGTCCACCTCGGTGCCGGGCTCGATCAAACCGGCCAGCCAGTGCACGACGCCACTGTCGACCAGAGTGTGCAGGTCCGAATAGAACGACATGCCGGTCCCCGGCGATGACAGGATTCCGGACTCGAGAACCGTCCGGAAAAGGCGAGTCGCCCTGTCCAGCAGTGACATTCGCGACCACGACTTAACCGGGACCAGGCGTTTGTGCAGAGTGCGAACCGCACCGGAACCCCTGGCGATCTCCATGAGGTAGGTCAGACCGCCAAGATCTGCCGTCGACCGCGTCGTGAAGGTTTTATCACCGATGACTGGGTCGACGACATCGCCGGTGTCGAGAAGTTCGACAAGGGCCCGCCCATCGGCCAGCTTCAGATTGCCCGTTGCGGTGAGGGGCTTGCCGGCCTCGCCGAGATAGTTCCGCAGCGCCTCGACTTTCGCGGGTAGCGCTGCCGCGGCGACCACCGCGACCACCTCCGACTCGGGCGGCGGGATGTAGAGGAAGGGGAGTTCGACCACCGGCGGTTCGGCCGGCTCGGGTGGCGTGAAGAAACGATCGGTTTCGGCCCTGCGCTGCTCCAAGGGCAGCGCGTTGTGCTCATCCATGCGCCGCTGCACCGCCGCCTGCAGTTCCGCCATGGTCATGGGCTCGCCGTCCGCGATCCCGGCGAACAGCGACTTGGCCATCCCGTAGTTGCTCGGATCGGCCATTTTCTCCCGCATGGCCTCGGTCAGCCCTTGTGCTGTTCGCATGAGCTTTCGGGCGCGGTCGGGGCCGCCGGTCAGGCGTCCGGTGCGACCGAGGAAGGACGTGAACTCCGCGACGGCTTCGCATACCTCCGCCGACTCGTTGGCGGGCAGGCTCAGATGACGGGGGCACCATTCGAGCAGGAAGGTGGTCAGTGCGTCGTCGTCGATCGCGTCCAGCGGATTACTCGCCCACCAGTCCAGGAACATTTCGGCGTGGCTTGCGTGGGCGGGAACATCGCCGACGTCGGCCGCATCGAGCCAGCCGGTGAACTCCTCGATCAACTCGTTCGTCATTTGCCAGAACTGCCGCTGTCCGAACGGTCACGCTTGGCCCGCTCCAGATGTGAGTAGTCCGGCGGCTCCCGGTACTTGAACCAGGAGATGATGAACACTGCCAGGCCGCCCATCAGGATGATCTCCACCCAGAAGAAGACGGTCACGTCGATCCAGGCGCCGACCGGCGGCGCGCCCGGCAGGAAGCCCTGCAGTGGGATGAGCGCGAAAAGCATTGCAGCGAACCAACTGGCGAAAGTCGGCTCGATCGGTCGACGCTTGGTCGCCACCGCCCACGCGACCAACCCTGACAGGGCCGCGAGGCAGAGCACCAGAAAGACGATGATGGCCACCGCGGCCAGGACCGCCCCGGAACGCTCCATGACCAACTCGACGTTGAGCGTCGAACCTTCGGCCGTCATTCGCCAGTGCTCGGTCCATCCGGGCTCGGCGCCGGGGTCCACCTCGCTTACTCCCACCGGGACCGGGGCGGTTCGGCCGTCGTCGAGGACCTCATCGATCTTGATCAGGGGGGCCGGGATGATCTTGCCGACCTTCTGCGGATCTTCATTGGAGAAGTCGTAACGGTCGAAGGGGTAGTTCTGCACGTTGCCGTAAACCGGGACGTCGAAGTCGAACGAACCGCCGATGGGCTGGCCGGCATCGACGGTGAAGTCCGCCGACTCACGCAGTGCGAACCTTGTCGTCACCCGAAGCGAGGTGGCGAACGCCGCCTCTTCCGCGTCGAAGTACCGTCCTTGGGGGTCCAGCATGGCGCGGACGCTGATCTGGCGGCTCACGGGATCGATGCCGAGCACGTCCAATTCGATGTTGACACCGTCGGTAACCGGCGAAGAGCGTTCGGCGATATGGGTTTTGCCGGTCTGCGCGTACCCGAACAGTGCTCCGAAGAAGACCAGCATCATCAGCCCGGCGGCCAGGAAGCCGCGACGTGTCCACTTCATTTCAGGTACGGCTCCAGCAACACACTCCAGGAGTCGCTCAGTTGTTGGTATTCGTCCTCGCAGCGATCGGCGCGATCCTCCGGCAATGAGCCATCGGTGACCAGGTCGGCGTTGGCCTGCGGGTCGGCGCCGTAGACCCAGCATTGGAGGTTGTACATCCGGGTCAGGTTCATCGAATGCTCGTCGGCGAAGTCTGTGGAGTCGATCTCACCGCTGCGGGCGTCGTACTCTTCGAACTCGCGGGCGAAGTCCTTGACCGCCTGCACCGAATCGGGGTCGATCTTGCCGTCCGGGCCGGGGGCGAGCAGCAGGTAGGCGGCCAGTTGGTCGGCGGCGTCCTCCTCGCGGCCCACGGCGGGCAGACCGTACAGGTCGATCACCATGTGTCCGGTCTCGTGAAAGAAGGTTGCCCATTCGGCGTTGAGGGCCGCGGCGGTGGGATCGGGGTCGCCGAGTTGGGTGTAGATGTCCAGCCCGTCGGCGGCGTCCTCGTAGCAAATGGTCATCGAATTATCATCGGGACTCCAGAACGCGTTTGGTTCGTCGCACTGGCTGCCGATCAGCGGGACGTCCTCGGGAAGCTTGAGCCCGTTGTTGACGCTGTCGGCCATGTCCTCCAGCAGATTGTTCTGCTGCATCAGATCGCGTCCGGTGATCGCTTCGGGGGAGGTGGCGTCGTCGTAGCGGGCGGTCATCCTGCCGGTCCAGCTGGCGGTCTCGTCGGGTTCCGCGGCGTCGGATGCCTCAGTGGTGACCGTGACGGTGGGCGGTGGCGCTGCAGTCTCGCCGCCCTTTCCGCAGCTCGCAGTCAGCACCGAAAGCATCAAGACCGCACCCCAGACCCCGCTCTTGCGCGCGAATTCCATGGGGGGTATTGGACAGTGCTGCCATCGGGCCGGTCAAGCGAGCGGGAACTTTCGCAACGCCGCCCGGACCCTCTGGACCCCACCCCCTACCCTTGTCGCA
Source organism: Actinomycetota bacterium (assembly GCA_030836785.1). Taxonomy (GTDB): domain Bacteria; phylum Actinomycetota; class Actinomycetes; order Mycobacteriales; family Mycobacteriaceae; genus Mycobacterium. The sequence continues at coordinate 8,438 of JAUPLT010000260.1, forward strand.
TGCCGCTGCTGTTCAACCCCGCGACCTATGACCCCAGCTCGTTCGACGAGGCCACCCGCGCCAAGCTGCTGGCTCTGGTCGAGTTTTTCGAGACGAAGGGGCTGGCCCGCAATAAGGAGGAGTACTACTCCGGTGAGTGGTACACCGACTTCCTTGACCTCGTAGCCAGGCAGAAGATCTTCGCCACCTTCGGCACCCCGGCCGAGGTCGGTGCTCTGGCCGGCACCGGCGGCGACACCGGTGCCCGCTGGGATCTGGCGCGGATCAACGAACTCAACGAGGTGTTGGGCTTCTACTCCCTGGCGCATTGGTACGCCTGGCAGGTGTCGGTGCTGGGGTTGGGCCCGGTGTGGCTGAGCGCCAACGACACCGCACGCAAAGAGGTCGCCGGACTACTGGACGACGGCCACATCTTCGGTTTCGGGCTTTCCGAGCGCGACCACGGCGCCGATATCTACGCCTCGGACATGATCCTGACCCGCACCGCCGACGGCTACTCGGCCAGCGGAGGCAAGTGGTACATCGGCAACGGCAATGCCGCCGGTCGGCTTTCGGTGTATGGGCGATTCGCCGACGACGACCCGCAGCACCCCGGCGAGCATGTGTTCTTCCTCGTCGACCCCAGCCACCAGGGCTACGAACTACTCAAGAACGTCGTCGCAGGACAGATGTTCGTCGCCGCGTTCAACCTGCACGACTACCCGGTCTCCGACAGCGACATCCTGCACGTCGGCAAACCCGCCTTCGATGCCGCACTGGCGACGGTCAACGTCGGCAAGGTCAACCTCGGCTGGGCCAGTATCGGCATCTGCGAGCACTCCTTCTACGAAGCGGTCACCCACGCCCACAACCGGATCCTCTACGGGAACCGGGTCACCGACTTCCCCCACGTACGCCGCATGCTCGCCGACGCCTACGCCCGACTGGTGGCGATGAAGATGTTCGCCGCCCGGTCGACGGACTACTTCCGCAGCGCGAGCGAGGACGATCGCCGATTCCTGCTGTTCAATCCGATCACCAAGGCCAAGGTGACCAGCGAGGGCGAGCGCGTCATCGACCTGCTCTGGGATGTGATCGCCGCCCGCGGGTTCGAACGTGACACCTACTTCAGCCGGGCCGCCTCCGACATCAGGGCGCTGCCCAAGCTGGAGGGCACCGTCCACGTCAACATCGCGCTCGTACTCAAGTTCATGCCGCGCTACCTCGGCGCGGCGCACGGTGCCGCGCAGGACTACCCGCCGGTCCCGGCGCGTCAGGACGCCGCCGACGACGCGTACCTCTTCCGCCAGGGACCGGCCAAGGGACTGGGGTCGATCGGGTTCGGTGACTGGCGACCCGCGTTCGACCGGTTCGCGCACCTGCCCAACGTGGCGGTGTTCCGCGAGCAGATCGACGCCTTCACCCAATTGGTGCTGACCGCCCCGCCCACCGAGGCCCAGCAGAAGGATCTCGACTATCTGCAGGTGCTCGGGCAGTTGTTCACCCAGATCGTCTACACCCAGTTGATCCTCGAGTCCGCCGCGCTGGCGCTGGACGAGGGCCAGACCCGGCCGGGATCGGTCAGCGACCTGTCCGACCTCACCGAGGCTCACCTCGACCGGATGGTCGCGGTGTTCGTCAACGATATGGCCGGCTACGCCGTGCAGTTGCACGGGCAGGCCTCGGCTACTGACGAGCAGAGCAAGGCGGCGATGGTCATCGTCCGCAAGCCGGTGATCGCCCCCGCCGCCGAGGACGTGTTCGTCGCCGAAGTGCTGTCCTACAGCGGTGCATACGAGATGGAGTCCTGAGTTCACTCCTCAGTCGGTACTGCGTTCGTTGGATGAGTACCAGCCTGCACCCGGCCTCCGACAACCTGTTGTAGCGCGGCCCGCTGCGGGCATACGCTGCGATGAGAGTCGGGAACGCGAGGACGGAGAATGGCATGCGTCCAAGGCTTTTCGGCCCCGCGGCGGTCGGGTTCGTCGCGACCCTGGCCTCGCTCGCGTTCGCGGCCCCGGTGGCGGCTGACCCGATGGAACCGATCCCGGGGGACGGGTTCTTCCTTGTGGGTCCCGATATCGCGCCCGGTCTCTATCGCACCGGCGGGTCGGGATCGACCTGGGGAATCTGGATCAACAATGTGCCGACCGAGGGGTCGATGTGTCTGTGGTTCACCTACAGCACACCCGACGCCAACAAGGACAACGTCATCGAGACGAACATCTCCGTCGGTCCCATGTACGCCAACATCAACTCGGCGGTGAAAGCCTTCGAGTCGCGGAACTGTCAACCCTGGTCCCGGGTGACCTGAGCGGTCGGCCGACCGCCCAGCTGCTGCGACCGAACTTCACGAACTGCCCGAACCGCGGTGCCGTCCCGACTTACCGTGGGCTACCGCCGCAGCATGCCGCAGCATAAGGAGAACCCCGATGACCAAGTACGTGTTCGACTTCACCGAGGGCGACAGGGATCAGAAGTCCCTGTTGGGCGGTAAGGGCGCGAACCTCGCCGAGATGACCAGGCTGGGCCTGCCGGTGCCGCCCGGGTTCACCATCACCACCGAGGCGTGCCGGGAGTACCTGTCCCAGGGCAGCGCGCCCGGCGAACTACGCGTCCAGGTGACGATGGCCCTGCGGCAGTTGGAGGACACCCTGGGCCGTCGCCTCGGCGACCGGCACGATCCGCTGCTGGTGAGCGTTCGTTCCGGTGCGGCGTTCTCGATGCCCGGGATGATGGAGACGGTGCTCAACATCGGGCTCAACGACGCCAGCGTCAAGGGCCTGGCCGAGGAATCCGGCGATGAGCGCTTCGCCCGGGACTCCTACCGGCGGCTGCTGCAGATGTTCGGCAAGACGGTGCTCGGGATCCCCGGCGAGGTGTTCTCCGACGCACTCGACGAAGCCAAGGCAGCCAAGGGGCTGGCCAGCGATGTCGACCTCGGGGTCGAGGACCTGCAGGGGTTGGTCGCCACATTCAAGGAGGCGGTAAGGGAACACTCCGGCCAGGAGTTCCCTCAGCACCCGCGCGAACAGCTGGACCTGGCCATCAACGCGGTGTTCGACTCCTGGAACACCGACCGGGCCCGGCTGTACCGGCGCCGCGAGCGGATCCCGCAGGACCTGGGCACCGCGGTGAACGTCTGCACCATGGTGTTCGGCAATCTCGGCGAAACCAGTGGCACCGGTGTGGCATTCACCCGCGATCCGGCCTCCGGGCGCCCCGGCGCCTACGGGGACTATCTGTCCAACGCCCAGGGCGAGGACGTCGTCGCCGGGATTCGCAACACCCTGTCGTTGGACGACCTCAAGGCCCTCGACCCGGCATCGCACAAGCGGCTGACGAAGGTGATGCGGCAGTTGGAGACGCACTACCGGGACCTGTGCGATATCGAGTTCACCATCGAGCGCGGTAAGCTGTGGATGCTGCAGACCCGGGTCGGAAAGCGCACCGCCGCAGCAGCTTTCCGCATCGCAGGCCAGTTGGTCGACGAGAACCTGATCACGATGGACGAGGCGCTGTCGCGGGTCTCCGGCGCGCAACTGGCACTGCTGATGTTCCCGCAGTTCGACCGCTCGGCCCCCCGGGAGTTGCTGACGACAGGGATGGCCGCCTCACCCGGTGCGGCGGTGGGCCGCGCGGTGTTCGAGTCCGCGACCGCCAAGGCATGGGCGGATCGGGGCGAGCGGGTGATCCTGATCCGCAAAGAAACCAATCCCGATGATCTCGAGGGCATCATCGCCGCCGACGGGATCCTGACCTCCCGAGGCGGGAAGACCTCACATGCCGCCGTGGTGGCTCGCGGTATGGGCAAAACCTGCGTCTGCGGCGCGGAGGAACTCGTCGTCGACGCGGCAGCGCGAAGTGCCCAGGTGGGCGCGACGCCGATCAACGAGGGTGACCTGATCAGCATCGATGGGTCCACCGGCGAGATCTTCGTCGGGGCGATGCCGGTGGTGCCGTCGCCGGTCGAGACCTATATCGAGTCCGGCCTGGCCGCGGCGCTGGACGGCGCCGACGACGAGACCACCGCACTGGTCACGGCGGTCGACCGCATTCTGACCCACGCCGATGCCCGGCGACGCCTGGCGATCCGGGCCAACGCCGACACCGCGGAGGACGCGGTACGGGCCAGGAACCTCGGCGCGCAGGGCATCGGTCTGTGCCGCACCGAGCACATGTTCCTCGGCGAACGCCGCGTCCTGATCGAGCGGGTCGTCCTGGCCGCGACCACCGAGGAGCGCGATAGTGCTCTAGCGGCCCTGCTGCCGTTGCAGCGCAACGACTTCAGCGAACTGCTCGAGGCGATGGACGGACTGCCGGTGACGATCCGGCTGCTGGACCCGCCGCTGCACGAATTCCTGCCCGATCGCACCGAACTGGCGGTCAAGGTCGCCCTCGCCGAAGCCCGTGGTGAGACGGGTGCGCAGGAGGATGCCGACCGCACGCTGCTGGCGGCGGTGGAGCGGTTGCACGAGTCCAACCCGATGCTGGGGCTGCGTGGGGTGCGCCTCGGCCTGCTGACCCCCGGATTGTTTGCGCTGCAGGTCCGCGCCATCGCTGAGGCGGCGGCCGAACAGATCCTGGCGGGCGGGGATCCGAAGGTCGAGATCATGGTGCCGCTGGTGGGTTCGGTGATGGAATTGCACCTGGTCCGCGACGAGACCGAGCGGATCCTCATCGAGGTCGGTGGCGAGAAGGGGGTCACCCTGACGATCCCGATCGGCACCATGATCGAACTGCCGCGCGCCGCGCTGACCGCGCACCGGATTGCCGACGCCGCGGATTTCTTCTCCTTCGGCACCAACGACCTCACGCAGACGACCTGGGGCTTCTCCCGCGACGACGTGGAGTCCACCGTGTTCGCCTCCTACCTGGAGAAGGGCGTCTTCACGATCTCACCGTTCGAGACCATCGACGCCGACGGTGTCGGACGGCTGGTCGAGATCGCGGCCCAGGAGGGCCGAAAGACCAAGCCCGGTATCAAACTCGGGGTATGCGGGGAGCATGGCGGCGACCCGGAATCCATCCACTTCTTCCACCGCACCGGCCTGGACTACGTGTCCTGCTCGCCGTTCCGATTGCCGGTGGCGCGCCTCGAGGCCGGCCGGGCCGCGGTGAGCCGAAGGGACTCCTGAACATGACCCATCTGACGCTGCCGCAGGCAACCGTCGACTACCTCGAACTCGGTCCGCAGGACTCGTCCCGGCCACCGGTGCTGTTCGTCCACGGTGCGCTGGTCGATGCCCGGCTGTGGTCCGGTGTCGCGAGCAGTCTCGCGGAGCAGGGTTTCCGCTGCATCCTGCCGACCTGGCCGCTCGGCTCGCACACCACGCCCGTCACCGACCGCACGGTGCTCTCCCCGCCGGGAGTCGCCGAACTGATCCACCAGTTCATCCTCGATCTCGATCTCGATGACGTGACGCTGGTCGGCAGTGACACCGGTGGGGGTGTCTGCCAGTTCCTCATCGACGCGCACCCCGAACGCATCGGCAGGATGGTGCTCACCAACTGCGACGCCTTCGATGTCTTTCCGCCGTTCCCGTTCAACGCGGTCTTTGCGCTGATGCGCTCGGCGGCGTCGACCCGGGCGCTCGGTGCCATCATGCGAGTGCAGGCTTTGCGGCACTCACCGCTCGCCTACGGGCTGTTGATGAACAATCCCGATCCGGAGCTGACGGCATCCTGGATCGCCCCCGCCGCCACCGACCCCAGGATCGCCGGGGACTTCGCCGCGCTGGCCCGCAGCATCGGCCACACCGACCTCACGTCGACCGCGCCACGGTTGCACCGCTTCACCAAACCCGTCTCCTTGGTGTGGGGTCAGAAGGATCGCTGCTTCACTCCGGCGTTGGGCCGTCGACTCGCCGCGATCTTCCCCACCGTCACGCTGACCGAGGTCAGCGATTCCCGGACCTTCGTCTCACTCGACGACCCGGCAGCCGTGGTCGAGGCCATCGGACGGATCGCATGACGGAGGTGGCGGTGCCCGAACCGCCGTCCGCCGAGGATGTCAGCCGGGCACTTCGTCTGCTGGAACCGCTCCGCAAGCTGATCAACCCCAAGGTGTACGGCATCGACAACGTGCCACAGCGCCGCGCACTGCTGGTGGGAAACCACACCGTGATGGGCATGCTCGACTCGCCGCTGATGTGCGCCGAACTGTGGGAGCACGGGATCATCGTCCGCTCCCTCGGCGACCATGCCCACTTCAAGGTGCCGGTGTGGCGCGACGTTCTGACCGCCTGCGGGGTGGTGGACGGGACACGCGCGATCACCGCGGAACTGATGCGACGCGGTGAGGTGATCCTGGTGTATCCCGGCGGTGGCCGGGAAGTGGCCAAACGCAAAGGGGAACGATACACGCTCATCTGGAAGGAGCGAATGGGGTTCGCGCGCTTGGCGATTGAACACGGCTATGCGATCGTGCCGTTCGCTGCAGTGGGGGCGGAGGAGGCCGTCGACATCATCCTCGATGGCGACAATCCGTTGCTCGCGCCGACCAGGCTGTTCGTCGAGAAGGTGCTGGGCAGCAAGGACGCCATGCCGATCACCCGCGGTATCGGCCTGACGCCGGTGCCGAGACCGGAGCGGCAGTACTACTGGTTCGGCGAGCCGATCTCAACGGAAGCGGTACGGGGACAGCAGGACGACGACGCCGTCGTCCGCGGGGTGCGGGAAGAGACCAAGAAGGCCGTCGAGGAAGGGATGGAGTTCCTGCTCGCCGAAAGGGAAGACGACCCCAATCGTTCTGTGCTGAAACGGCTTCTCGGACCGGAGCGGCGCTAAACCCATGCGCATCGCCATATCGGGTAGCCACTCGCTGGGCAAGTCGACCGTCGTCAACGACTGGGTTGCCCGCCACCCAGGCTATTTTCGCGAGGAAGAGCCATACCGGGCGTTAGGTCTGTACGGGCCCTACGAGATCCTGTTTCGCGACGAATCGACACGGCTGCACAACGGAATTCAGCTGTACTACAACATCGGCCGGGTTCACCGATACGCGACGGCGGCCGACGACGTCATCTTCGACCGGGCCCCGGTGGACTATCTGGCCTATTCGCAATACACCGCCGACACCGGGTGCACCGATATCGACGACGAGTTTGTCCTGTCGATGGTGCCGGCTGTTGTGGAGTCGCTGGATCGGTTGGACATCCTGGCATTTGTGCCGCGATCCGATGAGTGGCCGGTGGAGATGGAGTCCGACGGAATCCGGCCGACCGACCACGCCTACCGTGACGCGGTGGACGAGACCTTCAAGCAGATCTATCGAGAAGGGCGCTACGGAGTGATTCGCGCTGAACGCTGCCCGCTGTTGGTCGAGTTGGTGGGCGATCGCGAGCAGCGCATGGAGCAGTTGCAGCGGGCCGTCGATGGGGTGACGGCGGACGCCGGGCCGGGTTGAGATATTGCGTCACTGGTAATCTCGGCCACCAAGGAGGTCAACGATGTCCAAGGTTTCGCCGATACCTCCGGGGTACGGAAGCGTTACGCCGTATCTCGTCATCCCGAAGTGCTCTGAGGCGATCGCCTTCTACACGCGGGTCTTCGATGCCGAGGAGTTCATGCGCATGTCGGCCCCGGACGGGCAGATCGCCCACGCCGAGATCCGAATCGGCGACTCCGTACTCATGCTCTCCTCGGGTGGACCGGAGTGGCCGGCAACTTCGGGGCAGTTCTGCCTCTACGTCGAGGACTGCGACGCCGTGTTCGCCCGTGCGGTAGCGGCGGGCGCCGAAGTCATCGAGCCGGTCTCCGACAAGTTCTACGGCGATCGGGCGGGGTCGGTGCGCGATCCATTCGGGCAGCGCTGGTCCGTCATGACCCACACGGAGGACCTCACGCCCGAGGAGATCGAGGCGCGAATGGCGGCGCTGGGAGGGTAGCCCCGGGTGCGTGACCGTCAGCGATGCGGCTTGGGCGGGCGCCCGAGATGAGGCACTCTCCCCACTGGTACTGACTCCGGTACCAGTCAGGCCGCCGGTTCCGACCCGGTCACCTCGTCGAGGTTCGGTAGGGGTTGAGCGCAGATGTCCTCGGCCTCGTCGGGCGGGAGGCCGAGCATCACCAGTACGTCGCGGGTGGCGCGATCGGCGACCTCGCCGCCGTCGCGTCCGGGATCGTTCTGCAGGAGTTGACCGACACCCATGAGAGCGCCTGCGGCCGCCGACAGCGCCAACTCGGGGTCGTCGACGGTGAACCGGCCGGCCCGTGCCGCGACGGTGATATCGCGCAGTGCCCGGGGCGCCAGCCCGCGGTCGGCGAAGATCAGCGTCAACCCGGTGTTGAGCAGTACGCGGGACATCTCCGGACGCTGCGTGAACAGCCGTCCGACCAGCCGGAAGCTGCGGGCGAAGGTCGCTGCGGGGTCTTCGCCCTCGACGGTGAGCTTGTCCAGCAGTGCGCCCAGTTCATCGAGGATGTCATTGACCGCGGCCGCGAAAAGGCTTTCCTTGCTGTCGAAGTGGTTGTAGAACGACCCCATCCCGACATCGGCGGCCTGGGTGATCTCGAGCACCGGCGCGTTCAGCTTGCCGGCGGCGATGAACCCCTGAGCGGCCCGGATGAGAGCGGTGCGGGTGCGCATCTTGCGCCGTTCGAGGCGGCTTCCGGAA
>JAUPLT010000261.1 GCA_030836785.1 Actinomycetota bacterium
CGGTTTCGCCCTTGCCGGTGTACCCGGCTTCGCGCAGCGGAGCGACGTTGTAGGCGCGCACCAGCGCATCGGGTGTCAGGCCCTGGTCCGGCACCTCCCGAGGAGGCGGGGGCAGGGCTTCCCGGTGCGGGGTATAGCCCAGGATGCGACCGAGTTCCGCTACCTCGGCGGTCACAGCGGGGGGAATCGCAGGCTGCTGCGGAGAAGCGTAGAAGACAGTCCCGCGGCGCCCGCGGTAGTCATTGATCTCGACGTTCAGCGCGCGAGCCATCGCGGGTGGCTCCCCGACCACGACGGCCCACGGGTCGCCGGACCGCCACTGCACCGACAGCCCGTGTCGGGCCGCCCAATCGATCAAGCGGCCGGGCGACGCACCGGGGCGCAGAGCAGCAGTCAGTCGGGCCTTTCCGGAACGGGCCGGGCCCAGGTCGGTCGAACTGCCTAATAGAACTGCGTACGGACCGGTGATCCGGTCCGCCGCGGCCCCCGTCTGCGTGTCATGGTCACCGGCGACCGCAAAAACAACCGCTGCGGTCGTCGCGATGACGGCCGCAGCGGTCAGTGACCGTAACGGTCTAGTTGACGACCTAGCCGCCGGTGACGACGTTACCGGGGAGCGCGGTCGGCGCGGGGCGGGCCTTCACGGTGGGCGAGAAGGAGTTGCCGGCACCGGGGCCGACGTTCTTCTCGGTCGGCTGCGGTGCGTTGCCGGGAGTCTCCGGGGCGCTGCTCGTCGGGGACTTGGTCTCCTCCGGCTTTTCCTTGTCCTCTTTGCTGCAGGCCGTGAGAGCGCCCATGCCAACGAGTGCGGCGGCGCCGGTGGCGAGAGCGATCTGCCGCGTCAAACGAGATGACCACATGTTCGAAACCCCTTAACTACTCGCGTCCGGGCCGGACGCAACCTCCTGATCATACGCCTCGCCTACCGGGTCGGTCAGGGTCGCGGGGGCGGCTTCCCTGCGCAGCCGGCGGGATGTCCGCGACGAGGCCCGGCTGGCCACCCCGCAGGACGGGCAGAACGGCATGTCCGGGACGACGCGTTCGCAGTGCTCGCACAGTATCGGTCCGCCCGTCAGCGGGTCTGGCGCCTCGTGCAACAGGGCCAGCTGCATGCCGATCCGGGCGGCCAGCACCGCCAGGACGGTGAGCCCGAGGTGCAGCAGCAGCTGCGGAAGTTTCGGCAGGCGGGCGGCATCGACCACCCAGATCGCCGTGTACAGGACCACGACGACACCGGTGAAGATCAGCAAGGCCCGATGCACCCGTTGTGGATAGAGATCCGCGCGCTGGCCGGGGCGGAACCACAGCATCAGACCGATCAGACCGCCGGCCGCCGCGGCGGTCAACGGCATCGCAATCCCGTAGAGGCCGGCCTCCAGCATGAGCCGGGACGGGCGGATGTTGTCGATCAGCCCGGCAGTGAACTGCGGTGCCAATCGGGTGAGGGTGGCGGCGGCGGTGAAGGACAGCGCGCCGAGCCCACCGATCACGAAGCCGTCCAAGGACTCCGAGATCATGGGCGGCCGCAGCAGCCTGACGACCACCGCCGGTAGAACCATCAACAGCGCGCCGCCCACGGAGATCGCCAACCCGACGCCGATCAGGTGCTGCAGCACGAAGCCCGCCGCCATGGGAATGCCGTACGAACGGGCCACCAGGCCACCGGTCACCACCACCCAACCGACCCCGAGGCCTGCTCCGAGCACGGTCGCCATCAGCAGAACGTGGCCGGGCATGTCCCGCAGCACGTCTGATTGCCACAGGTACAGCACGAAGAGCAGGGGTACCCCCAGGCCTGCCACGGTCACCAATGGGCCGAGCCAGCGCAACACGGAGAACAGCACCAAGCTCAGAAAAAGAAGCAGCATCCCGATCCGGAACGGGTTGCGCGACCGCTGGTCCAGGTGTGGGAATAGCGAGCTGGTCACCAGGGGCAGGGTGATTCGTTCCCGCGGGGCGGCGGCGAACGCATCGGGCCGCAACAACCGGCGCCAGAAGCCGGGATCAGACCCCAGCGCCGCGCCGCAGCAGCCGCAGTAGAGGGCGGCCGGAACCGTCGCCCGGCAGGCCAGGCACTCTTGGGTGGTCACGTGGTCCGGGCTGGTCGTCATCGGCGAAAGCCAAGGCTATCCCAGCTCATCGCCCCCGGTGCGGCCCCGGTGGCTCAGCGACGGGGGAGCCGCCGATCCCCACTGCACGCAACTCCAGCGGTCGCCGGTTAGCGGGGCGAGGGCGACCGCTTCGGTGTTGGCGAGATGGTTTTCGAGGACGAAGTTGCCGTCGAGCCCGGCGAGCACGGCGGCTACCAGCCTGATCGCGGCACCGTGGCTGACCACGACGATGTCGTCGGTCCAGTTGGGGTCGTCGAGATGGCGGCGACGCAGATCGGTGACCACAGCCAGGTAACGGTTCAGGACTTGCCGGCCGGTCTCGCCGCCGGGCATGGCTGCGTCGAGGTCACCGCCATGCCAGCGCTGATACACCGAGTTGAACGCCGCGATCGCTTCGTCGTCGTCGCGATCCTCGAGATCACCAGCCTGAACCTCGTGTATTCCTTCCACCTCGATTGTGGGCCTGGACCATTCGGCACCGATCTCGACCGCGGTCTGCGCTGCTCGATGAGCGATGGAATGCAGCAGCAGTCCGGGCGGCCGAGGACGGGTCCGGGCGAACTCCCGGGCCTGTTCGCGGCCGAGATCGGTCAGTTCGGCCCCGGGTGGCCGGGTGTCGAGGCGGCGCGCGACATTGCTGTGCGATTGCCCGTGGCGCACCAGGATCAACCGGCCGATCACGTTGTCATTCGACGGGCTCATCGCAACCCGTTCCGCAGCCGGTCCAGCCAGCGGTCGGCGGCGTCGAGACGCGGGGGCAGTGCGCCGACGGCCGATCCGGTGGGCCACGAGCCCAGGTAGCGAACCTCGGAGCAGCGGCGGTGCAAGGCTTTGAGGGCCTCGGCCACCGCGCTGTCGTCGATGTGTCCGACACAGTCCAGAAAGAACACGTAGGTGCCCAGCTCAGTCCTGGTGGGTCGGGATTCGATCCGAGTCAGGTCGATGCCGCGGATGCCGAACTCATTCAGCGCCGACACCAGCGCGCCGGGGGAGCTGTCGATGCGGAGCACCACCGAAGTACGGTCGGCTCCGGTCCGGGCCGGAGGGACACCCGGCCGGCCGACCAGGACGAACCGGGTGCGGGCGTTGGGCTCGTCCACCACACCCTCGGCCAGGGTCGCCAGACCGTACCGAAGCGCGGCCAGTGGGGTGCTGACCCCGGCATCGCAGCGGCCGTCGGCGACCTCGCGGGCGGCGGCCGCGTTCGAATTCGCCGGCAGAACCGCCACATTCGGCAGGTGTTCGGTCAGCCAGCGGCGCACCTGAGCCGCCGCGACCGGGAACGCCGCGAGGGTGTGGATCTGACCCGGCTCCGTTCCGGGGCGCACGACGATGCTGAATGCCACGTCCAGGGTCAATTCGCCGTAGATCTGCAGCGGCGAAGCGGCGGCGAGGCTGTCCAGGGTGGGCAGAACGCTGCCCTCGATGGAGTTCTCGATCGGTACGCAGGCATAGTCCGCGGCACCGGCCCGGACGGCCTCCAGTGCGGCCGGCGTGCTCTCCGTCGGTATCAGCGCGGTCTGGCCGTCGCCGGGAATGGCGCCGTTCGCAGACATCTGTAGCAGCGCCGATTCGGTGAACGTTCCCTCCGGACCGAGATAGGCGATGCGGGCCACGGCCACAACAGTATCGGTGCGGGCCGGCCCGCTACCGTGACACCGGTGAGCGCCAGTCATCGGGGCGGCGTCGACCGGCGGGCCATGCGGATCGAACTCGCCGTCATGTTGGCCGTGACCTTCGGGGTGAGCGCGGTCGTCGCGGTCCTACACCTGGCCGACGCGGTGCTCTCCGGGCTGCCCGCCTACCGGGTTCGGCTCAACCAGGACCAGTCCCGCTACGACCTGGTCAACCTCGGCCTCAACCTGGCATCGATCGGACAGCTGATCGCCTGGGGGCTGTTGGCGCTGTACCTGTTGTGGCGCACGGGTATTGGCCCGTCCGGGATTGGGCTGGGCCGGGGTCGGTGGGGTTCGGACGCACTGGCCGGGGCGGGTCTCGCGGCGCTCATCGGTATTCCGGGACTGCTGCTCTACTTCGCCGGCCGGGCCCTGGGACTGAACGCCGAGGTCGAACCGGCGACTCTGCACGAGTCCTGGTGGCGAATTCCGGTCCTGGTGCTGGCGGCGTTTGCCAACGGATTCGCCGAAGAGGTCGTGGTGGTGGGGTACGTGATCACCCGGTTGCGGCAGTTGGGGATGAGCCAGTCCGGGGCCGTGGCGGTCGCCAGTGTGCTGCGCGGCTCCTATCACCTCTACCAGGGCTTTGCGGCCGGCTTGGGCAATGTGGCAATGGGTGTGGTCTTCGGCTACTACTGGTCCCGCACCGGCCGGTTGTGGCCGTTGGTGATCGCTCACGGGGTGATCGACACGGTGGCGTTCGTCGGCTACCTGCTGCTGGCCGGTCATGTGGAGTGGCTGGGCTGAATTCACTGAGGTGAGTAGTCGCCACGGCCCGTAGATTGACTCCGGTGAGCCAGTACCGGCCGGGTTCGGCGGACCCGCCGACCGAGCCCATCCCCCGGCTGCGCCCGTCCCCGGAGCCGCCGCAGTTCATCAGGCGTGATCCGGGTCGCCGCCCAGCGCCGCAGCGTGTCCCGCAGAGCCTGCCGCGGCAGTCGCCGCCGGTTCCGCCGCAACCGGATTCGTGGCGCGCCGGCCCCCCGTGGCCGGAGGCACCGGCAGCTCCCCAGCCACAGCTACCGCTCCAGTCGCGGCAACCTCCCCGGGCCCGCCGGCGACCGCCACCG
>JAUPLT010000262.1 GCA_030836785.1 Actinomycetota bacterium
TGACGGGCACCTGCACCATCGCGGTCAGCGGGGTGAAGATGAAGCCGATGGCGGCCAGGTGCGGGTCGCGGCTGAACAGCACACTCTGGGCGGCCGACACCCGCGACAGCGCGTCGCCGAGGATGAACCCGTTGCGCACCTCCAGCCAGTACCCGACGGCCAGGTAGGCCAGGAACGGGACGGCGAAGGCCAGGGTCTTGCACCGGCGGTCGGACAGCCCGGTCACGGACCGGGATCCGGCACGGCGGGATCGATCTGCGGACGGGCCGACAACCCGTGGAAGGTCTTCTCCCAGTACGAGGGGTTACGGGCCAATTGGTAGACGCCCTTCGCGGCGGCCACGCTCATCATCGCGAAGAACGCCGGCACCGTCAGTGCCGGGATGATGAGATCGGCGCGGTCGTCCTCGCGCAGCGAGACCAGGTTCATGTACAGGGTGGCGCCGTTGCCGATGATCAGCGCCGCCAATGCGGGGAAGTAGACGAACCAGGGGAACACCTCCCCCACCACCTCCGGTTGGCCGAGGAACCACAGGATGGTGATGAACCAGAACAGCAGGTTCAGCACGGCGATGATCGGAGTCCCGGCCAGGATCAGGGTCAGCCGGACGAAGGACCGCGGGCCCACCGACTTCCACATCTGCACCGGGCGGCGGATGTGCACCAGCCAGGTCTGCAGGTAACCCTTGTACCAGCGGGAGCGCTGGCGGATCCAGTTGATCGGGTCGCTGTTGGCCTCCTCCAGGGTCTGCGAGTCCAGCACCGCGGTGCGGTAGCCCAGCGCGTGGATGCGCAGACCGAGGTCGGCGTCCTCGGTGACATTGAACGGATCCCAGGCGCCGATCCCCTCGAGCACCTGCCGGCGCAGGTGGTTGGAGGTGCCGCCCAACGGAATCGGGGAGTCACTGCGCATCATCCCGGGCAGCAGGTAGCCGAACCACAGGTTGTACTCGGCGGTGAACCATCCGGTCAGGATGTTCTGGTGGGCGTTGTGATACGCCAGCTTGGACTGGATGCAGGCGACCTCCGGCGGCAGCTTCGCGAACGCGGCCACGGTCCGGCGCAGTTGCAGCGGTTCGGGCAGGTCCTCGGCGTCATAGATGGTGATGAAGTCGCCGGTGGCGAACTGCACACCGTAGTTACAGGCTTTCGGCTTGGTGCGCGGGTCTGCGGGCGGAACCAGCACGATGGTCACCGAGTCGGAGTCCTGGTAGCCCTCGGCTGCGGTGATGGTGACGTCGTCGTCCGCTTCGAGCAGCAGCAGGACCTGCATCTTGTCGGCCGGGTACTCCAACTGCGCCATCGCGGCCAGCAGGTCCCCGACGACTTCCGGTTCGTTGTAGGCGGGCACCAGGATGGTGTACGGGGGCAACTCGTCATCCGGGATGGCCCGGGCCTCCTCGTCGGAGATGACGATCGCCCGGTAGGCCAGGCCCTGCCGGAAGATCTGCACCCGGTCGATCATCGTCAGCACATAGCCGAGGGTGCAGAAGCCGATCAGTGCGACCGCGGTCTGCATCGGCCGCCAGATGCCGAAACCGGCGGTGACGACAAGCACCGTCCAGATCACCGCCCGCTGCCAGCCGATGATGGCAACTGAGGCCGACCGGCCGGGGTCCTCGTCACGCAGCCCGTTGATCGCCTTGTCCAGGGCACGTTCGGAGTCGGCGAGGCTGATCGAGAGGATCCCGGCGCTGGTCCGGGTCCCGCTGGTCGGGGTCACGCTGGTCTGGATCACGGTGCGGCACTCCGGATCTGGGCGTCCACCAGGCCACGGCCGAACTCGGTCAGCAGATCGGCGTCCTTGAAGTTCGGGTCGCTGTCCCAGGTGGCCTGATTCCCGCGGAAGAAGACGGTGACCATGGTGCGCAGGGAGGTGCTCAGCCCGCCGCTGGGTGGCGGGAACACCATCTCGTCCTCGTGATTGTCCACGGCGGCGATCAGGACCCGCTGTGCGGAGTCCTCGTCTCCCCAGAGCCAGGTCATCAGGTTGTAGGTGAGCAATCGCGCGTCGTCGACGACCGTGACCATCGTGCCGGTCACACCGTGTCCGAGATCGACGAGGACGGGGTCGCTGGTGCGACTGGACGAATCGTCGTAGAGCACATTGGCCGGATAGGTCTTGAGAGCGAACGGCCGCCAGGTGCTGGTGCTGTCGACGATCACCGTTCGCGGCCGCGCGAGTTTGTCCCACTCGGGGTTGCCGACGTCGGCGACGAAGCGCTGCCGGATCAGGTCGGCGTCGTGACCGTAGACCCGGCGTACCCACGGGTAGTTGCTCTCCTCGACCTGGTGCCACCCGGCCGGCGCCACCAATGGCCGGCCGAACACCATCCCCGGCACCGGGGTAACCCTGGCACCCGGGTCCGGAAGGGGAACCAGCACGATCAGGACGGCCGCCAGCAGGACCAGCGGAACGCCGGCGAGTACCTGCCGGGCGGCGACCGGTTCCAGCTTGCGGCCCAGCACCCGCTTGGGCATACCGCGCCGGGCGTAGAAGAACAGCGACATCCCGACCAGCGCCATCGCCGCGGAGGCGGGCACGGTCTGGAAGACCAGCAGCGGTGCGTTCGGGGTCAGCACGGCGAGCATGATCAGCAGCACCAGGCCGACGGTCACCGCCCCGGCCGCACCCACCAGCGCCCGGTTTCGGCTGCGTCCCACCGAGATGGCGGTGGCCACCGCCGCGATCACCAGGCTGGCCAGGCCCGCGGAGGGACGGTTGCCGCCGAAGGCGATCACCGACACCTGATATCCGAGCGGGAAGCTCAACAGCAGCATCACCCAGACCCAGCCGAACCGCACCACCGGGCGCAGTCCGAAGAGGATCACGCTGGAGGAGAACACGAACAACCACAGGGCGGCGATGTCGATGCGCAGCAGGTGGAAGTAGAGCG
>JAUPLT010000263.1 GCA_030836785.1 Actinomycetota bacterium
GACAGGTTGGGCTACGACAGGTTGGGCTACGACAGGTTGGGCTACGACAGGTTGGGCTACGACAGATTGGGCTACGACAGATTGGGCGGAGCAGCTGGCCCCGACCGCAGCAGCACATCCTGCAGCGCCGCGCGGAAGTCCGCCGGCAGCGGCACCGGGCCGTCGTCGCCCAGCAGGACCAGCACGGTGTCGCATACCCCGATACATGACCCGTCGATGAACAGGCCGGTCGAGGCGATGAAGGAGGTGCGGCCAACCCGCCCGACACCCGCGCCGGTCATGATCAGCGCCGGCCAATGCGCCTCGGCGAGGAAGTGCACCGCGTTCTGTGAGGTGACCAGCCGTAACCGATCGGACCCGGTCCGGTACGCCTGCGGGAAGAGTCGCCGGTTCATTGTGGCCCGGGCGTTCTCGTGCAGCGACTCCAGCGCGAGATTGTTCAGATGCGCGTTGGCGTCCATATCGCCGTACCGGGCCGCGATCTCGTCGACCACCGGATAGGACTCCAGTCGCAGGCGGATGGGGTCGGGCCGGGCTGCGGTCGTCGTCCATGCGGGAATCGGATCGGTCACAAGTCAAGCAGCCTAATCTCGTTAGACTCTGCTGTGCGTTCCGACGGTATCGACCCCGAACGGCTGAAGGTGACGCTGGAGGTCCTGGCCGAACTGCACCATCTCAACGAGAAGCATCCGGACTTCATCGCCGTTCGCCGGGCCACCGCACACATGTTCAAGGCGGCGAAGAAAGCACGCCGGGACGAGAAGCGGGCGGAGATCGCCGACGCCGACCGTGCGGTGGTCGCCGCGACCGCAACCGGCGCCTCCGATCGCATCGACGACGAGACCCGCGGAATTCAGCTGTCCACGTCGACGACCGCGCCGAGCGCCGGCACGCTGCGCCGGTCGCGGGCCTGCTACATCTGCAAGACGCACTACACCCTGGTCGATGCCTTCTACCACCAGTTGTGCCCGGATTGCGCGCGGTTCAGCCACGCCAAACGCGAGGCGCGCACAGATCTCAGTGGGCGCCGGGCGCTACTCACCGGGGGTCGCGCGAAGATCGGGATGTACATCGCGCTTCGACTTCTTCGCGACGGCGCGCACACGACCATCACCACCAGATTCCCCCGGGACGCGGTGCGCCGGTTCGCCGGCCTGCCGGACGCCGGCGAGTGGCTACACCGGCTGCGGGTCGTCGGGATCGACCTGCGTGATCCCGCTCAGGTGGTCGGCCTCGCCGATGCTGTTGCCGCTGCCGGGCCACTGGACATCCTGATCAACAACGCCGCGCAGACGGTGCGGCGATCGCCGGGGGCCTACGCCCCGCTGGCCGAAGCCGAACTCGCCCCGCTTCCCGACGGACCTCTTCCGGAGCTACTGACGTTCGGTCACACCAACGACGCGCACCCGCAGGCACTGGCGGCCTCCGTCGCCAGCCATCCGATCCTGGCCGCCGCGGCACAGCGCGCGGACGAACTGACGACCTCAGCGCTGGCCGCCGGTTCGAGTTCACTGGACCGGCTTGCCGCCGGGACGGCGATCGACGCAGGCGGGTTGATTCCCGACGAACATCACGTCAACAGCTGGACGCAGCCCGTGCAGGAGGTCGAGCCGCTGGAGATGCTCGAGGTGCAGTTGGCCAACACCACCGCGCCGTTCTTGCTGATCAGCCGGCTCCGCGCGGCGATGGCCGCCTCGCCGGCCCGCCGCAAGTTCGTCGTCAACGTCTCCGCGATGGAGGGAGTGTTCTCCCGTCGGTACAAGGGTCCGGGGCATCCGCACACGAACATGGCCAAGGCGGCCCTGAACATGCTCACCCGCACGAGTGCGGGCGAGATGTTCGAGACCGACCGAATTCTGATGACCAGCGTCGACACCGGGTGGATCACCGACGAACGCCCGCACCCCACCAAGATCCGCCTGGCCGAGGAGGGATTTCACGCCCCGCTCGACCTCGTTGACGGGGCGGCCCGAGTGTATGACCCGATCGTCCAGGGAGAGGCCGGCGTCGACCTCTACGGGGTGTTCCTCAAGGACTATCGCCCGTCGAACTGGTGATACGCCGTGAGGTCGCGTCGCTACAGTGACGCCGTGTGGCGTAACCGGATGGTGGCAGTGTTCGCAGCGGTAACACTTCTCACCGGCTGCGCGGGAACCACGGCGACCGAGCGGACCAGCGCGATTGCTGCATCGGACCGGCTTCCCGCGCTCTACTTCGCCAAGAACGGTGCGCTGTACGTCAGCGACCCTGTCGGCAGCCCACCCCGCAGAATCACCGACGGGCCCGGCGATACCGATCCGGCGCCCTCGCCGGACGGCCGCCGGATCGCCTATGTGCACCGGGCGAATCCCGACGAGCCCGGAGGCGAACTCCAGGTGCTGGATATCTCGTCGGGGGCCATTCGCCGACTGGTCGACCCCGCTGACCTGGTGCCCAAGTTCGACGGAGACCAACCGCAGATCACCGCACCGAGGTGGTCTCCGGCGGGAGACCTGATCGCCTTCTTCAAGGCGACGTTCGGCGGCGGTGGATTCCTGCTGACCGCGGACGCCGACACCGGGGCGGTGACCGCTCCGCCGAAGCCGATATTCGCCGACTTCGGCTACGCGTGGTCGCCGGATGGGCGCCGGATCGCTTGGGCCGGCGGGCGCAGTGACGTCAGCCCGGTCGACGTCGGCGTCTACTCCGTGGGGGGGACGTCGAATCCGGTCGCCCGGGACACCAACGCCACGGCGGTCAGCTACTCGACGGATGGGCGGACCGTTGTCTTCGCCAACGCCGATGCCACTGGAGATGCTTTCGCGGAGATCCCTTTCGGACTCCGAACCGGCGGCATCTATTCGGTGAGTCCGGGGGAGCGGCCGGTATCGCTATACGGTGGGGCCGAGGCGTACGCCGACGTTCAGGTGTTATCCGCCGACTCGGTGGCCGTCGCGGTGTGGAGTGCGGACCAGCGGCGCAAGGACATTGCGATCGTCGAGAACGGAACCCGGCGTGACGTGGCGGAGACGCCCAGCGACGCACCGGCACCGGTGTGGACGGTCACGGGCGCGGGGCATGCCGTCGCCTACGTGGGGGCAGGTACGGACCGACCGCTGCTGGTCAAGAGGGAAGGCGGTGTGCCGGAGAAGATCGACTCCGGCGCTGATGCGTACGCGTGGGGCCGGGGCCAGGCCGGCGGGTAAGACCTAGACCGGTGGGTAGGACGGAGTGCCGGTCCAGTCGGTGCCGCGCAGCGCCCACGGCAGCCAGCTGAAGAAGTACTCGATCTCGTCGGTCCCGTCGTAGTCGGGCTGCGGGTCGAAATCCATGTCAACCTCCATCTGGCTTAGCCATCAGCCTAGCTTGCGCAAGCCGGAGTGCAGGAGGATCCCACCCGATTGCCTAGACTTCCAACCAGTTGATAGGGAGGACGATCATGGCAGCGGAGAACGGGACGACGCGCCGCGAGGAGTTACTGGACGTCGCGACCAAGCTTTTCGCTGCCCGGGGCTATCACGGCACCCGGATGGACGATGTCGCCGAGGTGGTGGGCCTGAACAAGGCCACGGTCTACCACTACTACGCCAGCAAATCGCTGATTCTGTTCGACATCTACCGCCGGGCCGCGGAGAACACCCTGGCTGCGGTGCATGACGATCCTTCGTGGACGGCACGTGAGGCGCTCTATCAATACACCGTGCGATTGCTGAGCAATATCGCCGACAACACCGAGGGCGCCGCGGTGTACTGGCAGGAACAGCCCTACATCACCGAGTGGTTCACCGCGGAACAGGTCGACGAAGTCCGGGAGAAGGAAGCCCAGGTCTACGAGCACGTGACCGGGGTTATCGACCGGGGCATCACCAGTGGGGAGTTCTTCGAATGCGACTCGCACGTGGTTGCGCTGGGCTACATCGGTATGACGATGGGCGCCTACCGGTGGCTACGGCCTGACGGCCGGCGCACCGCGAAGGAGATCGCCGCGGAATTCAGCACCGCCCTGTTGCGCGGACTGATCCGCGACGAGAAAATTCGTGTCGAATGCCCGATCGGCGAACACACGAAGGCGGCACGCTGATGGCGTTGGTCAGCAAGACGGTCGAAGTCGATGCCGACGAAGTCTCGATTCTGCGCATCGTCGCCGACTTCGAGGCGTACCCGCAGTGGAATGACGAGGTCAAGTCCGTCTACATCCTGGCCCGCTACAACGACGGCCGACCCAGCCAGTTGCGCATCGACACCGAG
This sequence comes from Actinomycetota bacterium, assembly GCA_030836785.1. GTDB lineage: Bacteria > Actinomycetota > Actinomycetes > Mycobacteriales > Mycobacteriaceae > Mycobacterium. The sequence continues at coordinate 4,228 of JAUPLT010000263.1, forward strand.
GTTCAAGGGCATCCCGGCACCTTCATCCAGGCGGTGTACTACCCCGGCCCGGCACAGATCCAGACCGTCATGCAACAGGGCGACTTGTTCAGCAAACAGGAACAGCTCTTCTCAGTGGTCGGCATGGGGTCGATCAGCCTGCTCACCGTCGATCTCGACGTCGAGATCGCGCTGCCCGGGGTGCCGAGCCTGATGGTCAAGAAACTGGTCAACGACGCGCTCGACCACCTTGCCGGAAACCTGAAGGCGCGTGCCGAGGAACTCGACGGGGTCTAGTCCGGCTTATGGTGTGACGTAATGGACATCACGGCCGTTTCTCCGATCACAGAGCAGCCCTACCTGTCCCGCCGGCAGAACTGGATCACCCAGCTATCCCGGCACTCCCTGATGCAGCCCGGTGCGACCGCACTGCGATTCGAAGGCGCGACCACAACCTGGGCCGAGCTGCATCGCCGGGTTGCTGCCCTGGCGGCGGCGCTGCACCGGCGCGGTGTGGCGGCCGGTGACCGGGTAATGATCCTGATGCTCAACCGGCCCGAGTTCGTCGAGGCCACGCTGGCCGACAATCAGCTTGGCGCGAGCGCCGTCCCGTTCAACTTGCGCCTCGCGCCCCCGGAACTGGCGTACCTGGTTGAAGACTGTGGGTCGGCGGTCATGGTGACCGAGCCCATGCTGGCCCCGGCAGCGGCGGCGGTCCGGGAACTGACGCCTCGGTTGGCCGAGGTGATCGTGGCTGGCGGCC
>JAUPLT010000264.1 GCA_030836785.1 Actinomycetota bacterium
ACGCTCTTCCGATCTAGCAGGAAGTCATTCCGTACTGGGATGCCTGGCTCGACTGGATGCGTACTCAAGGCTGGCGGCGTTTCGCCTGGTACGTCTGGGATCAGGGGCCGGGCTTGCCCGGCGACTGGAATGGTCGGCTCGCACCGGCCTTCGAATTCGTCTTCCACTTCAACCGGAAGGACAGCGAGGCGCGTCGCCCCAACAAGATCGTGCCCTGCATCTACGCCGGGCGCGACACCCATCTGCGCGGCGACGGCACCAGTGCCGGCGGCATGCGCAACAAGGACGGCAGCAAGACAGCGTGGAACCACGTCGGCACCGTCACCCAGGACTTCCGCATTCCCGACTCGGTGATTCGCATCATGCGGCACAAGGGCAAGATCGGTCAGGACATCGATCACCCGGCCGTATTTCCGGTGGCGCTGCCCGAGTTCGTGCTGGAGTCCTACACCAACGAGGGCGAGATCGTGTTCGAGCCGTTCTGCGGTTCTGGCACCACCATCCTCGCCGCACAGCGCACCGGGCGAGTGACCCGGGCAACGGAGATCGCCCCCGAGTACGTCGATGTGGTGGTCAAGCGCTTCCAGCAGAACTTCCCCGACGTGCCGGTGACGCTGGTTGCCACCGGCCAGACCTTCGATGAGGTCGCCGCCGAACGATTGGGAGCACAGGCATGAACATCTCCTGGCTCGCTGACAAGATCGAGCAGTGGCCGACCGACCGGCTCGTTCCCTATGCACGCAACGCGCGCACCCATACCGATTCGCAAGTGGCGCAGATCGCGGCCTCGATTGCGGAGTTCGGTTTCACCAATCCCATCCTCGCGGGCAGCGACGGTGTGATCGTTGCCGGGCATGGTCGATTGGCCGCCGCTCAGAAGCTAGGCATCGAAATGGTGCCGGTGGTGGTGCTCGATCACCTGACTCCAACCCAGCGCCGGGCGCTGGTAATCGCGGACAACCGGATCGCCGAGAACGCGGGCTGGGACGAGGCGATGCTGCAAGTGGAATTGATAGCCCTGCAGGATGACGACTTCGATCTGAGCCTGACCGGCTTCGACGCCGACGCGCTGGCCGATCTGCTGGCTGGTGGTGAGACTACCAACGATGGGCAGACCGACGAGGATGCTGCGCCAGAGGTATCGGAGATCCCTGTGTCCCGACCGGGCGACGTCTGGGTCTGTGGCGAGCATCGAGTGCTCTGCGGCGATGCCACCAATGCCGATGCCTACACCACGGTGCTGGGCGACGAATCGGCTGGCATGGTTTTCACCGACCCGCCCTACAACGTGAACTACGCCAACAGCGCGAAGGACAAGATGCGCGGCAAGAACCGCGCGATTCTGAACGACAACCTCGGCGATGGCTTCTACGATTTTCTGCTGGCCGCGCTGACGCCAGCCTTGGCGCACTGCCGGGGTGGCATCTACGTCGCGATGTCCTCCAGCGAACTCGACACCCTGCAATCCGCCTTCCGGGCTGCCGGTGGCCACTGGTCGACGTTCGTCATCTGGGCCAAGAACACCTTCACCTTGGGGCGTGCCGACTACCAGCGCCAGTACGAGCCCATCCTCTACGGATGGCCAGAGGGTGGCGAGCGCCACTGGTGCGGTGACCGCGACCAGGGCGACGTCTGGCAGATCAAGAAGCCGCACAAGAACGATCTGCACCCAACCATGAAGCCGGTGGAACTGGTGGAACGGGCGATTCGCAATTCCAGTCGCCCGAGCGACGTGGTGCTCGACCCGGTTGGCGGATCCGGCAGCACGCTGATCGCCGCTGAGAAGTCGGGACGGCGGGCGCGGCTCATCGAGCTCGACCCGAAGTACGTGGATGTGATCGTGCGCCGTTGGCAGGACTATGCCGGGGCGCAGGCCACCCGCTTGGCGGATGGCGTGGCGTTCGATCAGGCGGCGAGTTCTTCTTCGACGATCTCGCAGTGAATCACAAATCCCGTCAGGTAAGTCAGGCCGCGCGGGATGCCGTACTCCTTGCTGGTCTGGCGGCCAATCGTCCAGCCCATCCAGCGGGTGACCGCCGCGTCGACCGCTTGCTTGATGGCGTGGCCCCTGAGCATCTCGTTCAGGACATCGTCCGCAAAGTGCCGCCCGTGGCGGCTGTCGAGGAAGGCCCTGACCGATTCGAGGGGCTGGCAAGTGGCATCCGAAATCGCGGTCATCGCGATTGGCCAGGCGGTTTTGGCATCGTCGTTCATGGTGCCCCAAAAGCCCCAGGCATCGTTTTGGGTGGCGGGGATTTGCTTGGTGGTGGTCATCGTTGTCTCCTTCGGGTTGATCGTTGCGACACCCGTATGAACGCGCTGTTCGATTGAGAAGCCAAGCGCTTTCTGCATCATTTTCAACCCTCGACGGCAATGCCGACGTAACGCCCGTAGGCGCTGCCCGAGGGGTCGACGTACAGGGTCTTGCGATTCTCGGCCTTGACTTCGACGACGTGCCGTGTGGTCTGGTCGGGGTACCCGCCTTTGCCGGCCAGCCAGTCGCGATCTTGCAGTAGCGTGCTGGAAAAAGCATCGTACTCGGCAGGGGTCAATTCGCGGGTTTCGCTGATGATCACCGGCTCTGGACGTTCGTCGTAGGGCGTGGCCGCCAGCACCTCCTGCAGGTCGACGGGCTTGCGGGTGAAGCGGACACGGAGAGGGTTGGCGTGGTTGCTGATTTCTGTGGTCATGGCAGTTGCTCCTGGTTACGTTGATGACAGTCGTATGAACGCGCTGTTCAATCTGGAAGCCAAGCTATTTAGGAGATCGCTTCGGGGTGGCGTGGATATGCCGCCACCCCGTCACGAAATCAACCGACCCGGTAGATGCGCTCGCCGCCCTCGGGCTTTTCCGAGGTGATGGTGAGCCCGAGTTTCTTCTTGAACGCCCCGGCAAAGGTGCCGCGCACCGTGTGCGCCTGCCAGCCGGTGGTCGCGCAGATCTGGTTGATGGTGGCTCCCTCCGGGCGCTGCAGCATCTGGATCACGCCGGCCTGCTTGCTGTTCTCGCGGGTGCGGGGCTTGCCCTCGACGCCCACCTTGAGCAGTCGCTTGGCCGAGTCCTGTTTTTCTTGCGACCAGTTGGCCTCTGCGGCCGACACGGCGGCCTCGACCTCGGGGTCGGGGTGGATGGTGGCCGGCGTCGGCCGGGCGCGCCCCAGGGCGTCGTACCC
>JAUPLT010000265.1 GCA_030836785.1 Actinomycetota bacterium
AGCGGGCATCAGCATCTCCTGCAGCGAGGACGGCGGCGCTCCGGCCTGACCAAGCGGAACCCCGGCCGGAACCGGCGCACCGGGAAACAGCGCCGGCTGCGGGTCGGCGGGCAGCCCGTCGGGGGCGTATGCGCCAGGGGTCTCGTTGGGCGGTCCACCCCAGCCCGGTGGCGGCGGCACGTCACCATTGAGGCCGGTGTAGGCCGAGTACCCCGGTGGCGGCTCCGGTGACATACCCGCACCACCGCCGCCCGGGGCGAGTTTGGGTTCGGAGTAGATCAGATTCCAGGGGCTCGGAGATTTGCCCAGATAGGCATTGAACGGGAAGGGCAGGTAGTTGAAGTTCAGCAGCCGCAGCGCCGGGCCGAGATACTGCGAACACAGCTTGCTGGTTTCCGAGGATGTGGCGTTCTCGATGGCACCGATCGCGGCGCAGACCACCTGCAGCGGGTTGGAGAAGTTGCCCAGCGCGAAACCGCCCAGTGCGCTCTGAATGTCGGGGTTGTAGATGTTGTATGCGTTGCCGATGGCGTTGGGAGCCACGTGCAGCAGATTCTTCAGCACCATCTGGTTGTCACTGAGGTTGCGCACCACATCGCCGAGACGGTCCACCTGTTCGGCGGTCTGCCTGCGGCTGCCGGCGACGAACCGCTTCACCTCGACCACCGCGCTGGACAGGTTGGTCAGCGCGGCGTCCAGATCCGACCGGCTGCCGTCGACCACACTGGACAGGCTGGCCAGCCGGTCCTGGAACTGGACGATCTGGGCGTTGCTGTCCCGCAGCACCGTCACGAAGGTCTGCAGGTTCTTGATGACCTCGACGATGTCGCCGCTGCCGTCGGCGAGGATCCGGCTCAGCCCGGCCAGTTGCCTGATCGTCTCGCGCAGTTTCATCCCGTTGCCGTCGAGTGCGTTGGCGGCGCTGTCGATGAACCGCCCCACCGACGATGTCGACACCTCACTGGTAGGTCCGAGGTCGGTGGCCAGCCGGTCGAGTTGGGTTTTGATCTCATCCCATTCCACCGGGATCGCGGTGCGGTCGGTGTCGATCACCGCGCCGTCCCGCATCCGCGGTGCGTCGGTACGACCGTCCACCCCGAACGGCGGGGTCAGTTGCACGTAGCGGGCGCCGACCAGATTCCCGGCGACGATCACCGCCTTCGCGTCGGCGGGGATGGGCACCTTGTGGTCGACGACGAGGGTCATCCTCGCCTTGGTGCCCTGCGGTTCGATGTCTTCGATGGTGCCGACCCTGACCCCGGCGACCCTCACCTGGTCACCGGGGTAGATCGCGGTGGCGGTGGTGAACAGCGCGGTGATCCGGGTGGGCTTGAGCACGGTGGTGCGCAGCACCGTGACCACACCGGCCACCAGCAGAACCGTCAGGACGGCGGCGAGCACAGCACTGGACCGTCGGCGCGTGCTCACGGTTGCCCCCAGCGCTCGTTGGGCTGCGGAACTCCGTTGTAGGGGAACGGGAATTCCGCGCGGGGGCCGGCGTTGTCCGGCGGCTGCCCGGCGTCGACTCCGCGGCGGAAGCCCAGCGCGTAGTCGAGGAACGGCTGCAGGGTCTGCGCCGGGAGCAGGTTGGCGACGAACGCGTTGTAGTAGAACCCGTTGTTGACCGCCTCGGCCTGGGTGAGTTGGAACTTCGCCAGCCCGGCCATCGCCTTGGTGATGTTGTCGCTGTTGCGCTGCAGCACCTCGGTCACCGAGTTGAGCTTCTCCAGGGCGGGGGCCAACTCCGCCTCGTTATCGGCCACCAGTCCGGTCAACTGCTGGGACAGCGCCGAGGTGTTGGCCAGCAGGTTGACGATCGCGTACCGGCGCGTTTCGAGAACTCCGAGGAGTTCGTTGGCGTTGAGGATCAGGGTGTTCACCTGCTGGCTGCGCTCGCCCAGGATGGCGGTGACCTCCGAGGCGCTGGTGAGCAGACCGGAGAGCGCGTCGTTGCGTTCGTTGAGTGCCCGGGAGATTCGGCTCAGCCCGTCGAAGGTGGGCGCCAGTTGCGGCGCCACCCGGTCGACGGTGGCCGCGAGGGTGTCCAGTGACTGGTTCAGCGCGGCGGTGTCGGTGTCGCGGGTGTTGCCGGCGAATTCCCCGAGTGCGTCGGTCAGCGAGAACGGCGACCCGGTGCGCGTGACCGGGATGACGTCGGCGGACCGCAGCGTTCCGCTGCCGGCGGACTCGAGGGTCAGCACCCGCTGGCCCAGCAGGGTCCCGGTGCGGATGTGCGCGGTGGTGTCCGACCCCAGCCGGACCCGGCCGTCGACCATGAAGGTCACCAGGGCCCGGCCGGCGTTCGGGCCCTCGCCCAGGGAGACGTCGCTGACCGAACCGACCTTGACCCCGGAGACCTTCACGTCGTTGCCGGGCACCAGACCGCCGGCCTCGGTGAACAGCGCCTGATGCCGGATTGCGGTGGCCAGGTTCAGCAAGTGCTGCGGTTGCAGACCGACGGTGATGATCAGCACGATGAGCACCACCCCGACGACGCCGGGTTGGATGAGGGACGATCCGCGGTATCTCTCCATTACGGCTCAGCGCACCTTCCGGTGTGCTGCATGATCCACGGGAAGTACGCGGTACGGCCCTGAAGGTCGGTGACCCGCAACGACATTCCGCACAGGTACTGGTTGATCCAACTGCCGTAGGACCCCAGCCGGACCAGCTTGCGGTAGTTCTTCGGCGCCTTCTGCAATGCGAGGTCGAGGGTTTCCTTGTCGTCGTCGAGGATCGGCGCCAGCCGGGCCAGTTCGTCGACGGTGCCGGCGAGTGCCGGGCGGGCCTCGGTCAGCAGGTCGGTCAGCGAGGCGCTGCCGGCTTCCAGCGCGGTGATGGCGTCGCCGATCGGGTCTCGGTCGGCGGCCAGTCCGGTGACCAGTTTTTCCAGCCGGTCCACCGCACCGGCGAACTTGTCGCCGTCCTGGGCGATGGTCGCCAGCACGGTGTTGAGATTGTCGATCAACTGCTGCACCGTCGCGCTGTTGTCGGCCAGCGAGTTGGAGAACGCCGAGGTCTTGGCGAACAGTGACTCGATGTTGCCGTCTTGGCCCTGCAGGATCTGGATCAGTGAAGCGGTGAGCGCATTGACCGCCTGCGGGTTGAGGCCCTGCACAACGGGTTTGAGTCCGCCCAGCAGCAGATCGATGTCGAGGGCCGGTACGGTGCGGTCGGCGGGGATGACCGACCCCGGCGGGGCGATCGCCGCCGATCCCGGACTGTCGAGCAGTTCGAGGTAGCGGTCACCGACCAGGTTGAGATACCGCACCGCGGCTTTGGTTCCCGAGGTGAGGACGATGTCGCGGTCGGCTCCGAAGCCGACCGTCACCGTGTTGTCGGGTTGCAGTTCGACGCTGTTGACGGTACCCACCTTGACGCCGGCGACCTTGACGGAGTCACCGGATTTCAGGCTCGAGACGTCGTCGAACATCGCGGTGTACCGGTTGTCCGAGGCGGTCCGGAACTGCCCGAAGGTGGCGAACAGCGCCGCGGTGACGAGCAGCATCACCACCCCGAAGATTCCCACCTTCAGCGAGGTCCGGAACAGACTCGTCATCCGGGCTGGCCGATCTGTGCGCTGTTGCGGGGCGGCCCGGCCAGTGGGCCGAACAACGCCTGCTTGAGGGCATCCGAGTTCAGCAGGATGCCCTGGTTACCGTACTGCGCCTGGTTGGCGCCGATATCGGTCACGACGAACGGGGGCCGGACCTCGTAGCCGACGTTGGGCAGATCGGTGCACTGCGGGCCGCCCTTCGCCGCCACCTTGGGCAGGTTGTCGGGGTAGCGGTAACGCTCCCGGCCGAGGAAGAAGCCCTGCAGCAGAACGGCTCCCGGCACCGGCAGCCCCGGTCCGTTGGCCAACGGCAGCATCGCCCCCAGACCACAGGTCAGCGCGGCGTTGTACTGGTTCGTCAGATCCGTCGTCGGTGCCAGCAGGTGCACCACATCGGTCAGCGGCCCCCGGTTGGCCGACACCACCTCGGTGCCGATGTCGGCCAGTCCGATCGCGCTGACCAGCAGCGCGTCGAGGCTGTCCCGCTGGTCGACGAGGGTGTCACCGATCCGGGTGGTGTTGTCGACGATCGCGACCAGGTCCGGTCCGGCGTCGGCGAAGGCGTCGAAAACCGTTGGCGCCAGCACCAGTTCGTCGTTGAGATTGGCCAGCGCCGGATTCAGCTTGGCCAGCGCGCCATCCAGATCGACCAGGGTCTGTCCGAACTTCTCGCCACGGCCGTTGAGGGACTTCGCCAGCGCACCGAGGGTCTGATTGAGCTTGGCCGGTTCCACCTTCGACAGCACCGACACCAACTGCTGGAACACCGTGTTGAGTTCGACGGTGACCTTATCGCCGCCGCGGATCACGGTCTCCGCGCGGATGGGTTCGGCGGACGGGTCGGCCGGCGGGACCAGTTCGACGAACTTGGCGCCGAACACGGTCGACGAGGTGATCTCCGCGCCCACATTGGCCGGGATCGAGTCGATCGCGCCCGGGTCGATGGCCAGGCGCAGTGCCGCCCCGCCGTCGGGCAGAGCCTCGATGGAGTCGACCTGCCCGACCTGGGCGCCGTGGAGTTTCACCTTCGCGTCGGGGTACATCACCAGGCCGGCCCGGTCGGCCACCACCGTCACCGGCACGGATTTGGTGAAACTGCCCTGGAACAGACCGACCGCGACGACCACGACCATCAGCAGTGCCAGCACCGTCAGCACCCCGGCGAGCGCCCGGACGGATCCGCGCTCGGAGAGTCGTCTGGCCGCCATCGCAGTGTCCTAACCGGCCAGGTTGAAGTTGCCGTTGGAACCGTAGATCGCCAGCGACACCAGCAGGGTCACCGAGACCACGACGATCAGAGACGTCCGCACCGCGTTGCCGACCGCGACCCCGACACCGGACGGCCCGCCGCCGGCGAAATAGCCGAAGTAGGTGTGGATCAACAGGATTGTGATGGCCATCAGCACGGCCTGGAAGAACGACCACAGCAGGTCCACCGGGTTGAGGAAGGTGTCGAAATAGTGGTTGTACAGCCCGGCGGACTGGCCGAACAGCACCACGGTGACGAATTCGCTGGCCAGGAAAGACAGGATCACCGCGATCGAGTACAGCGGGGTGATCGCGATCATGCCGGCGGCCAGGCGGGTGGACACCAGGTATTCGATCGGCCGGATGCCCATGGTCTCCAGTGCGTCGACCTCCTCGTTGATCCGCATCGCCCCCAACTGCGCGGTCACCCCGGCGCCGAAGGTTGCGGCCAGACCGATGCCGGCCACCACCGGAGCGGAGATCCGGACGTTGATGAACGCCGCCAGGAAGCCGGTGAGCGCCTCGATACCGATGTTGCCCAGCGACGAATAGCCCTGCACGGCCAGCGTGCCGCCGGCGGCCAGGGTGAGGAACCCGACGATCGCCACGGTGCCGCCGATCATCGCGAGCGTGCCCGCGCCCATGCTGATCTCGGCGATCAGACGGATGATCTCCTTGCGGTAGCGCACCACCGCGTGCGGCACACCGGCGATGGCCCGGCCGTAGAACAGGGTGTGGTCGCCGATCCCGGTGAAGAACGTGGCGGGACGGCGGAACTCGCGAATCAACCTGGGGAAACGCATCCGCAGGACCGTCATCGCGCTCACGTCGTCACCCCGTCGTCAGCCGGATGCCGATGGCGGTGACGACAACGTTGACCACGAAGAGTGCCATGAAGGCGTAGACCACGGTCTCGTTGACGGCGTTGCCGACCGCCTTGGCGCCGCCCCCGCTGATCATCAGCCCGCGGTAGCAGGCGACCATGCCGGCGATCAGCCCGAACAGCGCGGCCTTGACGCACGAGATGATCACCTCGGGAATCCCGGTGAGCAGGGTGATGCCTGCGGCGAAGGCACCGGGGTTGACGTCCTGAACGAACACCGAGAAGACGTAGCCGCCGAGGATGCCGATCACCACGACCAGCGAGTTGAGCAGCAGGGCGATCAATCCGGAGGCCAACATCCGCGGTGTGACCAGGCGTTGCACCGGGTTGATGCCGAGCACCTCCATGGCGGCGATCTCCTCGCGGATGGTGCGCGATCCGAGGTCGGCGCACATCGCGGTCGCCCCGGCGCCGGCAACGATCAGCACCGTCACCAGCGGCCCGACCTGGGTCACCGCACCGAATGCCGCCCCCGCCCCGGACAGATCGGCCGCGCCGAGTTCGCGCAGCAGGATGTTGAGGGTGAAACTGACCAGCACCGTGAACGGAATCGCCACCAGCAAGGTGGGGGCCAGTGACACCCGGGCGACAAACCAGGACTGCTCGAGGAACTCACGCCATTGGAAGGGCCGCTGGAACACGTAGCGCACGGCGTCGAGGGACATCGCGAAGAGACCACCGATGGCCGCCATCGGGCCGGACACGCCCTTGCTCAGCGCGATGCCCGGCGACCAGCGATCCGCCGCTCGATTCGTCATCCGCTTGGCGCTCTCCCTCTCCGGCGCTGCTTCCCGACACCCCTGCTATCCCGGCGACACCGCTGCCGGGAAATCTATGCGATGAACAGTGGTCGGGGGACCACAATGAACGAGGCGGACAGGACAAGGCGGAGCCCGGGCCGCCCAACGTCACCGGCACCGAGGTCCGGGTCGACGGCGGTGCCCACATGTGACACCGACATGTGGCACCGACATGTGAGATGTGGCCGTCTCCGTTGCGGATGAGTGCGAAATGGGCCAAGGTTTACCCACGGTCGCTCGCCGGATCAGGTGATCGGCAGCGCCGGACAGCCCAGAGGAGGACGGACCCTGACTGACACCGGCGCGGCCGCGACAACAC
>JAUPLT010000266.1 GCA_030836785.1 Actinomycetota bacterium
AGGCTCTACTGACGTATCTGTGGGTGGTGTAGGGGCCGAATAGGGGCGCACGCCGTTGTCCCCGTAGCGTTCTGGCTTATCGAAGGTCAGGTCGCTATGGATACGGATACGGCGTGCGCAATAACAGGATATGGGCCCGGATTCTCGGTGTCGAAAAGACGGTCGTGGAAGCGGTCGAGTTCGATGAAGACCAGGGGTGTGTGGTGGTCTCGGTGCGGCCGAGTTCCCGGGCCCGGTCGCGGTGCGGAATGTGTCGGCGTCGGTGCCCAGGCTATGACAACGGGCCGGGGCGGCGGCGGTGGAGGGCGCTGGATGCTGGGCTGACCTCGGTGTTCATCGAGGCCCGAACGCCGCGGGTGTCCTGCGTCGAGCATGGGGTCGTCGTTGCGGCGGTGCCCTGGGCGCGGCACGGGGCCGGGCACACCAGGGCCTTCGATGAGACCGTGGCCTGGCTGGCGACGCGCTGTTCGAAGAGCGCGGTGTGCGAGTTGACGCAGATCGCCTGGCGCACGGTCGGTTCCATCGTCGATCGGGTATGGGCGGAGAGCTGTGAGACCTTCGATCGTTTCGAGGGGTTGCGCCGAATCGGGATCGACGAGATCTCCTACAAGAAGGGCCACAAGTATTTGACGGTGGTCGTCGATCACGATTCGGGCCGGCTGGTGTGGGCGGCAGAAGGCCGCAGCGCAGCCACTCTGCGGCTGTTCTTCGACCTCCTCGGCGAACAGCGGTGCGCTGCGATCACCCATGTCAGTGCCGATGCCGCTGCATGGATCGCGAAAGTCGTCACCGAACGCTGCCCCCAGGCGATACGGTGCGCGGATCCCTTCCATGTGGTGGCATGGGCCACCGCTGCGGTCGACAAGGTACGCCGCGGAGCGTGGAACCGGGCCCGTGCAAAAGCACGGCCCCGCAAGCAGTTCGGCAAACGCGGTCGGCCCCGGGCTGGCACCGGCAACACCCCCGACGCGGACAGGGAACAGGCCACCGTGGTCAAGAAGAGCCGGTGGGCGCTGCTGAAGAACCCCGAAAACCTGACCGAGAAGCAGGCGGTGACGTTGCGGCTAATCGAACTCGAGGACCCCGCCCTGCACCGCGCCTACCTGCTCAAGGAATCGTTGCGGCTGATCTTCCAGATGAAGCACGACGACGCGGCCGTGGAACTGCAGCGATGGATCGGCTGGGCGCGTCGCTGCCGACTTCCCGAGTTCGTCGAGTTACAGAGAAGCATCGTCACTCATCAGGACTCCATCCTGGCCGCCATCGAACACGGCCTCTCCAACGGGCGGATCGAATCGGTCAACACCAAGATCCGGCTCACCACCCGCGTCGCGTTCGGATTCCGCAGTCCCGAAGCCCTGATCGCCCTGGCCATGCTCAGCCTCGGCGGTCGACCACCACGACTCCCCGGAAAGAACCACCCACAGAAGGGTCAGTAGAGCCATATCTCAGAGCCATTGGTGATCGACGGCAAGACCATTCGTGGAGAGAAGCAGCAGGCGGTCTGGGACGTTCTCCTGATTTGCGATCACTTCGGCCACCAGACAGCCGAGCCGGACTGGGATCCCAAAGAAGGGCCCCGTCACCAAAAGGGCAAGAATCGGCGGCGAGGACTGGACGACATGCTCGAAGTTGTCGCCCAAGGTGATCCCGACAAGGAGAACTACTGGCGTCGGATGTACGCCGAAGACCACCCCGAACCGGCACCGTTCGTCTACTGCTACACGTGCGCGCGCGTCCGGTCAATCCTTGCCTACGAGCGGGTCGGATGGCTCGAGCCGAAGCCCAAGCCGGCCAAGCCGAGGCCGTCGCCGCGCAAGTCGCTGGAGCGTCGGTTGAAGAAACTGGAGGCGGAAGCCGCTGAGCTGAGGGAACGGCTCAAGAGCCTGCCTGATCAGCATTGAGGCTGGCGGCTTGCGTTCATGTGTCGCGTTCAATCGGTGTGCTCCGGGTACGGATGGATACGAAGCCGCCCCCAGTTCGCTAGGTTTCGCGTTGTGGCCCAACCCCCGCTGAGTCGCTCTGCCGTCAATCGAGCTGGTGATGTCCTGCGTGAGTTGATGGCTGTGTCGGGAGCGGAAGCTCTGACTCGAATAGAGCCCGAACGTGTCGCCGCCGCACTGGATACCTTGAGTGAGTGGCGCGCTGTGCACGCGAAGCCGCTTCAAGCAGCGACGATGGGGCTGCGGTCGCGGGTATCAACAGCGGGATGTCGCCAGATAGAGGTGTCGCAGCGGCTCAAGCGGATTCCGACCATCCTCGACAAGCTCCGGCGGGAGCCAGGCATGGAATTGGGGCGTATGGATGACATCGGGGGTTGCCGGGCTGTGCTCAGTGATCTCGATGAGCTCCAGCGGGTACGAGACCGGTATGCCAATGCCCCGGTGATGGTGCGGATCAAGGACTACATCAGCGAGCCGAAAGATGATGGCTACCGGGCGGTGCATGTAGTCGTTAAGTACGACGACAGGCGCATCGAGGTCCAGCTCAGGACCAGGATTCAGCATGAGTGGGCGTTCACGGTAGAGGGAGTGACCTCCCGATTCGGGCTGGATGTCAAAGCTGGCGGAGGTCCGCCGGAGGTACGTGAGTGGTTTGCGGCCGTTTCAGAGGCGATGGCGCTGGAGGAACATGGCCGGCCGGTCGGTCCCGAACTATTGCACCGTATAGATACACTGAGGGCAGCTGCCCGTCCCTACCTGCAAGGATCACGCTGATGAGCGATTCGCTTCGTCACTTCTTGCTGGTGTTCGACCATGCCAGCGCTCAACTGATCCAGCTTCTTGAGTTCGACACGGATGCCAAGAAGGCGATGGCCGAATATGCCAGGCTCGAGCGTGAGCACATGGATAAAGCCGATCGGGTCGAAATCGTGTTGATCGGCTCAGATTCTCTCGAAACCGTGAAGGTGACTCACGCGAACTATTTCGACGGCACCGTGGCTGTCTCGAAGTACTTCGCTGGTATCTAGGGCCGCCCGCAGAGACGAGCCGTGATTCGGCATCGAGCTCCTGGGCACTAGCACCGTGGCGCCGCCGCAGGTAGATGCGATGTTTGGCGAGCAGAAGACCTTGGGACCAATTTGGGACCACACCTTCTGCGCGCTCCTGAACGACCTGCGCGTTCATGCACGATCCGCGACCCTCGAATAGCGCGCATACCGGGCGTGAGCAGGCACAACGTGCTAGACCCATTTCCTGGGGGTCAAGTGGTCGCAGGTTCAAATCCTGTCAGCCCGACCAGAGAAGCAGCAGTTCAGGGGCGGTTCTCGAGAAGTCGAGAGCCGTCCTTTTTCATGCCCCGGGGGGTATGTACAGCAACGGGTACAGCAACCGCCGCGGGAATCGGCCTAGCATGCGACCCATGAGCGGAAAGAACGCCAACGGTGAGGTCTCAGAGCCGCGATCCGCATGCATGGTTATCTCAAACCCGTACTGTCAAAACGCTTTAGACACGCGCCGCTAGAGCGGCCGGTTGAGGCTCTTTCCTGCCGCGGCGACCGCAGCGTGGTTGAGGTCCAGGCGCTCGATCCGAACGAGCCGGGGCCGTTCCCAGCTGGCCAACACCGTCCAGATCGGGCGGTGGAATGACCACCACGAGACCGCCTGCCATTTCGGACCGTCCACGGCTGGGGAGCGTTGGGACCAGATGCGGTGCGCCCACTCTGAGGTGACCGCGAGGTTGCGGATCACGACTTGGGTCGGCCGCAACCCGAGCTCGACCAAGCGGTGTGGCTCGTCGAGATCGCAAATGCGCAGATCATCCGGGAGTTCGTAGACTCCGAGAGCCTTGCGGGCGCCGGGGACAGCAGGGAAGTCGAACATCGAATCCGTCCAGAGCGACAGGTTGCCGAACGCTTCGCCGCAGGCCGCTTCGGCTTCGCGGGCCACGTACCAGACGTAGTAGTCGGGGTGATCGGCTCGACCGCCGCGCTGGGGTCTGTGCTCGTAGAGAGGGTGGCCCGGCTCGCCCGGCTCGGCGGTCTCAAGGTGCGGAAAGACCCGGTAGACCAGCACTCAAGCCGCCCCGCCCCACATCTCGGCGTCCAACGCCAGCAGAACCTGTGCCGGCCCTTCGGTGAGGAGGACATCCAGGGGCCGAGCTCCACTGAGGAAGACGTTGGTGCTTTCCAGCCAGATCCGCGCCGATTCACCGCCCCACACCAGCCTGGCCCGCGAATAGACGTGTTCGAGGTCGATGAGGGCCGGGGCGGCGGTAGGTCCGGGGCGCTCCTCACCGGATACCCACCGCGAAGTCTGCGACGGGCTCACCCCGATCAATGCAGCAAGCTGCGCCTGCGAGAACACGTCGGTGAGATACAGGACCCGCTGCGGGGACAGCGGATCATCGGCGGCCGCCCGCCCCATCTTCGGGGCCGACAGTGCCTTCGGCTCTCGTGGCGCCACACTCTTCGTCGGCACCGCGCGGGCGGACACTTTCTTCACCGGCACCCGCTTCGGCGCGCGTTTGGTGACACCAGACTTCTTGGCGGGCATGCCATCACCCTACCCAAGTTTCTAGTTGGGTATAGAGGCTGATTGCGTCCTCACGCCGTGTGCCCCCGTCCGCGTCGTAGGCGTTCCCCGGTGGGCTCGGACACAGGTTCGGGTTCGATCGCTGCAACGTATTCGGCAAATTGCCGCCGACTTTCGAGGAGTTCGGGGGCTTCGCGCCGACCTCGCATTGTCACGTCTTCCTGGCTGGGCAGAGCTGCCGCGGCGGCCTGCGCGAGCTGGGTGTTTCCAGGCGTCCGCCGGGGTGGAGCACAGTCACCCTCGATGAATCGGCGATGACCGACGAGAATTATCGTTCCCGCAGCGGGAGCTGAAAACGGGCTGGTGGGGGCGTTGTGGGGTGGGCGAGGGGGTGGCCGACCGTTGAGCAATTTGATCAGGCGCCCTCCAACAAGAGCTGGGGCCGAGGCACAGTGAAGCGGCGCTGTTGAATAGGCAACGGTCGATGGACCATGGCGGTTCGCCAACTGCGAGTGGGGCGCGGCTGTTGGTGGCGAGAACTTGGCTTGTCTTCAGCCCTGAATAGTGGTTCCGCCCCCGATCCGGACATGGAGTGCGGAGTGGTCGGTGATGCGGTCGGGGTACCGCAGTGGGTGTTCGAACGAGCAATCGACCACTCGGTGCTGCAGCGCGTCATTTGCGAAGGCGTAGTCAATGCGAAAACCGTTGTACGGCTTGTTGTTCTCCCACGACTAGTAGGAATACTCCCGCACCTCTGGATGCCGGTCGCGCCACAGGTCGGTGTATCCCGCCTCGGCGAGCCGGTCCAGCAGGTGGCCGCACGGGAACGCCCCACGGGTCAGCGTCGTGTCGGGCCCATTCTTGTCGGTGTTGAAGTCGCCCATGATCAGCTCGATTCCCCGGTAGCGACCCGTGGCGGCGAGGGCCTCGAGGTAGGGCGTCCGCAGCTCGGCGGGGACCGGCAGGTAGGCGGCGCAGAGGCTGATCCCGGCGGTCACCGCGCACCATAGATGCCGGGGGTCGAGCCCCTCGGCGAATCGCTGCTCGTCGGTGAACCCATGGCGCGAGGCGGTCAGCACGCTGTTGCGGGTGGGGTCGACGCCGGGCGGGTGGCTGACCGCGGAGCGTGCCGCCCCCAGCCGCTGAAGCAGCCCGGCGGCCTTGCCGAGGCGGAACTCGGTGAGCACGAGTATGTCGGCGTCCCAGCTCAGCACCAGTTCGATGATCCTGCCCATCCGGGGCGCGCCGCCGTGCTGGATGTTCAACGTGACGAGGTGCAAGGTGTCGGCGGACGACGGGGCTGGTTGCACGGACCCATTGTGCTGCGGCCCGGTGTTGACCGTCGCTGGGACTGCCGATGACGGGGTGGGGCTTGGTCGTTGAGTCTGCCGATGGGGTCGGTGGTGTGCGTGCCGGGTTGATTCTGGTGGTTGGCGCCGTCAGTGTGTCGAGGAACTGATGGGTGCACGGCACCCCGCTGAAGTCTTGGCCGGCTTGGCGGGGTGCGGGACTGTCCGATATTCGGTGTAAGTGGCGTTTGTCGGATTTTCTAGGTCAGCGTTCTTCGGCGGCTGGCATGCGATCAGCGAACGTGATCGCCAGGGCGTTGAGCGCTGGTTTCCAGCGTACGGCCCATTTGGTTTGACCGGTGCCCTTGGGGTCGAGCGAGCGGGTCACCAGGTAGAGGGTTTTCAGTGCCGCCTGCTCGTTGGGGAAGTGCCCCCAAGCCCGCACCGCTCTGCGGTAGCGGGCATTGAGGCTCTCAATTGCGTTGGTAGAGACCAACACTCGTCGGATCTCGACGTCGTAGTCCAGGAACGGGAGGAACTCTTCCCACTGTTGACCGTCTCCTTGGATGGCGACCAATGGG
>JAUPLT010000267.1 GCA_030836785.1 Actinomycetota bacterium
AGTGCGGCCCGGGTACCCGGGCCCGGAACGCCTCCGCGTCCCAGTGCGCGGCGGCGCCGGTCTCCGGCAGCGGTCCGGCGCCGATCCCGGACAGATCAGCATGGTGGCCGGTGTCGGCCTCGGCGCTCATCGGCAGCATCGCGCAGCGGTAGAAATCGAGCACCAGCCGTCCCACCTGATCGATGGTTGTCATCCGCAACGCCGCCAGACCGGTTGGTTCCCGGCCGGGTTGGGTGCTGTTCTGCTTGAGGCCGACGACCTCGGTTCGGGTGAACAGGGTGTCCCCGATCACCGGGAACCGGTGAAACACCAGCCCGCGGTAGAACAGGTTGGCCTTGACTCGCCGGGTCACCAGGGTGGACTGACCGATCGCCACGTCGCAGACCAGTGCCGGATGGGCCAGTGCCCCCGGAACCCCGGTGACCGCATGCGCCAGTTCGCCGTCCAGTGCCAATCGAAGCCGGTCCCCCACTATCGACTGATGGACGGCCGCGACGCCTGAGGTCAGCGTCATTGACGGAGCCCCGTCGAATACCTGGCCCACCGTCAGATCGTCGAAGTAGGTCGCTGAATGGCCGTCTGAATGGCCGTAGAGATGCACAGCTGATCAGTCTGTCATCATGACCAGGCGATGACACCGCTCAACGACGAAGAGTCTCTGCTGGTAGCCACCGTTCGGACGTTCATCGACCGCGACGTCAAGCCGACCGTGCGCGAGGTTGAGCACGCCAACACCTATCCCGAGGCGTGGATCGCGCAGATGAAGCGGATCGGCATCTACGGTCTGGCGATCAGCGAGAACCACGGCGGCACACCGGTCTCCATGCCCTGCTACGTGGAGGTAACCCAGGAACTGGCCCGCGGCTGGATGAGCTTGGCGGGTGCCATGGGCGGGCACACCGTGGTCGCGAAACTGCTCGAGGATTTCGGGACCGACGAGCAGAAGCAGGCGTACCTGCCGGCGATGGCCACCGGTGAACTCCGCGCCACGATGGCGCTCACCGAACCGGGCGGCGGCTCAGACCTGCAGAACATCGGCACCCTGGCCCGCCTCGAGGGTGGGGACCTGGTGATCACCGGATCGAAGACGTGGATCAGCAATGCCCGGCGGTCCGGGCTCATCGCGCTGCTGTGCAAGACCGACCCGGACGCCACACCCCGACATACCGGCATCTCGGTGCTGCTGGTGGAGTCGCCGCGCGCCGGTCTGGAGATTTCCCGCGACCTGCCGAAGCTGGGCTACAAGGGCGTCGAGTCCTGCGAACTGAGCTTCGACGGCTGCCGGGTGCCGGTGTCCGCGGTGCTCGGCGGCGTGCCGGGCCGGGGCTTCACCCAGATGATGAAAGGCCTTGAGACAGGGCGTATCCAGGTGGCCGCCCGGGCGCTGGGGGTGGCGACCGCTGCGCTGGAGGACGCCCTGGCATACGCGCAGAACCGGGAGAGCTTCGGCCGGCCGATCTGGAAGCACCAAGCGGTCGGACACCGTCTGGCCGATATGGCAACCAGACTGACCGCGGCCCGCCAGTTGACCCGCTACGCAGCGGAGCGCTACGACAGCGGGCAGCGCTGCGATATGGAGGCCGGCATGGCGAAGCTGTTCGCCTCCGAGGCGGCGATGGAGATCGCACTCGACGCGGTGCGAATCCACGGCGGCTACGGCTACTCGACGGAATACGACGTAGAAAGGTACTTCCGCGACGCGCCGCTGATGATCGTCGGGGAGGGCACCAACGAGATTCAGCGCAATGTCATTGCAGCCCAACTGATTGCGCGCGGCACCGCGTGAGTCAGCACCGGGTAAGACGGCACCGCGTAGGTCAGTAACCGCCGGGGTTGGTGCTCATCGCCGCGCCGAAGCCGATGATCCAGATGATGACGGCGAACACCCACAGCGCGCAGCCGATGATCCCGAGGATGAAACCGGCCTGGGCCTGGCCGCGGCCACTGTACTGACCGCCGGAGGCGTCGATCTCCTGCATGGATTTGCGGCCCAGATACAGCGCGAACGGGGCCGCCAGCCCGCAGCACACCAGACCGAGGATTCCCAGCACCAAAGCCGTGGTGGCCTGCGGATGCGCCGGCGGTTGCGGGTAACCGGGGACCGGGTACCCGGGGGGCGGAAAGCCGGCGGCCATCGGGTACCCGGGAGGCGGCGGATAACCCGGTCCGGGGTAGCCCGGATACGAGACGGGGGGCGGTGGCGGCGGTGGCGGGTAGCCGTAGCCGGACGGTGGCGGCTGAGTGGGATCGTTGGGCTGCGGTTCCCCGGGGTAGGTCATATCTGGCGAGCTTACTGCGCCGCGGCGGAGTACTTCTCGATAAGGGATTGCTTGTAGAGCTTGCCGGTGTCGGTCCGCGGCAGCGTCGCCTCGAAGGAGATCGACCGCGGACACTTGTAGTGCGCCAGTCGGTCCCGCAGCCAGGCCAACAATTCCTCGGCGAGTTCCGCGTCGGCCTCGGCGTGGTCGACGAGTTGCACCACCCCCTTCACCGACTGTCCCATCTCGTCATCGGGAACACCGAAGACCGCGGCATCCATCACCCGCGGGTGGATGACGAGCATGTTCTCGGCCTCCTGCGGGTAGATGTTGACCCCGCCGGAGATGATCATGTGGTGGCGACGGTCGGTGAGGTAGAGATAGCCCGCCTCATCGAGATATCCGATATCGCCCACCGTCATCCAGCCCCGATGGTGCCGCGCGGCGGCAGTCTTCTCGGCATCGTTGAGGTACTCGAACGTGCCCGCGCTCTCGAAGTAAATCTCACCGGCCTCACCGGGTGGCAGTTCGTTACCGTCCTCGTCGAGGATGTGCAGTGCGCCGGCCATGGCCCGGCCCACCGATCCGGGGTGGGCCAGCCACTCCTCGGCGGTGATGAGCGTCGACCCGATCGCCTCCGATGAGGCGTAGTACTCGTCGACGATCGGCCCCCACCAGTCGATCATCTGCTTCTTGATCTCCACCGGGCATGGCGCCGCGGCGTGCATAACCCGCTGCAAGCTGGATAGATCGTAGGAATCCCGAATGGCAGCAGGGAGTTTCAGCATCCGGGTGAACATCACCGGAACGAACTGGCCGTGCGTGACCCGGTGCCGTGCGATCGCGTCCAGTGCCCCCTCGGCGTCGAAACGCTCCATCACCACGACCGGGATACCGGCGGCCTGCATCGTCATCGACCACACCGACGGAGCGGTGTGATACAGCGGGGCCGGGCTGAGGTACACACCGTTCGGGTCGGCCCAGAAGGAGACCAGCGCGGTCATCAGCCCGGGAGCCGCCGCGGGTGGCAGATGCGGCAACGGACGTTTGATCCCCTTGGGCCGGCCGGTGGTTCCCGACGAGTACTGCAGCAGGTCGCCCTCGATCTCGTCCTCGATCGGCGTAACCGGTTGTTCGGCAACACATTCCGGATAGGACAACCAACCCGGCGGAGCAGATCCACCCGCATCTGCCATGATCAGCAGCTCCGGCATTCCGGCCGGCAGCTCGGCAGCGAGGCGCTCACAGACCGGGCGCAGCTTCTGCGAACCGATGATCGCCTTCGCGGCGCTGTTGTCGATGATGTAGGCCGCCTCGCCGGCGGTCAGATGGGTGCTGATCGGCACGTAGTACAGACCCGCGCGGCGGGCCGCCCACATCGCGGCGTGATAATGCTCGTTGTTCTCCATCAGGATCGCAACGGCATCCCCCTCGCGCAAACCGCAGGAGCGGAACAGATGAGCGAGTTGGTTGGCGCGGGCCTCCAACTGCCCGAAGGTCACCACCGTCCCAGACGGGTGCATGATGACGGCGGGTTTGTCGGGGGTTGCCTCGGCGTGCTCCCGGATCTGCATCCGCTCACTCCTCCTCGGGGTACGACGCCCGAGTCAGCCGGCGTCGGTCAGGCGTTCCTTGAGCGCCTCGTACTCGTCGCGCACTGCAGTCGGCAGCTTCTCGCCGACGAACGCGAACCACTCCTCGATCTGGGGAAGTTCGGCGCGCCACTCTTCCGGATCGACGGCGAGCGCTTCGGCCACGTCGGCCTGCTCGACATCCAGCCCGCCCAGATCAAGGTCTCCGGCACCCGGCACGGTGCCGATCGGGGTGGAGACCCCGTTGGCGCGACCTTCGACCCGGTCGACGATCCACTTCAGCACCCGACTGTTCTCGCCGAACCCGGGCCACAGGAAGCGACCGTCGGAACCACGGCGGAACCAGTTGACGAAGAAGACCTTCGGTAGCTTCGACTCGTCGGCGTTCTTGGCCAGGTCAAGCCAGTGCTGGCAGTAGTCGCCGACGTTGTAGCCCATGAACGGAAGCATCGCCATCGGATCCCGGCGGATGGTGCCGACCTTGCCCTCGGCGGCGGCGGTCTGCTCGCTGCCCAGGGTGGCCCCGATGAACACCCCGTGCTGCCAGTCCCGGGCCTGAGTCACCAGCGGAACGGTCGTCTTACGCCGGCCGCCGAACAGGATGGCCGAAATCGGGACACCCTGCGGGTCGTCCCACTCCGGGGCCAAAGTGGGGCACTGCGACATCGGGGTGCAGTAGCGCGAATTGGGGTGCGCGGCGGGCTTACCGAGTCCAGGCTCCCAATCCTCGCCCTTCCAGTCGATGAGGTGCTGCGGGTCCCCCTCGAGGCCTTCCCACCACACCCCACCGTCGTCGGTCAGCGCAACGTTGGTGAAGACGGTGTTGCCCGCGGCGATGGTCTTCATCGCGTTCGGGTTGCTGCTCCAGTTGGTGCCAGGCGCCACCCCGAAGAAGCCGAACTCGGGGTTGACTGCGTAAAGCCGGCCGTCTTTGCCGAATCGCATCCAGGCGATGTCGTCACCGAGGGTCTCGGCGCGCCAACCCGGGATGGTCGGCTGGATCATGGCGAGATTGGTCTTGCCGCAGGCCGACGGGAACGCGGCGGCGATGTAGTAGGCCTTGTTCTCCGGGGAGATCAGCTTGAGGATCAGCATGTGCTCGGCCAGCCAGCCCTCGTCGCGGGCCATCACCGAGGCGATGCGCAGCGAGTAGCACTTCTTGCCCAACAGGGCGTTGCCGCCGTAGCCCGACCCGTAGCTCCAGATCTCGCGGGTCTCCGGGAAGTGGGTGATGTACTTGGTGTCGCTGCAGGGCCACGGGACATCGGCCTGGCCCGGCTCCAGCGGAGCCCCCACGGAGTGCAGCGCCTTGACGAAGAACCCGTCGTCCCCCAGCTTCTCCAGGACAGCCGCACCCATCCGGGTCATGGTGCGCATCGAGACGACGACGTACTCGGAATCGGTGATCTCCACGCCGAGCTTGGGGTCCTCGGCGCCGAGCGGTCCCATGCAGAACGGCACCACGTACATGGTCCGGCCGCGCATACAGCCGCGGTACAACTCCGTCATGGTGGCCCGCATCTCGGCCGGTTCCATCCAGTTGTTGGTGGGTCCGGCGTCGATCTCGCGTTCCGAGCAGATGAAGGTGCGTGATTCCACCCGGGCGACGTCCGACGGCTCAGAGCGCGCGAGGTACGAGCTCGGCTCCTCGGTGTCCGACAACCGTACGAAGGTGCCGGCCTCGACCAGCTTCGCGCAGATCCGCTCGCTCTCCTCCGCCGAACCGTCCGCGAACACCACCCGGTCGGGTTGAGTGAGTTCGGCAACCTCCGCGACCCAGGCCAGCAGCCCGGCGTGGGTGGTAGGTGCAGTGTCCAGACCGGGGATGGTCGCTGAGGTCATTCGGTGTCTCCCGCTCGAGTTTTCCCGCCGGGAACGGACCGCGTCCCGCTCAGCGCGGACAATGAGCCGTCCCCGTCTTGAACATTAGCGCGTGGGTGAAGCCTGTCAGTAATCGCCGGCATGTCCGATCGGCCACCCGGTTCATCGCCGAACCGGCTAAGACCGCCGATTGCGGCACAGGTCTGACGGGCTTCAGCCGTCAGGGCCCGCATCGCGATGTGCTCCTCCAGCCCCGCCCGCAGCCCGATGATCACCTCCGAAACCCAACGATCCAGCGCCGCGCGCCGAGCCAGCAACCGACGGGTCGCCACCACCCATCCGGCCAGTGCGCCGCCGGTCGCGGCTCCGACGGCGAAGGCGGCGCCGGTCCACCCGGGGGCGAGCCCGGCCAGCGCCCGGCCCACCGTCAGCGCCAGGCCCAGGCCGAACACGGCGCCGAACAGTGCCCCGAGGCGATCGTCGGCGGCGCAGGCCGGCGGCGGGCCGATCCCGATCGCCGCGGTAACGTCGCCGCCCGGCAACTCCCACTGCACCGCATCGGTCAGTTCTGCCTCGACGACGGCCACCCGCCGGCGGACGTGCTCGGGGAAGTCGCGGGAGCGACGAAGGTTCAGCGCGGCGACGTCGCCGCGCAGTTCGGCGCGCAGGGCGGCGCATCGGGTGCGGGCCAGACCCAGCAGGGTGATCCGGGCCTGCCGCAGCTGCATCCGACGGGCCAGTGCGCCGGACGGCACCGGCTGTCGGCGGCGATCCCACAGCCGCATCAGCCCGCGCGCGATGTCGACAGCACAGGACCGATGCAGACCCGGCGCGCAACCGCGGGCATAACGGTGCCAGCGAGAGGCGGCCTCCAACAGGTCGGACCCCGCCGGATCAGGCCCAGAAGGATCGGGCCCAGAGGGATCAGGCCCAGAAGGATCAGGCCCAGAAGGATCAGGCCCCGAGCCTTCCGCCGGTTCGAGTCCGGCCAGGTCAGCCAGATCGGCCACATCGACCAGCGCGGCGGGCAGCGGGGCGGCACGCATCACCGCTGCGGCCGCCCGCATCCGCGCCAGCACCACCTCATCACCTGCGAGCACCTCGGCCAGCGGGGCGCCCCGTGGTCCGATCGCCACTTCACCCAGGGCCGCCACAGCCGCAGCCACCCGGCGGTAGCGAACCGCGCACGGGGAGTCGGGCATCGCGTCATCGTGGCAGCGGTCGGAACTGCCCGCGAGTCACCCGGGAAGGCAACTGTTGGGTATCAATCTGCCGGGCGAGCAGGGCGCCGGCGGATTCATGGGCGACCATATGTCAATGCAATTGCAGGGGCACTCGTGCGCGAAGGCGCCCGAACAGGCCCCCACCGGTGCGAAGGCGCCCGGCGGTCCCGATCCGCAGCATCCACGCCGGGTGACCAGCTTCCGCTCCCGACGTGCGGCGCTCTCCGACACCCAGCAGGAGGTGTGGGCACGGCTGTGGCCGCGACTCGGCCGTCAAGCCGTGTCCGGCGACCACGACGGGCCGCCCGAGCCGCTGGATGTCGAGAAGTGGTTCGGCCGCGTGGCCCCCGGAGGTCTGCTGCTCGAGATCGGCTGCGGAACAGGCACCTCGACGCTGGCGATGGCGAAGGCCGAGCCAGACCTGGACGTCATCGCCGTCGAGGTCTATCGCCGCGGTCTGGCGCAACTACTCAGCGGCATCGATCGCGACGCCGTGACAAACATCCGGCTGATCCGGGGCGACGGGGTTGACGTCCTGGAACAGCTGGTGACCTCCGGCTCACTGACCGGGGTGCGGGTGTTCTTTCCGGACCCGTGGCCGAAGGCCCGCCACCACAAGCGGCGGCTGCTGCAACCGGAGACGGTGGCACTGATCGCCGACCGGCTGCGTGTCGGAGGTGTGCTGCATGCGGCCACCGACCACGCCGGTTACGGCGCGCAGATCGCCGAGGTCGGCGATGCCGAGCCGCGGCTGCGGCGGGCGACCCCGGGCGAATTGGGAGCACCACCCCCTCACGGCGGACTGCCGATCTCCATCGAACGGCCGACCACCAAATACGAGACGAAGGCGCGGCATGCCGGCAGCGCGGTGAGCGAACTCATCTGGGTCCGGATATGAAGGCGGGGGGGCGGTGACCGCGATCGAAGAAATGCTGGACGGCGCGACGGCGACCGCGGTGGATCCCCGTCAACACTCGGTGCAACGGGTGCTGCTGGTGTGGGACGCGCCGAACCTGGACATGGGACTGGGCTCGATCCTCGGCGGGCGCCCCACCGCGGCACACCGGCCCCGATTCGACGCGCTGGGCCGTTGGCTGCTCGCGCAGACCGCTGAACTGGCCGCGCAGGATCCCGGACCGGCGCTGGAGCCGGAGGCCACGGTGTTCACCAACATCGCCCCCGGCAGCGCGGAGGTTGTCCGGCCGTGGGTGGAAGCGCTGCGTAACGTCGGTTTCGCGGTCTTCGCCAAACCCAAGGTCGATGACGACAGCGACGTCGACGCCGACATGCTCGCCCATATCGCCCGGCGTCACGACGAAGGCCTGGCCGCACTGCTGGTGGCCTCGGCCGACGGACAGGCGTTCCGCACTCCCTTGGAGGACATCGCCCGATCGGGCATACCGGTCAGCGTGCTGGGATTTCGCGAACATGCCAGCTGGGCGCTAGCGTCGGATAGTTTGGAATTCGTCGACTTGGAGGACATTCCGCATGTTTTCCGA
The DNA here is from genome assembly GCA_030836785.1 of Actinomycetota bacterium. Taxonomy (GTDB): domain Bacteria; phylum Actinomycetota; class Actinomycetes; order Mycobacteriales; family Mycobacteriaceae; genus Mycobacterium. The sequence goes on from JAUPLT010000267.1 coordinate 8,394, forward strand.
GAGCCGTTGCCGCGAGTCGGCCTCGATTCGCTACCGGAGGAAGGTGCCTGGCTACAGCCGTTCCGTCCGTTGTCCTCGCTGCTGAGTTCGCGCCCGTGAAGGACGACGGCCCCGGCCCAGACTTGTTGCAGATTTTCTTCAGTTAAGGAGTTCAAGTGTTCGCCTGGTGGGGTCGAACCGTCTACCGGTATCGCTACATTGTTATCGCCGTAATGGTGGCGCTGTCCGTCGCCGGCGGCATCTACGGCATGAGCCTCGGCAAGCATGTCACGCAGAGCGGTTTCTACGACGAGGGCAGCCAGTCGGTGGCCGCCTCGCTGCTCGCCGACGGCGCCTACGGGCGGGACACCTCCGGGCACATCGTCGCCATCTACACCGCTCCGGACGGTAAGACCGTCGACGATCCGGCGTTCACCCAGAAGATCCTGGACAACCTCGACGCCGCGCAGCGGAACCACCCCGACGAGATCCTGCGGGCCATCGGATACTTCAAGAGTCCCGAACTGCTCTCCAACATGGCCGATGACGACAAGAAGCACGCCTTCATGTCGATCCAGCTCAAGGGCGATAACGACGACACCATCCTGAACAACTACAAGAAGGTCAAGGACAGTTTCGCCATCGACGGCGTCGACGTGAAACTCGCCGGCCTGCAACCGTTGGCGAACGAACTCACCGGCACCATCGGGGTGGACCAGCAACGCGCCGAGGTCGCGGCCATCCCCCTGGTGGCGGTGCTGCTGTTCTTCGTGTTCGGCGGGGTGATCGCCGCCAGCCTGCCGGCCATCATCGGTGGCCTGTCGATCCTCGGCGCCCTGGGCATCATGCGGCTGACCGCGGACGTGACCCCCGTCCACTTCTTCGCCCAACCGGTCGTCACGCTGATCGGCCTCGGTATCGCGGTGGACTACGGCCTGTTCATCGTGAGCAGGTTCCGGGAGGAACTCGCCGAGGGCTACGACACCCCCACCGCGGTGCGCCGAACGGTGATGACCTCGGGCCGGACGGTGGTCTTCTCCGCGGTCATCATCGTCGCCTCGTCACTACCGCTGCTGCTGTTTCCACAGGGCTTCCTGAAGTCGATCACCTACGCGATCATCGCGTCGGTGATGCTGGCCGCGGTGCTGTCGATCACCGTGCTGCCGGCGATCCTGGGCATCCTCGGCCCCAATGTGGATGCGCTGGGCGTTCGCACCCTGTTGCGAGTGCCGTTCCTGCGTAACTGGAAGCCGACCAACTGGTGGCTGAACTGGCTGGCCGAGCGCACCCAGAAGACGAAGACCCGCGCAGAGGTCGAGAACGGTTTCTGGGGCAAGCTGGTCAACCGGGTGATGAAGCGGCCGATCCTGTTCGCCGCCCCGATCCTGCTGTTCATGATCGCGCTGATCATCCCGATGGGGCACCTGTCACTGGGCGGCATCAGCGAGAAGTACCTGCCGCCGAACAACTCGGTGCGACTGGCCCAGCAGGAGTTCGACAAGATCTTCCCCGGTTTCCGGACCGAGCCGATCACCCTGGTGCTCAAGAACAACGACGGCCAGCCCGTCACCGATGCCCAAGTCGCCGACATCCGCAGCAAGGCGATGGCGATCAACGGGTTCACCGACCCGGACAACAATCCGGACGCCATGTGGAAGGAGCGCCCCTACCTCGACGGCGCCTCCAAGGACCCGTCGGTGCGGGTGATCCAGAACGGATTGGTCAACCGCACCGACGCCAGCCGGAAGATCAATGAACTCCGGTCCATCACCCCACCCAGGGGGGTGACGCTGTACGTCGGCGGGACACCGGCACTCGAGCAGGACAGTATTCACAGCCTCTTCGCCAAGCTGCCGCTGATGGTGCTGCTGCTGATCACCACCACCACCATCCTGATGTTCCTGGCCTTCGGTTCGCTGGTGTTGCCGATCAAGGCGGCGTTGATGAGCGCGCTGACTCTGGGCTCGACGATGGGCGTGTTGACCTGGATGTTCGTCGAGGGCCACGGGTCGGGGTTGATGAACTACACGCCCCAACCGCTGATGGCACCGATGATCGGCCTCATCATCGCGGTGATCTACGGCCTGTCCACCGACTACGAGGTGTTCCTGGTCTCGCGCATGGTCGAAGCCCGCGAACAGGGCATGTCCACCAGCGAGGCGATCCGGATCGGCACGGCCACCACCGGCCGGCTGATCACCGCCGCCGCCCTGGTGCTGGCGGTGGTCGCGGGTGCCTTCGTGTTCTCCGACCTGGTGATGATGAAGTACCTGGCATTCGGCCTGCTGATCGCCCTACTGCTGGACGCCACCGTCGTCCGGATGTTCCTGGTCCCGGCCATCATGAAACTGCTCGGCGACGACTGCTGGTGGGCGCCGAAGTGGATGAAGCGGCTCCAGCACAAGATCGGGATGGGCGAGACGACCCTGCCGGTGGAGCGCAAGCGGGAGACCGTCCCCGACCCGCAGGAAGCGCTGGTCACCGCCGGGGCCCCGATGGCGGAGCCGGTCGGTGCCCCGCCGGGCCCGCCACCCAACCCGGCAGCCGAGGCGCCGACCACCCGCTTCGCGGCGGCCAAGCCGGAGCGCGACGACCGCGACATCGGCTCCTGGCTCGGTGAGCTGCGGGACAAGAAGTCGGGCTCACCAGGCCCGTCCCAGCAGGCTTCCCAGCAGCGGCCGGCCGAACCCACCCTGCCCCTCACCGCCCCGGCGGACGCCACCACGGTGCTCCCGGCGGGTGGGAAGACCCCTGGGCGCACTGCCGAGAAGACCACGGAGATCCCCGCCGCGGACCCGGTGTCCGCTGAGGAGACCCGGGCCATCCCGATCAGCCGGCCCGGTTCCGGCGACCCGGAAGCGGCCACCGAGCAACTGAACGCCCGCGGCAAACAGGGCGGCGGGGTGAGCGCCCAGGACCTGCTGCGCCGCGAGGGCAGGATCTAACTCGCCGGACTCCGGCTTCCCCCGGATGAGGGCTGGTCCGCCGGCGGTAGCCCATCCGGCCGGGCTTCGAGGACGATGGTGCCCTCACCCGCCTCGATCTCTGCTGCCTCAGCGGCCGGATCCGGCGCGGCGAGCACCCGGAGCGCGCTGTTGAGGAAGGCCACCAGCGGCACCGACAGCAACGCCCCCACGATGCCGGCCAGTACCGCGCCGGTGGTGATGGCCAGCACGATCGCCAACGGATGGATCGACACCGCGCGGCCCATCACCACCGGTTGCAGCACGTGGGCTTCGAGCTGCTGGACCGCGATGATCAGCCCGAGCGCGATCAGGGCGTAGACGAACCCCTTGGCGAGCAATGCCACCACCACCGCGAGGAAGCCGGTCACCACCGCACCGACCAGTGGGACGAAGGCGCCCAGGAAGACCAGCGAAGCAAGCGGCAGCGCCAACGGGACACCCATGATCGCCAACCCGGCGCCGATGCCGACGGCGTCGACGAGCGCGACCAGGAACGTCGCCCGTACGTAACCGATCAGCGAGCCGAACCCGGCCCGTCCCGCGTCGCGAACCCGAGCACGGCTACCGGCCGGGATGATCCCGGTGACGAAGGTGTAGATATTGCGGCCGCCGTAGAGCAGGAAGATCAGCGTGAACAGCATCAGCAGCGCGCCGGTGATGATCTCGGTGAGCGTCGCCGCGGTGGACAGGGCGCCGCTGGTGAGTTTCTCCTGGTTGTCCCGCAGCGCCCGCACCACCTCGTCGCCGGCCTTGTCGATCTGTTCGCGGCTCAGATGAGCGGGACCGTCGATCAGCCACGCCGTCGCGTTGTCGATACTGCGGGTGACCTGTTCAGTCAGTTCCGGCAGGCCCGAAATGAACTGACTGACAACGAAAGTCATGATTCCGCCGAACAAGGCGAAACCGCTCAGCAGCACCAGCGCAACCGCCCCGCCACGGGGAACCCGGCGACGGTCCAGCCAGTCGACGACGGGCAGCAGCAGCGCGGTGAGAATGACCGCCAGGGCCACCGGCACGACGATCACCTGCAAGCGGTTCACCAGCCACACCAGGGCGACCAGTGCCGCGAAGATCACCAGCAACCGCCAGGCCCAGGCGGCCGTCTTTCGGACCATCGGATCGACCGCCGCATCAATATCAGCATCGACGTCAGAATCGAAAGCGGCACCCAGCACTGCTCCGTCGCATCCCTCGGCGGCCGACATGCGTCCCACCCTAAACGGTCGGGACGCCGGAAACCGGCCGTCTCGCGGCTACCCTGAGTCGGTGGCCCACGAGGCGCCCAGCAGCACCGATCGGGACGGACCGCACCAGCGGCCCAGGTACTGGTGGGTGCGCTGGGCGGTGCTCGGCGTCGCGCTGGCAGTACTGGCGGTCGAAGCCAGTCTGGTCTGGGATCAACTGGCGAAGGCCTGGCTGAGCCTCATCACCGCCAACGGATGGTGGGTGTTGGCATCGATCTTCGCGGCGATGATGTCCATGCACAGCTTCGCCCAGATCCAGCGGACGCTGTTGCGCTCAGCGGGTGTGACAGTGCGGCAATGGCGTTCGGAGGCGGTGTTCTACGCCGGCAACGCGCTGAGCACCACCCTGCCCGGCGGCCCGGTGCTCTCGGCGACCTTCGTCTACCGCCAGCAACGGTCATGGGGCGCCTCCCCGGTGGTCGCCTCGTGGCAACTGGTCATGTCCGGTGCCCTGCAGGTGGTCGGCCTGGCTGTGCTCGGCCTCGGCGGCGCATTCATGTTGGGCGCCAAGGACAATCCGTTCTCGCTGCTGTTCACCCTGGGCGGGTTCATCGCACTGCTGCTCCTCGCCCAGGCGGTCGCCACCCACCCCGAGTTGATCGACGGCATCGGCATCCGGGTGCTGGGCTGGATCAACTCGGTGCGCGGCACGCCTAACGACACCGGCCTGCGCCGGTGGCGGTCGACACTGACCCAACTGGAATCGGTGAGCCTGGACCGCAGGACGCTGGGCGAGGCCTTCGGTTGGTCGCTCTTCAACTGGGTCGCCGACGTCGTTTGCCTGCTGTTCGCCGCGTACGCCGCGGGCGGACACCCCTCGCTGGCCGGGCTGACGGTGGCCTACGCGGCGGCCCGCGCGGTGGGCGCCATTCCGCTGATGCCCGGCGGACTGCTGGTCGTCGAAGCGGTGCTGGTTCCGGGCTTGGTGTCCAGTGGGATGGCACTGCCGGACGCCATCTCGGCCATGCTGATCTATCGCCTGGTGAGTTGGATCTTCATCTCGACGATCGGCTGGGTGGTGTTCTTCTTCATGTTCCGAACCGGGACTCCGATCCGGCGGTCACTGGGAGACCCCGGCCCCGCGATCGACGAACTCGCCCCCACCGAGGAACCGCCGTCGGCGGGGCGGGTGGAAGGTCCCGGCTGAACACGGTTGGATGACGCCCATGCCGAACGAACCGACCACCGAGACCCCGGCCGCGGAATCCGCCCGCACGGCCGTGCTCGCCTTCGCCGCCGACGTGCTGTGCGTCCTGATTTTCGTGACGATCGGCCGGCGTAACCACTCCGAAGCCGTGACGGTGGCCGGGGTGGCCCAGACCGCCGGACCGTTCCTGGCCGGACTGGTGGTCGCCTGGCTTCAGTCCCGGGCCTGGCGGCGGCCGACGGCGGTTCAGCCGACCGGCTTGACCATATGGGTGGGCACCGTCGCGATCGGGATGGCCGTCCGCGCCGGCTTCGGCGGCGGGGTGGCGCTCAGCTTCGTCCTGGTGGCGTCGCTGGTCACCGGCGCGCTGCTGCTGGGCTGGCGGGCCGTCGCTCAGCTGGTCCGGGCGCGGTTGACCGGAAAGCAGTCAGCCGCGGGGCGTTAGGCGCCCACCGGACCCCATCCGGCCCCTCAGGCGCCCGGCCCCTCGATGCCCTCGACACCGTCACCGCAGCGGTCCTTCAGATCCACCAGCGGCTGACGGATACCGGCCAGTTCGGCCTTCACCTGCGGGTTGCCATCCAGGTACTGCTTGATCTGTTCGCGCAGTTCATCGCGCGGGCTGCCCTCCAGTCCGGTGAAGAACGCGTTGACGTCCGGGTGGGTGAACAGGTAGGCCGACGTCGCGGCGGACACCCCGGCGGACACCCCGGCCAGGTCGGCGGCCGTGCAGTTCGGCGGCAACGCGGCCG
>JAUPLT010000268.1 GCA_030836785.1 Actinomycetota bacterium
ATGTGGCCGCACACCATGACGACGTTGTCGACCCACGACACCAAGCGCGGTGAGGACGTCCGGGCCCGGATCGGGGTGCTGTCACAGGTGCCCGCCCGGTGGGCCGAACGGGTGAGTCGCTGGGAGACGCTCCATCCCTCCCCCGATCCGCTGACCGGACTGTTCCTGTGGCAGAACATCTTCGGGGTGTGGCCTGCCGACGGAGCAGTCACCGACCAGTTCCGGGCCAGGCTGCACGCCTACACCCGGAAGGCCGTCCGCGAAGCGTCGCTGCGCACCACCTGGACCGATCCGGCGCAGGAGTTCGAGGAGGACGTCGCGCGCTGGATCGACGGCCTGCTCGACGGGCCGGTCGCCGCCGAGATGACCACCCTGGTGACCGGGCTGCAACGGCATGCGCACAGCGACGCCCTCGGCCAGAAGTTGCTGGCCCTGACCGTTCCTGGGGTGCCCGACGTCTATCAGGGCACCGAACTGTGGGAGGACACCCTGGTGGATCCCGATAACCGCCGCCCGGTCGACTACGCCGGGCGGCGGCTCGCGCTGAGCCGACTCGACCATCCCAAGATGCGGGTGGTCGCGGCGGCGCTGCGGGCTCGCCGGGACCGCCCGGCGACCTTCCTGACCGGCGGCTACCAGCCGGTCCTCGCCACCGGTGCGGCGGCGCAGCATCTGCTGGCGTTTCAACGCGGCGATGATGTGCTGGTCGCGGTGAGCCGCTGGACCGTCGCTCTGCAGGACAGCGGGTGGGGCGACACCGCACTGGCGCTTCCCGCAGGCCACTGGTCGGACCGGATCACCGGCACCCGGTACGCCGGCCTGGTCGGTGCGGCAGAGCTTTTCGCCGAACTGCCAGTGACACTGCTGGAGCGCACCGGTGACTGAGTTCGCGGTATGGGCCCCGCTGCCCCGGACGGTGCGCCTCGACGTCGACGGCCACCGGCACGATATGACCCGCCACGGCAGCGGCTGGTGGCGGGTCGAGGTGGACGCCCGCGCGGGAGCCCGGTACGGGTTCCTGCTCGACGACGACCCCACCGTGCTGCCCGACCCCCGGTCGGCCCGCCAGCCCGACGGAGTCCACGAGCGCTCCCAGCTGTGGGACCCGGCCGCCGCGACCTGGACCGACGCCGGGTGGGCCGGACGGTCGATCGAGGGTTCGGTGATCTACGAGCTGCACACCGGAACCTTCACCGCCGCAGGGACATTCGACGCCGTCATCGACAAGCTCGACCATCTGGTCGACCTGGGCGTGGACTTCGTCGAGCTGATGCCGGTCAACGCGTTCAGCGGCACCCACGGGTGGGGGTATGACGGGGTGCTGTGGTTCGCCGTGCATGAACCCTACGGCGGCCCTGACGGACTCGTCCGCCTGGTGGACGCCTGCCACGCCCGCGGCCTCGGCGTGCTGATCGACGCGGTGTTCAACCATTTCGGGCCGTCGGGCAACTACCTGCCCCGCTTCGGGCCGTACCTGTCCCCCGTCGCCAGCCCGTGGGGCGAGGGGGTCAATGTTGCCGGGCCGGGCTCCGACGAGGTGCGCCGCTACATCATCGACTGTGCGCTGCGCTGGATGCGTGACTTCCACGCGGACGGGCTGCGCCTGGATGCGGTGCACGCCCTGTCCGACAACACGGCGGTGCACATTCTCGAGGAACTGTCCGCCGAGACCGACGCGCTGTCGGCGGAACTGGGTAGGCCGCTCTCGCTGATCGCCGAGAGCGACCTCAACGACCCGCGGCTGATCACTCCTCGCCACCGGGGTGGATACGGGGTGACCGCGCAGTGGGACGACGATATCCATCACGCGATCCACACCGCGGTATCCGGCGAGCGACAGGGCTACTACGCCGATTTCGGCTCGATGGCCGCGCTGGCCGGCACCCTGCGTCACGGCTACTTCCACGCCGGAAGCTACTCGTCGTTCCGCGGCCGCCGGCATGGCCGCCCACTGGACACCGCGCTGATCCCGGCGACCAGGCTGCTGGCCTACACCTGCACCCACGATCAGGTGGGCAACCGTGCCACCGGCGACCGGCCCTCGCAGAACCTCGACCCCGGACAGCTCGCGATCAAAGCCGCCCTGGCGCTCGGATCCCCCTACACCGCCATGCTTTTCATGGGCGAGGAGTGGGCGTCGAGCCGGCCCTTCCAGTTCTTCAGCTCACATCCCGAACCCGATATCGCCCGAGCCACCGCCGAGGGACGCAAGGCCGAGTTCGCCGCGCACGGGTGGGAGGCAGACGAAGTCCCCGATCCCCAGGATCCGCAGACCTTCCTGCGTTCGAAGCTGGATTGGGAAGAACCCGGCTGTCCCGGGCACGCCGAGATGCGCGCCTTCTACCGGAGCCTGATCCGGCTGCGGCGGACCGAGCCCGACCTGGGCGACCCATGGCTGGACCATCTGGGCGTCGACTTCGACGAGGAGCAGCGCTGGATCGTGTTGCGCCGGGGAACCGTGGCGATTGTCTGCAACCTGGCCGATGCGCCCGCCACCATTCCGGTCACCGGCCGACTGCTGCTGCAGTGGGGTGATTCCGCGACCGGCCCGGACAGCACCGCACTACCGGGGCATTCCGTCGCAGTACTGAAGATGCCTGACGGTGGCTGAGCGGTGTGGCGCTGTTAGCCCTCTGACCGGCACGGAATATGTCGCTGCCGTCAGGTCAGGTAACGGTAGGCCGGCGAACCCGGCTCGAGGGCTTCGACATGCAGGCCGGACACCTCCATCCGGGCCCGCAATCCGTCGTAGTCCGCGGCCGACCCCAGTTCGATGCCGACGAGCGCCTCACCGGTCTCCCGGTTGTTGCGCTTGACGTATTCGAACAGCGTGATGTCGTCCCCCGGACCGAGGACTTCGTCGAGAAAGCGCCGGAGGGCGCCGGGCTCCTGCGGGAAGTCCACCAGAAAGTAATGCTTGAGACCCTTGTGAACCAGTGAGCGTTCCAGCACTTCGCCGTATCGAGACACGTCGTTGTTGCCGCCGGATATCAGGCAGACCACCGTCGATCCCGGCCGAACCTCGGATTCCAGAAGTCCGGCCACCGACAGGGCGCCGGCGGGCTCGGCGATGATGCCCTCGTTCTGGTACAGGTCGAGCATCGCCGTGCAGACCGCCCCCTCGTCGACGGTGGTGACGGACACCATGTCGCCGGCGGCGGACAGCGCCTGGAACGGGCGTCGGCCTGCCCGCTTCACCGCGGCGCCGTCCACGAACTGATCGACATGGTCCAGGTCGACCGGCTCACCCGCGGCCAGCGCGGCGATCATCGACGCCGCACCGGCCGGTTCGATCCCCAGTACCGCGGTGCCGATGGTCCGCTCCGCGAGATAGGTGGTGATCCCGGAGATGCAGCCGCCGCCGCCGACCGGAACGATCACCAGGTCCGGCTCGGCGTCGAGCTGTTCGAGGATCTCCACCGCGATCGTTCCCTGACCGGCCATGGTGCGGGGGTCGTCGTAGGGCGGTACCAGGGTCGCCCCGGTGCGGGTGACATCGTTAAACGCCGCGGCGGCCGCGTCGTCGTAGGTGGCCCCGCCGACGATGAGGTCGATGAACTCACCGCCGTGGTAGCGGATCCGATCACGCTTCTGCTTGGGCGTCTTGGCCGGTACGTAGACCCTGCCGTGCACCCCCATGGTCCGGCAGGCCAACGCGAAACCCTGCGCGTGGTTGCCCGCCGACGAGCACACCACCCCCGCACCGAGTTGGGCGTCGGTGAGCTGCTTGAGCAGGTTGTAGGCACCGCGAATCTTGTAGGACCGGACGCTCTGCAAGTCCTCTCGCTTGAGATAGACGCTCGCCCCGGTGATGGCGGACAGCCGATCCCCGTACTGCAGCGGGGTGCTCAGCACGACGTCGGAGATCCGCTTGGCGGCCTCGTCAATATCGGCCGCCGTGATCGTCTGGCTCAGGTCGGCGGGCACCGCACAATGGTGCCACCGGACGGGCCGGGTCAGCGAATTGGGGTCAGCACGAACACCGGGATCTCCCGATCGGTTTTCTGCTGGTAGTCGGCGTAGGCCGGCCAGGCCGCGACGGCGCGTTCCCACCAGGCGGCCTTCTCCTCGCCGAAAACCTCGCGGGCCTCGTAGTCGCCGGACACCGATCCATCCTGCAGTTCGACCCGCGGATTCTTGACGACGTTGTGGTACCAGACCGGGTGCTTCGGGGCACCACCGAGCGAGGCGACGATCGCGTACTCACCGTTGTGCTCGACCCGCATCAGGGGGGTCTTGCGCAGCTTGCCCGTCTTGGCCCCGATGCTGGTCAGCAGGACGACCGGTTTGCCCTGCAGGTCGGTGCCCGCCGTGCCCCCGGACGCCATATACAACTCGGCGTTCTCGCGGGCCCAGTCCGAGGTGCTCGGCTCGTATTCTCCGGTCAGCGGCATGCCGACAGCATAATCGTTGGACCCCATCGGCAGTTTGAGCGCGGCGACGTACCTCGGCATCGTGGCGGTGGGCCAGGTCAGCCGCCCAGGCAGCCCGGGCCGAGGAGCGCCTTGAGATCGCCCATCAGCGCCGAAGACGGGGTTACCCGCAGCGACTGGTCGAGTTCCAGGGTGGTGATCCGATCACCGCTGATCAGCCGCAGATGCACCTGGGAGGTGCCCGGGTGACGGGCCAGCACCTGCTTCAGCGCGGTGACCTTGTCCAAGGTGCACTGCCGGGTCGGCAGGCTCAGCGCCAGCGGCCGGTTCGGCTGGGAGTTCGAAAAGTCAGGCACCACAAGGTCGTTGGCGAGCAGCGTGATCCGGTCCTCCTGAACCCGAACCTTCCCGCCGACCAGTACCACCGCGTCGTCGGCGACCTCCGCCCCGAACAGTGAGTAGGTCTGCGGGAAGAACATCACCTCGATCCCACCGGTCAGGTCTTCCAGTTGCGCTGAAGCCCAGGGCATTCCGTTCTTGTTGACCCGCCGGTTGACCGAGGCGAGAATTCCGCCGACCCGAACCTGGGTGTCGTTGGCGACATCACCGGCCAGGATCGCCGGGATCGAGGTGTCAGCCTGCGCGGCGAGCAGGTGCGCGACACCGTTGAGCGGATGGCCGGAGACGTACAGGCCCAGCATCTCCCGCTCCAAGGCAAGCTTGTGCTTGTCCTCCCATTCCTCATCGGGCACCTTGATGGCGAACGCTGAATCGCCGGTGTCGGCGCCATCACCGTCCGATCCGCCGCCGAAGAGGTCGAACTGGCCCATCGCCTCGGCCTTCTTGGTGCCCAGCACCGAGTCGACCGCGTCGGCGTGCACCAGGAACAAACCTTTGCGGGCGTGCTTGAGCGAGTCGAAGGCACCGGCTTTGATCAGTGATTCGGTCACCTTCTTGTTGCAGGCGCTGATGTCGATCTTGTTCAGGTAATCGGAGAAGTCGGTGAATCTGCCCTTGACGCTCCGGGTGGCGATCAGGGAGCCGACCACGTTGGCCCCGACATTACGCACAGCGCCCAACCCGAACCTGATGTCGGTGCCCACCGAGGCGAAGTTCAGTTCGGACTCGTTGACGTCCGGCGGCAGCACGGTGATCCCGAGTTCGCGGCAGTCGGCCAGGTAGATCGCCGACTTGTCCTTGTCGTCGGCCACCGAGGTGAGCAGGCCCGCCATGTACTCGCCCGGAAAGTTCGCCTTCAGGTAGGCCGTCCAGTACGACACCAGCCCGTACCCCGCAGCGTGCGACTTGTTGAACGCGTAGTCGGCGAACGGCAGGATGGTGTCCCACAGCACCTTGATGGCCGCCGGGGAGAATCCGTTCTTCTTCATGCCGTCGGCGAAGCCTTCGTACTCCTTGTCGAGCACCTCACGCTTCTTCTTGCCCATGGCCTTGCGCAGAATGTCGGCTCGGGCCAGCGAGTAACCTGCCACCTTCTGCGCGATGCGCATGATCTGTTCCTGGTAGACGATCAGGCCGTAGGTTTCGGCGAGGATGTCCTCCAGTGGTTCGGCCAGTTCGGGGTGAATCGGCTTGATGGCCTGACGGCCGTTCTTACGGTCGGCGTAGTCGGTGTGGGCGTTGACCCCCATCGGGCCCGGCCGGTAGAGCGCCAGCACCGCCACGATGTCCTCGAAAACGGTGGGCTGCATACGGCGAAGCAGCCGTCGCATCTGCTCGCCGTCGAGTTGGAACACCCCGAGGGTGTCGCCACGGCCCAGCAGCTCGTAGGTGGCGGGGTCGTCCAGCGGTAACGACTCCAGTTCCAGGTCGACACCGCGGTTGGCTTTGATGTTGTCCAGGGCGTCGTTGATGATCGTCAGGTTGCGCAGCCCCAGGAAGTCCATCTTGAGCAGGCCGATGGCCTCGCAGGACGGGTAGTCCCAGCCGGTGATGATCGCGCCGTCCTGCGGCCGTTTCCACAGTGGGATGGCCTCGATCAGCGGCTCGGAACTCATGATCACCGCGCACGCGTGCACACCTGCGTTGCGGACCAGACCCTCAAGTCCGCGAGCGGTCTGGTAGATGGTGCGCACGTCGGGATCGGTGTCGATCAGCGCGCGGACCTCGGCGGCCTCCTTGTAGCGCTCGTGGGAGGGGTCGGTGATTCCCGACAGCGGGATGTCCTTGGCCATGATCGGCGGCGGCAGGGCCTTGGTGATCCGGTCGGCGATGGCGAACCCCGGCTGGCCGTAGTGCACCCGGGCGGAATCCTTCAGCGCCGCTTTGGTTTTGATGGTTCCGAAGGTGATGACCTGGGCGACCCGGTCGCTGCCCCACTTCTCGGCGGCGTAGCGCACCATCTCACCGCGGCGGCGGTCGTCGAAGTCGATGTCGATATCGGGCATCGAGGTGCGCTCGGGGTTGAGGAACCGCTCGAAGAGCAGGCCGTGCGGGATCGGGTCGATATCGGTGATGGCCAGCGCGTACGCGACCAGCGAACCGGCCGCCGAGCCGCGGCCCGGGCCGACCCGGATACCCACCGAGCGGGCATGACCGATCAGGTCGGCGACGATCAGGAAGTACGACGGGAATCCCTTGTCGCAGATGACCTCGATCTCGTAGCCGGCCCGTTCGGTGTACGCGACCGGGACGCCGTCGGGAAAGCGGCGGGCCAGGCCGGCGTCCACCTCGTGGCGCAGCCAGGTGGCCTGGGTATGCCCGGCCGGCACCGGGAAGATTGGCATCCGATCCCGGGGCGTCCACACCTCGGCGTAGGACTGCACCCGCTCGGCGATCAGCAGGGTGGAGTCACAGGCGCCCGGGATCTGGTCGTCCCACATCGACCGCATCTCCGCAGCGGACTTCAGGTAGTAGCCGTCACCGTCGAACTTGAACCGGTTCGGGTCGGACAGGGTCTTTCCGGTCTGCACGCACAGCAGCGCCTCGTGGCTGGCCGCGGCCTCGCGGGTGACGTAGTGGCAGTCGTTGGTGGCCAGCGGCGGGATGCCCAGCGTGCGGCCTATCTCGAGCAACCCGTCCCGTACCCGGCGTTCGATCGACAGTCCGTGGTCCATCAACTCCAGGAAGTAGTTGTCGGGTCCGAAGATGTCCCGCCACGTCGCCGCCGCTTCGAGCGCCTCGGCGTGGTGGCCGAGCCGCAACCGGGTCTGCACGACTCCGGACGGGCATCCGGTGGTCGCGATGATGCCTTCCGCATGCTCGGCGATCAGGTCCAGATCCATCCTGGCCCACTTACCCAGCTGACCCTCGAAGGACGCCAGCGAGGTCAGTTTGAACAGGTTGCGCAGGCCGGTCGCGTTCTCGGCGACCATCGTGAGATGGGTGTAGGAGCCGCTGCCGGAGACGTCATCGGCCTTCTGGCCGGGGTCCCCCCACAGGATCCGCCGGGTGTCGAATCGGGATCCTGGAGCGACATAGGCCTCGACGCCGATGATCGGCTTGACCCCAGCGGAGGTCGCAGCGTTGTAGAACTCGCTGGCGCCGTACATGTTGCCGTGGTCGGTCATGCCGATCGCGGGCATCTCCAGCCGCTGGGCCTCGGCCAGCATGGGCGTGATCTTGGCCGCACCGTCGAGCATCGAGTACTCGGTGTGGTTGTGCAGGTGCACGAACGAGGAGCCCATAGGCCCGTCAGTCTAGGACGGTGCGCCGACGTGCTCGGCGTGTCGGGTCACGATGCGCCGGCCGTGTCCAGCGTCAGGCGTCGCTGCGCAGCATCCGCGCGATATCGGCGGCCTGCTCAGTCGTCAGGTCGCCGGAAAGCTGCAGCACGGTGCCGTCGATCGGGGTGGTGATCTTCGGGCCCCACACCACCGTTCCGCCCCGGACGAAGGCGATCTGGCGGCCGACCATACCCCCGGTGAAGGTGGCGAACCTCTCGGCCGACTCCGGTGTCATCGTCATCGAGACGGTCTCGGCCCCGGTCAGCGGGTTGCGGAAGGACTCGACCTTGGTGAGCTGAAGTGTCAGCGCCTCGGGCTCCAGGTCATACACGGCGGTCCTGGGGATATCGCAGACCTTCAGCGGCTCTTTCGACGGCGCGTTCTTGACCGGTGGCGGACATTCCTCGGGGGTGGTCACGAACGCGGTGATGACCGGGCGGACCGACAGTGGCTTGATGGTCAGCACCGGGGCCGTGGTGGTGGTCGTTGTCGTCGTCGGCCCGTTCGCCTGGTTGAGGAACTGCGGGGTGAACAACGAACTGAACGTCGGGATGACGATTCCGAGCACCGCGAACGCGGAGACTAGGGCGATCAGCACGCGCAG
>JAUPLT010000269.1 GCA_030836785.1 Actinomycetota bacterium
GCGCTCGATGATGGTGGCCACGCCCATACCGCCGCCGATGCACAACGTGATCAGCGCACGCTTTGCTCCGCGGCGCTCCAGTTCGTCAACCATGGTGCCGGTGATCATGGCGCCAGTGGCGCCCAGTGGGTGGCCCATCGCGATGGCGCCGCCGTTGACGTTCAGCTTCTCGCTGGGGATGTTGAGATCCTTCTGGAACTTCAGCACCACCGAGGCAAAGGCCTCGTTGAGCTCGTAGAGGTCGATGTCCTCGGGCTTGAGCCCGGCCCGGTCCAGCGCCTTCAGCGCCGCCGGGGTGGGGCCGACGAGCATGATCGTCGGGTCGGCACCGCTGGTGGCGGTGGCGACGATACGAGCGCGCGGCGTCAGCCCGTTGGCCTTGCCCGCTTTTTCACTGCCGACCAGCACCAGAGCGGCGCCGTCGACGATGCCGGAGCTGTTGCCGCCGGTGTGGACGTGGTTGATCTTCTCGATCCAGTGGTACTTCTGCATCGCCACGTCGTCGAAGCCGGCCATCGCGGCCAGCCCCTCGAAGGCGGGCTTGAGCTTGCCCAGGCTCTCGGCGGTGGTGCCGGGACGCATGTGCTCGTCGTGGTCGAGGATCAGCAGGCCGTTCTGGTCGCGAACCGGGACGACCGACTTGGCGAAGTAGCCGCCCGACCAGGCCGCAGCGGTGCGCTGCTGCGACTGAACCGCGTAGGCGTCGACGTCGTCGCGGTCAAAGCCCTCCAGGGTGGCGATCAGGTCCGCGCCGATGCCCTGCGGGACGATGAAAGCGTCGTAGTTGGTGGCCGGGTCGGACATCATGGCGCCGCCGTCCGAACCCATCGGAACTCGGCTCATCGACTCCACGCCGCCGGCGTAGACCAGATCGTCCCAGCCGGAACGGACCTTCTGGGCGGCAGTGTTGACGGCCTCCAGTCCGGAGGCGCAGAACCGGTTGAGCTGGAATCCGCCGACGGTATCGGGCATACCGGCTGCGATGACCGCGGTGCGGGCGATGTCGCCGCCCTGGTCGCCGACCGGCGAGACGCAGCCCAGGATGACGTCGCTGATCATGTTCTCGTCGATGTTCGGATGCCGACGACGCATCTCGTCGATCAGACCAACGACCAGATTGAGCGGCTTGACCTCGGTCAGGGCGCCGTTCTTGCCCTTGCCGCGCGGGGTGCGGATGGCCTCGTAGATGAAGGCTTCTTCGGACATGTGGATTCCCCTAAGTCCTCTAGGTTTCGGATACGGGTTTTAAGACCCGCCACTCTGCAGACTAGTCGCCCCTACCGGCCGGTAACTAACGACCCTCGGCCAACCTGTTGGTTGGGAGGCTCAGCCCGAGTTCATAGACCAGATAGTGGTAACTCTCCGCACCGACCTCGAAGGTATCCACAACGGTGGCGTTGAGCTTCGAGGTCGTCGTCCGAAGCGATCGCGAGTTACGCGCGGAAACGAAAAGCATGCCGATCTCGTAGGTGTCGCGGTACGCCGCTTTGGTCACCGCGTTGAACCGCCCGTAAAGCCCGTGGCCGCGGAACCGCTCGTCGATGCAGACCGGCCCGCGCAAAGCGAGGCGGTAGGACGAGATCCGGCGGCCGCGGTACTCGATGGTGTCGGCGAGTGCGACCATCCGTTCGACGATCGGTGGCGGCGAACCCTGGCAGGCCAGCAAAGGCGGCGCGAGGACGATGAACCCGACGACCGCCCCGGACTCGTCGACCGCGACGTGCAGACCGCCCGCTTCCGCGACCCGCTCGAAGCTTCCCTCAGGTTGGCGGATCGACAGGAAGCCATCGGCCCGCTGGTCGGGCGCGAGATTACCGATGAAGTAACGCGATTCGAGTGAGCGGACCCCGGGGACGTCATCGACGGTGCCGAGGCGGACGCTGGGTTCCGGCGATTCCACCAGGCGATTATGGCCCTTCCCGCCGATTAGGCTTCATCGCCATGACCGGATCAGAAGGTGGTTCCCCAGCGATGACGGTCCAACGCCTGCGCCCCTTCTCGGTCAACATCTTCGCCAGGATGTCGGCGCTCGCGGCGAGCCTGGGGGCGGTGAATCTCGGTCAGGGGTTTCCCGATGAGGACGGCCCGGCGGCGATGCTCGAGGTGGCCCGGCAGGCGATCGCCGACGGGGTCAACCAGTACCCGCCCGGACCGGGGATCGCCGAACTGCGCGCGGCGGTCGCCGGACAGCGGGATCGGCGCTACGGCCAGCGATTCGATCCGGAGTCCGAGGTGCTGATCACCGTGGGCGCCAGCGAGGCGATCGCGGCCACAGTCCTGGGCCTGGTCGAACCCGGTTCCGAGGTGATCCTGATCGAACCGTACTTCGACACCTACGCCCCGGTGATCGCCATGGCGGGCGCACACCGGGTGCCGGTGCCGTTGGTGTCGGACGGCCGCGGCTTCGCCCTGGACGTGGACGCGGTGCGCGCCGCGGTCACCTCCCGGACCCGGGCGATCATCGTCAACTCACCGCACAACCCGACCGGGACGGAGTTCTCCGATGACGAATGTCGTGCCCTCGCAGCGCTGGCAGACGATGCGAACC
>JAUPLT010000270.1 GCA_030836785.1 Actinomycetota bacterium
CCGGTGCGCATGCCTGGGTTATACACCAACCGGTTGGTTGGCCGCTACTTGAACAGTGCGACGATGCGGTCCTCGTCGGTGGGTGGCTGCGCGTCCGGATCGGGTCCTGCGGTGCGCGGGACCGAGGCGTCGGCGTCGGCGAACTCCCGATACTTCTTGTCGCCGGTGAGATGGAACAGCAGGAAGCCGGTCAGCAGTGCCCTGATGGTCCGCTGGATGCGGGTGCTCGGCACCGGCACGCCCAGCAGTTGGGCCAGACCCTGCTTCTCCAGGAGTCCGGACAGGGCGGCCTTCTGGACGACGCGCAGCACGGCACCGTCCCAGGACGCGGCGACCTCGGCGGCGTCGGTGCGCAGCGACGCGGCGTCGTCGGGGGTGGCCAGCACCAGGCCCGGCACCCGCAGTGCGGCCGCGGCCACTTCGGCGGACGGTTTGGTCACGGACGGGAACACCGCCGCCGCGGCCTGCACGCTCACCGGCCCACTCCCCGGCCCGGAGGCGGCGAACACCGCCGCGGACCCACCGAAACCGTGTCCGGCCACACCCAGTTTCTGCGGGGAGACACTGATGTCTCCGGATCCCAACCGCACACTGCACAGCACATCCAACGTGGCGCCGAGGTCGTGCGCCAGGTTCAGCACCGACGGGACGAGTCCGCGCTGGGTATCCGGGGCGGCCGCCACAATGCCCCAACTGGCCAGATGTTCCAGCGTGCCCGCGTAACGCTCGACCCCGGCCAGCCAGTCGTGGCCGAAGGCCACGCCGGGTAGGCCGAACCCGCCGGCGGGGGTGTAGACGAGCCCGCTGATACCGGCGAAGCCGAGGTCCCCGCGCAGAATCCGGTGCGGTCCGCGCCGGGTCAGCGCGGCGAACAGGGAGCGATTGCGGGCCACCCGACGACGGTAGCCGACCGGGCAGCCGACCGGGAGAAGTGTCGCGCTGGACTACCCTGGTGGGTCATGTGCGGAATCGTGGCGTACGTCGGGCATCGTCCTGCCCGCGCTGTCGTGGTGGACGCACTGCGCCGAATGGAGTACCGCGGCTACGACTCCGCGGGTCTGGCCGTACTCGACGGGCACGGCGGGCTGACCGTCCGCCGTCGTGCCGGCCGGTTGGCCAACCTCGAGGAGGCGTTGGCCGAAACCGACCCGGCCGCCCTCGTCGGGACGTCGGGGATGGGCCACACCCGGTGGGCGACCCACGGCCGCCCCACCGACCGCAACGCCCACCCGCACCGTGACGCCGCCGGCGAGTTCGCCGTCGTGCACAACGGGATCATCGAGAACTTCGCGGTGCTGCGCGCCGAACTCGAAGCGGCCGGGGTGGAGTTCGCCAGTGACACCGACAGCGAGGTCGCCGTGCACCTGGTGGCCCACGCCTACCGGGAGGGCGCGACCGCTGGTGATTTCGTCGCCGCGGTGCTGGCGGTGCTTCGCCGCCTCGAGGGTCATTTCACCCTGGTGTTCTCGCACGCCGCCGATCCCGGCACCATCGTCGCCGCGCGGCGGTCCACCCCGTTGGTGGTGGGTGTCGGCGAGGGCGAGATGTTCGTCGGTTCCGATGTCGCGGCGTTCATCGAATACACCCGCGACGCGGTCGAACTCGGTCAGGACCAGGCTGTGGTGATCGCCGCAGACGGCTACCGGATCGTCGACTTCGACGGCAACGACGACGCAGCCAACGCCAGGCCGTTTCACATCGACTGGGATCTGTCGGCCGCCGAGAAGGGCGGCTACGACTACTTCATGCTCAAGGAGATCGCCGAGCAACCTGCCGCGGTCTCCGACACCCTGCTCGGGCATTTCGTCGATGGCCGCATCGTGCTCGACGAGCAACGGCTGTCCGACCAGGAACTGCGTGAGGTCGACAAGGTTTTCATCGTCGCCTGCGGAACCGCGTACCACTCCGGGCTGCTGGCGAAGTACGCCATCGAGCACTGGACCCGGCTTCCGGTGGAAGTCGAACTCGCCAGTGAGTTCCGTTACCGGGATCCGGTCCTGGATCGCGGGACCCTGGTGATCGCCATCTCGCAGTCCGGCGAGACCGCCGACACCTTGGAGGCCGTCCGGCACGCCAAGGCGCAGAAGGCCAAGGTGCTGGCGATCTGCAACACCAACGGCAGCCAGATCCCGCGCGAGGCCGACGCCGTGCTCTACACCCGGGCCGGCCCGGAGATCGGGGTGGCGGCCACCAAGACCTTCCTGGCCCAGATCGCCGCCAACTACCTCGTCGGCCTGGCACTGGCGCAGGCCCGGGGAACCAAGTACCCCGACGAGGTGGAGCGCGAGTACCGCGACCTGGAGGCCATGCCCGACCTGGTGCGACGGGTGCTCGCTCACCTCGACACGGTCGCCGAGTTGGCCAGGCGGTTCGCCGATTGTCCGACGGTGCTGTTCCTGGGTCGCCACGTCGGCTACCCGGTGGCGCTCGAGGGTGCGCTGAAGCTCAAGGAACTGGCCTACATGCATGCCGAGGGATTTGCGGCCGGCGAGCTCAAGCACGGGCCGATCGCGCTGATCGACGACGGTCTGCCGGTGATCGTGGTGATGCCGTCGCCGAAGAACGCCGCGACCCTGCACGCCAAGCTGCTCAGCAACATCCGGGAGATCCAGGCCCGCGGCGCGGTCACCATCGTGATCGCCGAGGAGGGTGACGACACGGTCCGCCCGTACGCCGACCACATCATCGAGATTCCCGTGGTCTCGACGTTGTTGCAGCCGCTGTTGTCGACCATTCCGCTGCAGGTGTTCGCCGCCTCGGTGGCGCGCGCCCGCGGCTATGACGTCGACAAGCCCCGTAACCTCGCCAAGTCCGTCACCGTGGAGTAACGCGGCACCGTGCGGCACTACTACACGGCGGATCAGATCCGGGCGGCCGAGGCGCCGGTGCTGGCCGCATTGCCGGACGGCGCGCTGATGCGGCGGGCCGCCTCCGGGCTGGCGACGGCGGTGGCCGCCGAACTGCGCCGCCGCGCCGGCGGTGTGGCCGGGCGCGTCGTGTGCGCGGTGGTCGGATCCGGGGACAACGGCGGCGATGCGCTGTGGGCGGCGACCTTCCTGCGTCGCCGCGGCGTCGCGGCGTACGCGGTCCTGCTCAACCCGGGTCGCACCCATGCGAAAGCCCTCGCGGCGTTCCGTGCGGCAGGCGGCAGGGTGGTCGGCGGTGGCGACGTAGGAGTCCCGGACGGCACCGATCTGGTGATCGACGGGGTGGTCGGCATCTCGGGTACCGGACCGCTGCGACCGGCGGCGGCGGCGATCTTCGCCGCCGTCGGGCAATCCGGCGTCCCGGTCGTCGCCGTCGACATCCCCAGCGGCATCGACGTGCACACCGGCGCGATCGCCGGACCCGCGGCGCGGGCCGGACTGACGGTCACCTTCGGTGGTCTCAAACCCGTACACGCGTTGGCCGACTGCGGCCGGGTCGAACTGGTCGACATCGGGCTGGAACTCCCGCAGACCGACCTGCTGGGCCTGGATGCCACCGACGTTGCAGCGCGCTGGCCGCTGCCCGGCCCGCGCGACGACAAGTACACCCAGGGTGTGGTCGGCGTACTGGCCGGATCGGCGGCCTATCCGGGTGCGGCGATCCTGTGCACCGGAGCGGCGGTGGCGGCGACGTCGGGAATGGTGCGCTACGCCGGGCCGGCGGCCGCCGAGGTGGTGTCGCACTGGCCGGAGGTGGTGGCCGCGCCCAGCGCCGCGGAGGCCGGTCGGGTGCAGGCCTGGGTCGTCGGGCCCGGACTGGGCACCGATGAGGCCGCGTTCTCCGCCCTGACCTTCGCGCTGTCCTCCGATCTGCCGGTGATCGTGGACGCTGACGCGCTGACCATGTTGGCCCGGCACCCCCATCTGGTGAGCGCTCGGGCTGCGCCGACCGTGCTGACCCCGCACGCGGGGGAGTACGAGCGGTTCGAACTCGGACCGGTGGGCGATGACCGGGTCGGCGCCGCCCGACGACTGGCCGCCGAACTCGGTGCCGTCGTGCTGCTGAAGGGCAACGTCACCGTCATCGCCGACGCCGTCTCAGGCGTCGCGTACCTCAACCCGGCGGGCGGTTCGTGGGCCGCCACCGCCGGCTCCGGCGATGTGCTGTCCGGCATCATCGGCGCGTTGCTGGCCGCCGGGCTGCCGCCCGCCGAGGCGGCTGCAGCGGCGGCCTTCGTGCACGCGAGGGCCGCCAACGCCGCCGCCGCCGACCCCGGCCCGGCTCCGGTTCCGACGTCCGCATCGCGCATTCTGGCGCACATCCGCCCCGCACTGGCCACCCTGTAAACCACCGGCAACCCGGTCGTCGTCACGACGACCTCAACCTCAGAAGGATCACCATGCCGCACGTCAAGTACCGCTCCCCGTCCATCGCGCCGGCCTACACGGGACGGCTCTCGACCGAACCGATCCCGTCGCTGCGGCTGCCGATCGAACCGATGGAACCGGCAGCGGCGTACCGGTTCATCCACGACGAACTGATGCTGGACGGCAGCTCGCGGCTGAACCTGGCGACGTTCGTCACCACCTGGATGGACCCCGAGGCCGAGAAGTTGATGGCCGAAACCTTCGACAAGAACATGATCGACAAGGACGAATATCCGGCCACCGCCGCGATCGAGTCCCGGTGCGTGTCGATGGTCGCCGACCTGTTCCACGCCGAGAACCTGCGCGACGACGACGCGGCCAGCGCCGTGGGCGTGTCCACGGTCGGGTCCTCGGAGGCGGTCATGCTCGGCGGGCTGGCGCTGAAGTGGCGGTGGAAGCAACGGGTCGCCGCCCGCGCGGGTAAGGACGGCGCGGGGAAGGACGGCGCGGGGAAAGACGAAGACGCCTGGAAGACGCGCACCCCCAACCTGGTGATGGGTGCCAACGTGCAGGTGGTGTGGGAGAAGTTCTGCCGCTATTTCGAGGTGGAGCCGCGGTACCTGCCGATGGCCGAGGACCGCTACGTGATCACCCCCGAGCAGGTGGTGGCCGCCGTCGACGAGGACACCATCGGGGTGGTCGGCATCCTGGGCACCACCTACACCGGTGAACTGGAGCCCATCGCCGAGATCTGCGCGGCGTTGGACGCGCTGGAAAAGCAGACCGGGCTGGACATCCCGGTGCACGTCGACGCCGCCAGCGGTGGCTTCGTGGTGCCGTTCCTGCAGCCCGACCTCAAGTGGGACTTCCGGCTGCCCCGGGTGGCGTCGATCAACGTCAGCGGCCACAAGTACGGGCTGACGTATCCGGGTATCGGCTTCGTGGTGTGGCGCAACGCCGAGCAGTTGCCCGAGGAACTCGTGTTCCGGGTCAACTACCTCGGCGGTGACATGCCCACCTTCACGCTGAACTTCTCCCGCCCCGGCAACCAGGTGGTGGCCCAGTACTACAACTTCCTCCGGTTGGGCCGTGCCGGCTACACCCAGGTCATGCAGACGCTGTCGGAGACTGCCCGGTGGTTCTCCGACCAACTCTCCAGGTCCCACCATTTCGAGGTCATCTCCGACGGATCCCAGATCCCGGTGGTCGCGTTCCGACTGGCCGGGGGCGCTGCCGATTCGGCCGGGGGCGCTGCCGATTCGGCCGGGGGCCCCGATGGCGGCCCTGGCTTCAACGAGTTCGACGTGTCCACGTCGCTGCGGAGCTACGGCTGGCAGGTGCCCGCCTACACCATGCCCGACGGCGCCGAGGACGTCACGGTGCTGCGGGTGGTCGTCCGGGAGGGCTTCTCCGCGGATCTGGCCCGCTCGCTGTGGGCGGACCTGCAGGCCGTGATCGCGCATCTCGGCGAGATCAAACCGGGCGGCTACTTCACCCAGGAGCACTTCGCGCACTGATCGCGGGACGGGCAACCCCGCCCGGCTCACCCGACCGGCCCCCAACCTCCGGTCCGGTCTGGGACAATTGACGGCGATGACATGGACATGCACACGCAATCCCTGACCCGGGCGGCGCGAACGGCGCCCGGTGTCAACGGAGAAGTGGTCGTCGACCTCGATGCCATCGTCCACAACGTGGGGGTGCTGCGCGAACACGCGGGCCCGGCTGCGGTGATGGCGGTGGTGAAGGCCGACGGCTACGGCCACGGTGCCACGGAGGTGGCCCGGGCCGCCCTGGCGGCCGGGGTCGCCGAACTGGCGGGGGCGCCCTTCGACGAGGCCTTGGCGCTGCGGCGCGACGGTATCAGCGCCCCGGTACTGGCCTGGTTGC
>JAUPLT010000271.1 GCA_030836785.1 Actinomycetota bacterium
AGGGCCGCGCGGCGGCCGCCGAGCGTGCCGCGCGTAGCGCCCACGCGATCGCGCAAGCCGCCCAGCAGGATCGGGCCGAGGCCGATGCCCTCACCGAGGAGGCCACCGCCGAGATGGAGCGGGTCAGGCAGCAGGCGCAGACAGATATCGCCCGCGCGCACGAACAACTGGCCACCCAGGCCGCCGAGTTCACCGCCGAGATGGAGCGGGTCAAGCAACAAGCACAGACAGAGATCGCCCGCGCGAACGAACAACTGGCCAACCAGGCCGCTGAGTTCACGGCCTCTCTGGCTGAGCGTGACGCCGAGGTGGACCAGGCGCGCCGCGACGTTGCCGACGCCCGAACGGAGGCCGCGTCGGCGGTCGCGAGCCAGAATGCTGCGACCACGCAGGCGGCGCGGGAACGGGAAACCGCCGCGCAACTACGGCAGGAACTCGATACCGCCCGCCGGGATTTCGAGGCGGCTCGCATTCAATACCAGGACCAGATCGAATCGGCGCGTATGGACCTCCAAGCCGCCACCACCGAGACGGCCGCGCTGCGCACCGCCCTCGCAGAGGCGAACGCCCAAGCCGCCGCAGCTGAGCGCGCGTCCCAAGCCGCTGGGGAATCACTGGCAGCACTGCGCCACGATGGCGACCGCCAGCGCGCCGAGGCCCGATCGCAACTCGACGGTTTGCGCGCCACCTACGCCGAGCAGCTCGCGCAAGTCCAACGCAACGCCGACGAGCGCGTCGCGGTGCTCACCGACGCATTGGATGCCGCGCGCGAAATGCTGCGACTGACAACCCCCATCGCACCCCGCCAATCCGATGAGCACTGATCCCTGCTCCGAAACTGCACGGGCAGTTCGGGATTAGCAGCACACGCGGAACGTGGGATTAAAAAGTCCGAGGTGGATAGACGCCCGGCGTGGTCGCCACGAAAGGATGCAGGTTGTGGGCACCGGTGGACGCAGTTACGCAGACGCTTTGGTTCGCGGCGATCTGTGGGCCGCACTCAAACGCAACGGAGGCGCAACGGATGCCTTCTGATGACGACACCCCCACCGAATCGTGGCCGGTGCTGACCGACTTCTTCACCTGGGGCGATGAGGAACCCGCGCCGTACTTGCCCCGGCCGGTCGAACCGCTTCACGCCGCGTCCCCGGCTCTTGTCGCCGTCGTCCGCAGGCCCGCCCCCGCCGGCCGCTTCACAGCGTTGCGCCGGCCCGCCCTGGCCGTCGCGGCGCTGGCCGCCGTGACGGTGATCAGCCTGGTCGCGTGGACTCTCATCGGCGGAAAACCTGAGCCCGATACCGGGCAGAGCAGTACCGCCTCACCCTCTGCCACTCCGACCACCTCTGTTTCTGTGCCCCAGCGTCAGGCATCTGAGTTGGATAGCCGCCGCTTGATGGCCCTGCTTCCCGCGGGCTACCCGCCCGAGGTCTGCCGCGAGGCGGCACCGCCGCCGGGGGCGTTGTCCATGTTCGAATGCGGCGCCAACGCCGACGCGCCCGCGACAACTGCTCGCTACACGCTGTTCGCGGACGCCCCGTCTCTTGCCGCCGCGATGGACCAACTCATCAAGGGCATCGCCGTACAGATATGCCCCGGCAACTACGCCTCCCCCGGCCCCTGGCGGAAAACCGCAACCCCGCAGATCGTCGCCGGGACCCTGGTCTGCGGCACCACCCAGGGCACCGCCCCCGTCGTCGGGTGGACCCTAGATCGCGCGATGCTGCTCGCCGCCATCCAGGCAGAGCCCGGGCGTTCGGGCCTAGATCAGCTGTACACCTGGTGGTCTACCCACAGCTGACGCGGTCCGGCTACCCGCGATCAGCTGGCGGGTGCAGTCCCTGCGGCCGGTGGGCTGATGATGATCGCCGGTGCGGCGGGGGTTGAGGGAGCAGTGGAGCCCGTCGGGCCAGGTGCGGCAGGTGTGCCCTGGCTGTTTGCCGGGGTCCCCGCGGAGGTGCCCGCTGCGGGCGCCGGTGCAGCGGAACTTGAAGGCGGGCTCGCGCCCGCGGGTGTGCCCTGGCTTGTCGCCGCCGGGGTACCTGCACTGGGTGCGGCGGGTGTGCCGGCCGGGGGTGCGGCCGGTGTGCCCTGGCTGATTGCCGGGGTGCCCTGGCTCGTCGCCGCTGGGGTACCTGCGCTGGGTGCGGCTGGGGTGCCCTGGCTCGTCGCCGCTGGGGCACCTGCACTAGGTGCCGGTGGGGTGCCTGCGGCCGCCGGTGGTGCGGCTGGTGTCGTTCTCTGAGGTCCTGCCGGGTTGGTCGACTGTGGAGTGAAGGGCGGCACGGCCGCGGGTTCGGGAACGTTCACCCACACCAGCCTGTCCGCCTGGCCGTCGTTAAAGACGACTTGGTCCGGCACCGTCCCGGCATCGATGTCGAAATAGATCTTCCCGGTGGCCTTTTCACCCTGCATGAGAGTGGATGGATTGATGCCCTGGGCGGTGGCCGCCGCGAACAGAACGCGGTAGTTGGCGCCGCCGGCCCGGGCGTTGAAGGCCGGGATGACCGGGATGACCGTTCCGGCGACGGCGGTGCTGGTCGCCGTCGCTTCCCACAGGGTGCCCGCTACAGGGGCAGGGATGATGTCGGCGCTCTCGCGCAGGCCGCTGATCGTCCAGGTTTGCACGACATCGCCGTTGACGAGCGTGCCCGCCTGGCCGATGCGCAGATCCGGCGCAGAGTCGTCGGCCAACGCCACGGGCGCGGAGGCCACGACGCCCGCGGCGAGTGCCGCAGCCAGTGCGATTTTCATTGGTTCTCCCCTGGTGAATCTGTGCGGCAACCGATCACGAGTCGGTCTGAGCTGCAATGACGCTAGCAGTTGCGATCGGTTCCGCGTCGTCGTTGGTATCGGTGTCGGGCACTTCAGCGGCGTCGTCGACGACCGCGTATCCCAGGTAGCCCGTTTTCGCCGTATCAAGCACTCCGGTGTCGCCCACGCTCGGATCAAGGACCGCCGCCACATGCACGGTCAAACCGGTGATGCCCGGTTGCAGCACCTGATTGCTCGCGGTCGGGCTCAGAACCACGGCCTCTAACCGCAACGTGCCGCGGTCCGCGGAGAGCAGGTCTGGGTGAATGTGGTCTCTGGACACGCCCTCGCCGAGGCGGCACTCCATCGGCGGCTCCACCCGGCAGTACCAGTACCGGCCTGCGACGCCGTCGGCTCGCAACCGCCCCTCCACCGAAACCCGGATCGGTAGGTGGGCGGCCAGGTCGGTGAACGGGAAGCCCCGCAAGCTGTGCAGCAGCAGCAGCCGCGACGTCACTGGGCTTCGGCGCGTTCGATCTGCTCGAGTACCGCCTTGTCCCACGCCGCCTCGTTCCACACCTGATCCGGTTCGGGTTCCACGATTCCGGTGGTCAACACGCTCACCGTCGAGTCCAGTCCGCGCGCGATCTTCACCAGCGCGGGGACGGTCGGGCTACGCCTGCCCTGCTCAATGCCGTTGAGGAACGCCCGATCGACCTCGCTGCGCCTGGCCAGTTCGGACTGCGAGAGGCCCCTGCGCTCGCGCAGGACGACGATCGTGCGCCCCAGTTTGCGTCGGATGTCCTCCTCGTCGGGGCCGGCTTTGGTCGCCATCAGCACCCTCCTCATGTGTTGGCTATCGCCTACCACGATACGCCGTGGAGTGATCCACGGGAAGGCCCGCCCGGCCCGGCTCCTCGCGCCACCGCCGGATCAGCGCCACCGAATCGACCCATCCCGAAGCTGAACACCACTGACGGCGTGGCCGTCGCACCCGATCGGTGCCGGGCAGAACCAGCGGGTGTGCGGCAGTCACCGGGCGCGGCGATCCCTCCATTCGAGAGTGTTGCCGATAGCCTACTGTCTAGGTAGGCTATAGCCAACAGACCGAGCGACGTCCGCACCGGAAGGACCAAGCACCATGACCGCACCGAACGCCCGCATCTACTGGGCCAACTACGAGCGCTGCCTCAACCGCGTTGCCGCCGAGGCCCGGACGGTCGACGCCCTGATCGCCATCCTCAACGACCACCACCGGCCATCCTGCGGCGAGGCGTTCTTCCCCGATGGCGCCGACCGCGACCTGCGCAGCACCCTGGTGGAGTGCGGCTGGCGGGTGCGATGGAGCCGGGCCAGCTACTGGTTCGCGATCTGCGAGCCCGAAGGGAGCGCGGGCATCACCTTCACCGAAGGCGACATCGACCGCGGCGTCGGCCTGCCCGGCCAGTGCCCCGGCCCGATCATCACCCCGGCCGGTGGCAGCGATGTTTGACCCGACCGGCGGTCTCACCGATGTGGGTTACGCCGCCGCCGACCGCATCGACCTCTGGCTGGAGGCGCACCCCAGCTGGTGGAGCCCGAGCCGGATCGCCCGCGGCACCCACCTCGACACCGCCCAGGCGCGGGCGCTGCTGGTCTGGTTGGACCGCCACATCCTCGTCGCCGCCGCTGGCAACGGCTGCTGGCGCACCTACAGCAGCCGCCGGCCCCGCCGCTGATCCGCCCATCAACCCCCGACAACCCGTAGTGACCCGACCAAGGAGAACCCCATGACCGACTACTCCGACCAGAATCTGATCGGCTACCTGCAAGAGGCGCAGATCGACCAGACGCCGCTGACGTTGCACACCGGAGAGACCTCCTGGCCCGATGTGACCATCGTCGGGACCGACGGCGGCTGGGTGACGATCCAATGCACGTTCTGGAGAGGCAACTCCGGATACCCCCAGATCGCACGCCTGCGTCTGGACGCCATCACTGCGTTCGTCTACCCGCCGCCCCTCCCGCGCTGATTCTGTTGCCTATCGGCGACAGTTACTGTAGGCTATAGCCAACACCCGAACGGAATTGGAAAGGACTTCCCAATGATCATCACCGCCGCCCCCGAGCTTCTGCACCTGAGCCCCAACGACATCGACATCGACATCAACGTCCGCCTGGACCCCCGCCTGGACCGCGAATTCCTGTCCTCCATCGAGGAGCACGGCGTGCTCGTCCCGGTCCTCGCGGTGCGCTTCGACGGCCAGGGCAAGCCCCGCGTGCGGGAGGGCCAGCGCCGCATCCAGGCCGCCCGCCAGGTCGGCCTGGCGTCGGTGCCGGTGTATGTACGCACCGTCGAGGGAACCGACGCCGACCTCCGCGCACAGCGCATCATCGAGCAGATCGTGACCAACGATCAGCGCGCCCCCCTGACCGCCGCCGAACGCGCCCGGGGCATCCACCAGCTGCTGCTCGAGGGAGTCTCGCCCACGAAGGTGGCCAAGGGGCTGTCCACCACCAAGACCACCGTCGCCGCCGCCCAAGCCGCCATCGACTCCGAACGGGCAATGAGCGCCCTGGACACCGGGCAGCTGAGCCTGATCGAAGCCGCCAGCTTCGTCGAGTTCGACGGCGACGACGACGCCCAGACCGCGCTGATCAAGGTCGCCGGGACCGACCAGTTCGACCACCGGGTCGCTCAGCTGCGCGCCGACCGCGAGGACCGCCGCCGCCGCCAGGAGGCAGCCGCCCCGTTTGCAGCCCAGGGCTACACCGTCCTGGACCGGCGGCCCAGCTGGTCAGACACCGACCACGTCGACACCAACTACCTGCGCGACGCCACGGGCGCCGCCCTGACCGACGAGGCAATCGCCGCGATGGACCCCCGGCACTGGGCGGTCGTGCTGGTCGATACGGAATCGTTCCGGGACGCGGAGACCGGCGAGCCGGTTGATGAACGCGACATCGACTTCGATACCGCCGACGACCCGACCCTGGAGCCGGCCGACGGACTGCGGCACGCCCGGACGATCACCCAGACCACCGAATGGGTGCCCGACTACTACTGCACCAACCCCATCGCCGCCGGGGTCACTCTGACCAGCTACGGCGCACAGCGCTACGGCGTGGACGTCGACCGCCTCGCCGACGCTGCCGACCCCGACGGCGCCGCCGCGCGGGAACGCGCCCGCGAGGAAGCCGCGGAGGCGGAACGTGCAGAGCGACGCAAACTCATCGCGCTGAACAAGCTCGGCGAGGCGGCGGCGACTGTGCGCCGCGCGTGGGTGCGCGACACGCTGCTCATACGCAAGTCGGCCCCCGCCGGCGCGGCCCTGTACCTGGCCGAAGCCCTAGCCACCAGGCCGGATCTGTTCAGCGACTACCACGGTCAGCGGATCGCCCAGGAACTGCTCGGCCTGGCCGCGGGCGACACCCTGAAAACGGCCGTCGCCAAACTCCCCCCAACCGCGGATGGCCGCGCCCTGGTCATCCTGCTCGGCGCGGTCTTCGCCACCACCGAGGCCCGCACCGGGAAAGACGCCTGGCGGGCACCCCAGGACATCGCGCAGAACTATCTGCGGTTCCTGGAGGCCAACGGCTACCCACTCAGCGATATCGAACGGGTGATCCTGGGAGCGACCACCGCCGACGCCGTGTACCGGAAGGTGTGCGCGGAGTAGCGCCGCAGAACCCAGATGAGCCCCGGGGAGACTCCCCCGGGGCTCATCTGTGACAGATCCACGCCTGCCGGGACGGGTGTGTGACGCGCGGCCGAGTTGAGCCGCTTGCTGTGGCTCCGGCGCACGGCGTTCTGCCGCCCGAGGCCTGCCCCGGCCCCCTGCCGGCCCCGATCCCCTTCGGACACCGGCGGCCCGACCTCTGACCCTGCGCACCCAATTCCCGGAGAAGGCGGCGAAGGAAAGCCCGCACGCCGGTCCCGGGCCCGAAAGCGCCCCGAGGGCGCGGGCCCCGCGCTTGGACGAGGACACTCACGCGCCGCTGCGCTCCCCGACTCGACGGGCCTGGACAGCAAACAGACGACGAGGCGCTCATCGTTCGTAGCTGCGCCGCCCCGCTCCACACGGCACTCAACCGCCGATCCGGCCCGACACAGGCCGACGGCACCGCGGCCAAGTTCGGGCGCCGCACGACGCTGCACCCTAAAAGAACTGTTGCCGATAGACCACAGGCGTGGTAGGCTATAGACAACAGGCAAGTCGTTCTCAATCGGGAGGAATCACCATGTCGTTGCAGCTCACTGACCTGTTCTGCGGAGCTGGCGGGTCAAGTCAGGGTGCGGTCTCCATCGCGGGGGTATCGGCGCGGATCGCCGCGAACCACTGGGACCGCGCCATCGAAACCCACGCCCTCAATCACCCCGGCGCCGACCACGTCCGCGCCGACATCTCCAACACCGATCCCCGCTACTTCCCCACCACCGAGTTGCTGTGGGCCTCACCCAGCTGCACCAACCACTCCCAGGCCCAAGGCCGCAAACGCGACGCGCAGCCCGACCTGTTCGGCGACAATTTGCCCCCGGAGGCGGCCGAAAGGTCGCGCGCAACGATGTGGGACGTGGTGCGCTTCGCCGAGTAC
This sequence comes from Actinomycetota bacterium, assembly GCA_030836785.1. Taxonomy (GTDB): domain Bacteria; phylum Actinomycetota; class Actinomycetes; order Mycobacteriales; family Mycobacteriaceae; genus Mycobacterium. Next base: position 7,327 of record JAUPLT010000271.1, read on the forward strand.
CACCAGTACCTCGGCGTGATCGTTGAGAA
>JAUPLT010000272.1 GCA_030836785.1 Actinomycetota bacterium
CCGACCGTACAGGTGCCCGACCAGCAGGACGGTCGCGGTGGTCTCACACGCGATGCGCAGCAGGACAACGAGATTGACATACCGCGGGCGCTCGGCGATGAGCCGGGCCAACCGCGCCGCACCCGGCCGCTCGTCGCGCACCAGTTCGGTCACCCGCGCGCTCGACACGGTCCCGATGGCGGCGTCGATGGCCGCGAACAACCCGCCGAGCAGAATCAGTGCTATCGCGCCGAACAGCGACGCCAGATTGGTCACGGCTGATCGAAGAACCGGGACTTGTCGAGGAGCCGCCGGTCCTTCTCGGCCTGGCGGTCGGAGTGGTAGGCCCTGACCTGGTCGGCGACCCACTCCTCGAGCAGTTGACGCTGCAGGTCGAACATTTCCTTCTCCTCTTCGGGCTCGGCGTGGTCGTATCCCAGCAGGTGCAGCACGCCGTGCACAGTCAGCAGGGCCAGCTCGTGGCCGAGACTGTGGCCGGCGGCGGCGGCCTGCTCGGCGGCGAACTGCGGGCAGAGCACAATGTCGCCCAGCATCGACGGGCCGGGCTCGGGCGCGTCGGGCCGGCCGCCGGGCTCGAGCTCATCCATCGGGAAGCTCATGACATCGGTCGGGCCGGGCAGGTCCATCCAGCGCATGTGCAGGTCGGCCATCGCGGCGAGATCGAGCAGCACCATCGAAAGCTCGGCACCGGGGTTGACGTTCATCTTGCGGATGACGAACCGGGCGACGCTGATGAGCTCCTCCTCGGAGACGTCGAGGCCCGACTCGTTGGAGACTTCAATGCTCATGGTGTAAACCACCGATCATGATTCAGTGACCGCCGTCCTATCGCCGGGGCGCCCGGCGTTGGGCCCGGCTCAGACCGGACTGTTGTTCGGACCTGGCATAGGCGTCGACGATCTCGGAGACCAGCCGGTGCCGAACCACATCGGCGCTGGTCAGTTCGGCGAAGTGGATATCGTCGATCCCGTCGAGGATGGTCATCACGGCGCGCAGCCCGGATTGCGACCCGCCCGGCAGGTCGACCTGTGTGATGTCACCGGTGACAACGATTTTCGAACCGAAGCCCAGCCGGGTGAGGAACATCTTCATCTGCTCGACGGTGGTGTTCTGCGCCTCGTCGAGGATGATGAAGGAGTCATTGATGGTCCTGCCCCGCATGTATGCCAGCGGAGCGACCTCGATGACACCCGCGGCCATCAGCTTCGGAATGGCCTCGGGGTCCATCATGTCGTGCAGGGCGTCGTAAAGCGGCCGCAGGTACGGGTCGATCTTCTCGCTCAGCGTGCCGGGCAGGAAGCCAAGCCGCTCACCCGCTTCCACCGCGGGGCGGGTGAGGATGATCCGGTTGACCTGTTTGGTCTGCAGCGCCTGGACGGCCTTCGCCATCGCGAGGTAGGTCTTGCCGGTGCCGGCCGGTCCGATGCCGAACACGATGGTGTTGGCGTCGATGGCCTCGACGTAGCGCTTCTGGTTCAGCGTCTTGGGCCGGATGGTCTTGCCGCGCCGGGACAGGATGTCGAGGGTGAGAACCTCCGCCGGGGAGGCGTTGTCGGCGCCGGACACCATCGCGATGCTGCGGCGCACGGCATCAGGCGAAAGCGTCTGGCCGCCACCGAGAATGGCCACCAGTTCAGAGAGCACCGTTTCGGCCAGGGCCACATCGCCGGCCGCTCCGGACAGCGTGACGGAATTGCCGCGGACGTGAATCTCGGCCGCCAGACCGGACTCCAGCGCCCGCAGATTCTGGTCGGCCGAGCCCAGCAAACCCACGACGAGATCGGGCGGGACGGTCATGGTGCTGCGTACCGGCACGGCAGCGGTCGGTTCGCGGGGCGTCACGTGCCTGCTTCCTCCGGGTTTCCCGGTCCGTACGACTAGGAGGATTCTAGCGCCAGCGTGAGGTGAGCACGCCGATCGCACCGAGGGCCACCGCGGCGGCCGTCGAGGTCCGCAGCACCGTGGGGCCCAGTCGCACCGCCGCGGCGCCGGCCGCCGTGAGCCGACTGATCTCGGCCTCGCTGATGCCGCCCTCCGGTCCGACCAGAATGACGACCGAATCCGACTGCGCGCCGCATCGTTGCACGATCGACTCGGTCGCCGACTCGTGCAGTGCCAGCACCACGGCCCCCTCGGCGCACCAGTCGGCGACCTGCGCGAGCAGATCCGGCGTCGAGATCGGGCCGGTGATCGCCGGGATGTACGGCCGGCGGGACTGCCGGGCGGCCGACCGCGCGACGGCCCGCCAGCGGCGCACGCCCTTCTCCGCGCGTTCGCCGTCCCAGCGGGCGACACAGCGTTCGGCTTGCCAGGCCACAACAGCGTCGGCACCGGCCTCGGTGGCCAGTTCCACCGCCAACTCCGAACGTTCGGATTTGGGAATCGCCTGCACCACCGTCACCGCCGGACGCTGCGGGACCGCCGTCCTGCGCTGAACGACACGCGCGGCCAGCGAACGTTTGTCGACGCTGTCCACGACACAGTCGGCGAGGGTTCCGGCTCCGTCGGAGAGCGCCAGCGCCTCGCCGGTACGGATCCGGCGCACCGTGGCGGCGTGAAATCCCTCGTCACCGTCGACGACGACGATCTCGCCCACGGCCGGTACGGACTCGACGTAGAACAGCGTCGCGACCACTGGACGGGTTCAGCGCCCGCTGAAGGTCTCGCGCAACCGACTGAACAGGCCACCCGGGCCCGACGACGGCGTGCCGGCCCCGGCGGCCTTGACGGCAGCCTGCTCGCCGCTGCGACTCTTGATCTCGCCCAGCAGTTCCCGGGTGCGCGCATCGAGTTTGGTGGGCACCACCACCTCGATGTGCGCATGCAGGTCGCCACGGGCCTCCGAGCGCAGCCGCGGCATCCCGAGCCCACGCAGTGTGGTCACCGAACCGGGCTGGGTACCGGGGGCGATGGTGATCTCGGAGTCGCCGTCGATGATGCCCGGAACGGTGACCACGGTGCCCAACGCCGCGTCGGTCATCGGGACCGTGATGGTGCAGTGCAGGTCGTCGCCATCGCGGACGAACACGTCGTGCTGCTTCTCGTGCACCTCGACGTAGAGGTCGCCGGCCGGGCCGCCGCCCGGCCCGACCTCGCCCTGCGCGGCCAGCCGCACCCGCATCCCGTCGCCGACCCCGGCCGGAATCTTGACGCTGATCTCGCGGCGCGCCCGGACCCGTCCATCGCCGCCGCAACGGTGGCACGGATCATGGATCACCTCGCCCACCCCGCCGCAGGTCGGGCATGGCCGCGAGGTCATCACCTGGCCCAGCAGCGAGCGCTGCACACTCTGCACCTCACCGCTGCCACGGCAGATATCGCAGGTCGACGGCCTCGAATCACCGTGTGTGCCCCGGCCCTGGCACAGGTCGCAGAGCACGGCGGTGTCGACGGTGACCTGCTTGGTGACGCCGGTTGCGCAGTCCTCCAGGGTCAGCCGCATCCGCAGCAGCGAATCCGATCCGGGACGCACCCGGCCGATCGGCCCGCGTGACCCTCCTCCACCGCCGAAGAACGCCTCGAACACGTCGCCGAGGCCCCCGAAACCGGCGAAGCCCCCGGCCTGCCCCGCGGCGGCCAACGGGTCGCCGCCGAGGTCGACGATGCGCCGCTTCTCCGGGTCTGACAGCACCTCGTAGGCGGTGCTGATCTCCTTGAAGCGCTCCTCCTCATCGGGGTTGACGTCGGGATGCAGTTCCCGGGCCAGCCTGCGGTAGGCGCGTTTGATGTCCGCATCGCTGGCGCCCCTGCTGACGCCGAGCAACCCGTAATAGTCGCGTGCCACGCTTGAACCTTCTCCTGCCCAGGGCTGGCGTCAGCCAGCGCGATTGCCCAGAACTTCGCCGATGTACATCGCAACGGCCGCGACGTTGGCGATGGTTCCGGGATAGTCCATCCGGGTCGGACCGACGACCCCCATACCGCCGAAGACTGTTCCCGAACTGCCGTAGGCGGTGGTGACCACCGACGTTCCGGCCATCTCCTGCGCCTCGGTCTCGTGGCCGATCCGGACCGTCACCTTACCGGCCTCCTGCTGGACGGCCAGCAGTCGAAGCACCACCACCTGCTCCTCGAGTGCCTCGAGCACCGAACGCAGCGACCCGCCGAAGTCTGCGGTGTTGCGCGTGAGGTTCGCGGTCCCGCCCATCAGCAGCCGTTCCTCGGTGTGTTCGACCAGGGATTCCAGCAGCACGGTGGCCGAGCGGCCGACCGCGTTGCCCAGCGCGGTGCGGGCAGCGCCATCCAGGCCGGCGCTGCGGCCGGAGCCGTCCGGAGCGGGGCTGAGCCGGCTGGCCAGGTCGGCCACCGCCACCGAGGCCGCCGACAGCCGCTTGCCCACCAGCGCCTGACCGAGCAACTCCCGCAACTGGGCCAACTGGTGGTCGTCGATGACGTCACCGAGTTCGACGATGCGCTGATCGACCCGACCCGAATCGGTGATCACCACCATCAGCAGCCGGGCCGGGGTCAAGGCGACGACCTCCAGGTGCCGCACGGTGGACGCCGACAGAGTCGGATATTGCACCACCGCGACCTGACGGGTGAGCTGGGCCAGCAGTCGCACCGCCCGCCGAAGGACGTCGTCGAGGTCCACTCCGGATTCCAGGAAGGACAGGATGGCGCGACGTTCCGGCACCGACAGCGGTTTGACGCCGTGGAGACGGTTGACGAACTCTCGGTAACCCTTCTCGGTCGGCACCCGGCCGGAACTGGTGTGCGGCTGGGCGATGTAGCCCTCGGCCTCCAAAACGGCCATATCGTTGCGGATCGTGGCACTGGACACCCCGAGGTTGTGACGCTCCACGAGGGCCTTGGACCCGATCGGCTCCTTGGTCGAGACGAAATCGGCCACGATGGCCTGCAACACCTCGAAACGACGGTCTTCGGCGCTTGCCATCCGGTTCACCTCCTGCCGCAGCCAGTTTACGTCGCGCCAGCAGCAGGAATAGCAGCCCAGCCGGCAGAGTGCCAACCGAGCGTGCCGCCTGCTGCCGCCCGGCGGAGGGCTACCCTTCAGGTGTGATTTTCAAGGGCGTCCGCGACGGCAAGCCCTACCCGGACCACGGCCTCACCTACCGGGACTGGTCACGGATTCCGCCGCGCCAGATCCGGCTCGACGAGTTGGTGATGACCACCACGGTCCTGGCGCTGGACCGACTGCTGAGCGAGGACTCGACCTTCTACGGCGACCTGTTCCCGCACGCCGTGAAATGGCGCGGAGTGGTTTATCTCGAGGATGGGCTGCACCGTGCGGTCCGGACGGCACTTCGTGGCCGCACGGTGCTGCATGCCCGGGTCTTCGTTATGGACGCCGACGGTCCCGCGATAACTCCTGGAACCACCGGGCCGGGCTCAGTCCAGCGCTAGTACCGGCGGCAAGTGCCCTCGCCCATAGCCTGGGAGCCACGGCGAACTGAACAGCGAGCCCGAGGGAGTGCGCGGCGTCGGCTTGGCGTGCAGCGAGTTGTGACCCTGCTTGCCGCACACTTTCGTGGTGCCGCTGTCGAGGCAGCGGATCTCGTTGGAGTTCGCAGCAGCGGCGGGCGCGAACGCGACAGCTGACGCGAGAAGCGGGGCGACCAAGGCTGCCGCAACCGCCAGGGGGGCAATGGTTTTCCGTTGTTTTCTCATGCCTCCACGGTAGGTTGGCGTGAACCATAAATCACGAACTTCATATCGTGTACAAATACTGGCACCGGAGGCCGGCGAAGAACTACGGCCTACCGCTTCGGGTTTCGTCAACTGCCCGGGCCCCAGGCAGCAATACGGTGAAAACCGTTCGGCCTGGTCGTGATTCGGCCGTGACTGTCCCCCCGTGGGCCTCGATGACCGATGCGACGATGGCCAGGCCCAGGCCGCTGCTACCCATCTCTCGCGACCGGGCCTTGTCGGCGCGCACGAAACGACCGAACAGGTTGGGCATGATCGTCTCGGGGATACCGGGTCCGTCGTCGGCAACGTCCAACGCCACCACCGGCCGGCCACCTGAGGTCCGGTTCGCCAGGGATGTGGTGACGGTGGTGCCCGGCGGGGTGTGGATCCGGACGTTCGCCAGGAGATTGACCACCACCTGCTGCAGGCGGGCCCGGTCCCCGTGCACCCAGATCGGCTGATCGGGCAGGTCGGCCCGGAAGTCGTGTTCCGGCGCGGCGACGATGGCATCGTTGACCGCGTCCGCGACCAGTTCGCACATGTCGAAGTCCTCGATCTGAAGATCCTGGCCCTCGTCGAGCCTGGAAAGCAGCAGCAGATCGGACACCAGTGCCGACATCCGCCGCGACTCCGCTTCGATACGGTCGAGGGCGTACTCCGTCATCGGCGGGAGCAGTTGACTCTCCTGCCTGGTGAGTTCGGCGTAGCCGAGGATTGAGGCCAGCGGGGTGCGCAATTCGTGGCTGGCGTCGGTGATGAACTGCCGCATCCGCAGATCGGACCGGGCCCGCTGAGTCAGTGCCGCGTCCACGTTGTCGAGCATGTGATTCAACGTCAACCCGACGATGCCGACCTCGCTCTGCGGGTCGGTGTCACGATCACTGACCCGCGCAGAGATCCGGTAGTCGTCGGCCTCCAGGGGCAGCGTGGCCACCTGCCCGGCGATCGCGGCGACCCGCCGCAGGGGACGCAGCGAGTTACGGACGAGGACCACCGTCGCCAGCGCCGCCAGGACCAGGGTCACGCCCGCCACGATGGCGACCATCCAGGCGTATCGCGACACTGTGCTCTGGGCGATATTGAGCGATACCGCTGAGACCAAACGTTCACCACCGCCCAGGTCCCTGCTGCCGACCTGATGGGACCCCATGTGCCCGAGTTGGACACTGCGCGCGGTGCCGGTATCCCAGTCGAGGGCCTCGAGTGCGGCCACCACATCGGGCGGGGCGGGGGCCGGTTCGCCGTCGGTGAACATCGCCGCGAACACCGCCTCGCCGTCTCGCGTCAGCGCGATCACGGTCCCGGGCGCCTGCCCGGTCATGGCGCCGATCTCCATCGCGGCGACCTTGCGCGCTTCCTTTCGAGACAGCGCAAGACGTGCCTTCGCGTAGGAATAGTTGAATGCGGCCAGTGAGTTTGCGACCTGACTATTGGTCAGACTGATCATCTCGCTACGCAGGCCGACCTCGGCCACCGCGCCGATCACGACCACCGCCGCGCTGACGATGATGCACACTCCCAGCACCAGTTGACGGCGCAGCGACCGCGGCCGCCACCATCGGCGCCTGGCTACTGACACGGCCGCAACATGTACCCCACGCCACGGACGGTGTGGATCATCGGCTCGCGGTCGGTGTCGATCTTGCGGCGTAGATACGAGATATAGAGATCGACAACACTCGAACGACCACCAAACCCGTAGTTCCACACCCGATCGAGGATTTCCGCACGAGGTATGGCGCGCTTGGGATTTCGCATCAGGTACCGCAACAGTTCGAATTCGGTGACCGTCAGCGCGATCGGCTCTCCGCCCCGGCGGACCTCCCGGCTCGCACCGTCCAGAGTCAGGTCGCCGACCCGCAACATCTCATCCTCGGGCGAGGACATCGCATGGGAGCGGCGCAGCAGCCCACGCAACCGGGCAACGAGCTCCTCCAGACTGAACGGCTTGGTCAGATAGTCGTCGGCCCCTGCGGTCAGACCCGTGACACGGTCCATCACCGAGTCGCGGGCCGTCAGCATCAGCGTCGGCGTGTAGCCCTCCAGCTCCCGGATCGTCTTGAGAACCTCCAGGCCGTCGATATCGGGCAGCATCAGGTCGAGCACCAACAGGTCGGGACCGAACTCCTCGAACTTCGTGATGGCCTCGCGCCCGTCGCGGGCCACCTCGATATGCCAGCCCTCGTAATGCAGTGCCATCTTCAGGAGGTTCGTCAGCGCGGGCTCGTCATCGACGAGGAGCACGCGGATCGGGGAACCATCGGCGCGAGTGATGGGCGGGAGTTGACCCAGCACAGGGTTGCGCTGGCGCGGAGATCGTGGCGTCACCGTCATAGTCATAATCCAAGTCTGTCGACGCAGCCTGTCCAAGTCATGAGGAACATATGAACTTCGTATAGATCTTCCCTGAGCCTTTCGTGGCCTGACGCGGAATTCGGCTATGGATTCCGTATGTGTTCGCCCTCGGCGATGGGCGGCGCCGAAGCGCCTACCTACCATCGGAAACAGAACGGCTTCGGGAATGTGCCAGTGGGCAGCCCAAGCCGGAACGACGAGGGAGGGAGAACGCTGATGCGAGGTAATCAGGAGTTCGCCGGTATCCGCAACGACGACCCGCCGACGCCCGATGGCCGGGATCACGATGGGCTGACTCGTCGTTGGCTGCAAATGGATTTCGATACGCCGGCGTCTGCATCGGCGATGCTGGTCTTGCTGGCCCGGCTGGGGTCCTTTTAGGTCGACTGTCCGACCGGCGCAATCACGCCGAAGCGCCGCCACTCCGTCCAACGCCACGCGGCACCCCGCCCCTCGGTTACTGCCGCGAGCACACCGAATCTTTGTACTTCCCAGGTGTATCCGGTGACCCGCACCACCCTTCGCTATGTATTCGATATGCGTTCCCCGTCGTGGAATGACTCACCCAAAGCGCTTGCCTAACATCGGCTTTCAACGGCCCCAGCGAGTGTGGCCGGAGCATTCCCCAAGAAGCCAAGGAGTCCGCTCGTGTCACAGACGTCGGAACTAGCCCGCGACCACATCGACGTGCCCCCAACACCCGAAGATCACGATCTTCGCGGCGACAGCCGGTGGCGGCCGATCGTGCGCTTCGACGTGCCGGCCTCACTGGTGGTGTTCCTGGTGGCGCTGCCGCTGTCACTGGGAATCGCAGTAGCCTCCAACGCCCCCGCGCTCGCCGGCCTGATCGCCGCGATCGTCGGCGGCATCCTGGCCGGTGCGCTCGGCGGCTCCCCGCTGCAGGTCAGCGGCCCGGCGGCTGGCCTCACGGTGATCGTCGCGGGCCTGATCGCCGAGTTCGGCTGGAAGGTGACGTGCGCGATCACCGTCTGCGCCGGGCTGCTTCAGATCGCCTTCGGCCTGAGCAAGGTCGGCCGTGCCGCCCTGGCGATCTCCCCGATGGTGGTGCACGCGATGCTGGCGGGCATCGGGATCACCATTGCGCTGCAGCAGATCCATGTGCTGCTCGGCGGAGAGTCGCACAGCTCTGCTCTGCATAATCTCGTCCACCTTCCCAGCCATCTCGCCGAGGTCAATCCCGCCAGCACGGCCCTGGGCGTCCTGGTGATCGCCATCCTGCTCGCCTGGCGGTGGGCACCGGCCGCGCTACGCGTGATCCCCGGGCCGCTGGTCGCGATCGTCCTCGCGACGCTGGTGTCGGTGACCGCTGTCACCAATGTCCCGCGCATTGAGCTGAATGGCTCCCTGCTGGACGCGCTGCAACTTCCCGCACTTCCGGAGGGGGCCTGGGGCGCATTCGCCGCCGGAGTTCTGACCGTGGCGCTGATCGCCAGCGTCGAAAGCCTGCTGACCGCGGTAGCGGTGGACCGCATGCAGACCCGCACCCGTAGCAATCTCGATCGTGAGCTGGTCGGGCAGGGGGCGGCGAACATGGTATCCGGGGCAATCGGGGGACTTCCGATCACCGGCGTGATCGTTCGCAGTTCGGCCAACGTCGCCGCCGGTGCGCGGACCCGCGCGTCAAGCATCCTGCACGGCGTCTGGGTGCTGGTGTTCGCCCTGCCCTTCGCCGGGCTCATCGAGAAGATCCCCACTGCAGCGCTGGCGGGACTGCTCGTCGTAATCGGTGTGCAGTTGGTGAAGATCACCCACATCGCGACCGCAAGGCGTAACGGTGACATCGCGGTCTACCTGGTGACCGCCGTCGGTGTGGTTTTCCTGAACCTGCTGGAAGGCGTGCTGCTCGGCCTGCTGTTGTCCATTCTGATGACTGTCTGGCGGGTGGCGCACCCGAAGATTCACGCCGAGGAATCCTCAACTGGCCACTGGCGGATCGTCGTCTCCGGTCCCTGCACCTTCCTGTCCCTGCCCAGGCTTCACGAGACGCTCAACTCGGTGCCTGCCGGCGCGGACGCGACCCTGGAGATGTCCGGCGACTACGTGGACCACGCCGCACGGGACTACGTCGAGGCCTGGCAACGCCAGCACAGCGCCACCGGCGGCCAGGTTCAGATCGCCGACGCCCGCCTGCAGGGCAGCGTCGCGGTGCCGGTCCGACACGACGGCCGCCGTGCCAACGCCGGCGCCTCAGTGCAGTTCTGCGGTCGGTGCGGCCACACCGCCGGAGGCAGATGCACGAACTGCACATCATGATTCATATGTCTTCCCTATGAGCCGAGTGACAGCGTCGGCAGGGGGCAATAGGCTCGGGTCATAACAGAAGAGAGGAACGAAATCGCCACCCCTGGAGGCGATTCCAGAAATCAACCACACAACAGGAAAGGACACCGAACCATGATCACCAAGGTCTTTGGCCCGTTCCTCCTGGCCGGCGCGGCCGCCGCATTCGTGGCGTTCGCACCCACCGCCGGGGCGACCGCCGTCTCCGAATGCCAGACCTTCGGCCTGACCCCGACCTGCGCCAACACCGGGCACTCCGGAATCGTCACCACGCCCGGCATCAACACCATCGGCACCGGCTACTGGCCCTCCGACGGCAGCCCCAATGCCCCGATCTGGGTCCTGGAATAACCGAAGAACTCCCCCCACCCTGACAGACCGGGAGGCCGCGAGGGCACAAGCCCTCGCGGCCTTTTCGTGCACCAACCCAAGCCCGCAGGCAGCGACCCCCCATACGCGAATCCAAGATCATATTTCTATGTCTTCCCTATGAGCCTCGTGACTCACCCCGCAGCCACTCATACAGTGGAGTCACAACAGCAGAACGAACGAAATCACCACCGCCACTGAGCATTACAGAATGTATTACCACCCCCGGAAAGGAACTCCCTCCCATGATCACCAAGCTCCTCGCCCCGATCTTCATGACCGGCGCCGCCGCGGCCGCCGTGGCCTTAGCCCCCGTAGCGAGCGCGGGCAACGAGGCCCAGTGCAGCGACTCCGGCCTGTCCTCGGTCTGCTCCAAGACCGGCCACGCCGCGATCGTCGCGACCCCCGGCACCACCGCCGGCGGATCGGCCTACAACCCCTTCGGTTCCGGCCCGACCCCGCCGGTCTGGGCCATGGACTAGCCGAGACTTACCGACTAACCGGGACTTACCGACAGGACTCCCCCAACCCTGTCAGGCCGGGAGGCCGCGAGGGCAGAAGCCCTCGCGGCCTCGCCTTTTTTCACCGTCAATCATCCAGATCGTCAATCATCGAGCAGGTCACGCACCACCGCGTCGGCCAACAATCTGCCACGGGCGGTCAGCACCACTCGTTCACCGTGGTCACGCAAGAGCCCCGCTTCAACCGCCCCACGTGCCCGGTGACGCTCGGAGGCCGTGAGCATCGCCACCGAAATACCCTCACGCAGACGGATTCCCAGCAAGACCTGCTCCATATGGCGCGCCCGGGAGTCGAGTCGTTCGTATCCAGCGGCCGGGGTCTCCGCACGGTTCAGACATTCGGCGTACTGGCTGGGGTGCTTGACGTTCCACCATCGGAGATCTCCGACGAAGCTGTGCGCACCCGGTCCAGCACCCCACCACTGGCCACCTGTCCAGTACCCCAGGTTGTGCCGGCACTCGCCACCCGGTCGACTCCAGTTGGAGATCTCGTACCAGCCGAGACCCGCCGCCGACAACCGCTGGTCGGCCAGTTCATACCGATGGGCGAGCAGGTCGTCGTCGGGGGCCGGAATCTCGCCGCGACGCACGCGCCGGGCCAGTGCGGTGCCGTCCTCCACGATCAGCGCGTAGGCCGAGACATGATCGGCTCCGGCGGCTACTGCTGCGTCCACGGAGTTCAGCAGATCGGCGTCGGTTTCCCCGGGTGTGCCGTAGATCAAGTCGATATTGGCGTGGTCGAAGCCCGCCGCCCGCGCCTCACGGAGAGCCTGCACCGCCCGGCCCGGCGAATGGGTCCGGTCCAGCACAGCCAGCACCCGCGCCGAGGACGACTGCATGCCGAGCGAGACCCGAGTGAAACCGGCCGCACGAATGGCATCGAAGAACTCCGGCGACGTCGACTCCGGGTTGGCCTCAGTGGTGACCTCGGCGTCGGCTGCCAGGTCGAAGGCGTCGCGCACCGCCTCGAGGACCGCCGCCAGCCCTCGAGCGCCCAGCAGCGAGGGGGTTCCGCCGCCGACGAAGACGGTGTCGACCGGCACCGGGCCGCACGCCGCGGCAGCCTGTCGCAGTTCGAGTCGTAACGCCGCCAGCCAACCGTCCTGACTCCCGCCGCCTAACTCGGCCGCGGTGTAGGTGTTGAAGTCGCAGTAACCGCAGCGGGTCGCGCAAAACGGCACATGCACGTAGATCCCGAACGCCGTCCCGGGAGTTACGGCGATCTCGGGCAGCATGTCGATGAGTCTCGCAGAGCCGGGTTGCGCTCACCGCGATCCGAACTCTCGCCCGGTTAGGCGGTCGGAGAACGGCGTGGCAGAATCGACCCGTGTCCGTTCGCGATTCGATGCCGCGCACCGTTGCGCTGGTGATCCGGCGGCATGTCGACTACAAGCTCGTCTGCAGCTGCTGTTGTCGCCCGGCCTGACCGCACCGACGCGCTAGAGTCCCGCCCACCGCCAAGCTGGCCGCCGGATGCGTCGCCGGACAGTCGACCGGTGATGTCGTCCATCAGACGCCGGCTCCCCGATCCGAGGAGCACCTCTCATGACACAGCCGACCAAGGCCCGCAACGACGGCCAGTGGGCTCTGGGCCACCGCGAACCCCTCAACGCCAACGAGGAGTTCAAGAAGGTGGAGAACTCTCTCGACGTGCGGACCCGCGTCGAGGAGATCTATTCCAAGCAGGGCTTCGACAGCATCGACAAGACCGACCTCCGCGGCCGACTGCGCTGGTGGGGCCTGTATACCCAGCGCAAAGAGGGATACGACGGGACCTTCACCGGGGAGGAGAATGTCGATCTCATCGAAGCCCCTTATTTCATGCTGCGGGTGCGCAGCGACGGTGGCGCGCTGACCGCCAGGTCGTTGCGCACGCTGGGCCAGATTTCCACCGAGTTCGCGCGGGACACCGCCGACATCTCCGACCGGCAGAACGTCCAGTACCACTGGATCCGGATCGAGGACATGCCCGAGATCTGGCGTCGCCTCGACGAGGTCGGTCTGCAGACCACCGAAGCGTGCGGCGACTGCCCCCGCGTCGTGCTCGGGTCCCCACTTGCCGGCGAGTCCCTCGACGAGGTGCTCGACGCGACACCGGCGGTCGAGGAGATCGTGCGCCGCTACGTCGGAAAGCCGGAGTACGCCAACCTGCCGCGCAAGTTCAAGACCGCGATCAGCGGCCTGCAGGACGTCGTCCACGAGATCAACGACGTGGCTTTTGTCGGGGTCAACCACCCCGAACATGGGCCCGGGCTGGATCTGTGGGTCGGTGGCGGACTGTCCACCAACCCGATGCTGGGTCAGCGCCTCGGCGCATGGGTGCCCCTCGATGAGGTGCCGGACGTCTGGGAGGCGGTGGTCAGCCTGTTCCGCGACTACGGCTACCGACGACTTCGCGCCAAGGCCCGGCTGAAGTTCCTGGTCAAGGACTGGGGTCCGGAGAAATTCCGCGAAGTTCTCGAAACGGAGTACCTGAAACGGCCTCTGATCGACGGCCCCGCGCCCGAACCGGTGGTCCACCCGATCGACCACGTCGGGGTGCAACGACTTCGCAACGGCCTCAACGCCGTCGGCGTCGCCCCGATCGCGGGACGGGTGTCGGGCACCATCCTCACCGCGGTCGCCGACCTCGCCGAGCAGGTCGGTTCCGACCGCATCCGGTTCACCCCGTATCAGAAGCTGATCGTGCTCGACGTTCCCGATGACCGGGTCGACGAACTGGTTGCCGGCCTGGACGCCCTGGGCCTGCCGTCGACCCCGTCGCGCTGGCGTCGAAATCTGATGGCGTGCAGCGGAATCGAGTTCTGCAAGCTGTCCTTCGCCGAGACCCGGGTGCGTGCCCAGTCGCTGGTTCCCGATCTTGAGAGCCGCCTCGCCGATCTCAACGCCCAGCTCGACGTGCCCATCACCGTCAACCTCAACGGCTGCCCCAACTCGTGCGCGCGCATCCAGGTTGCCGATATCGGGTTCAAGGGCCAGATGGTCGACGACGGCAATGACGGTGCCGGTCCGGTCGAGGGCTTCCAAGTCCACCTCGGCGGCAGCCTCGGCCTCGACAGCGGATTCGGCCGCAAATTGCGCCAGCACAAGGTCACCAGCACTGAGTTGGGCGACTACATCGAGCGAGTGGTGCGAAACTTCATCGCGCAACGCGGCGAGGGCGAACGCTTCGCGGAGTGGGCGGTGCGGGCCGACGAAGAATCGTTGCGATGAACGGTGGACACAGATGAGGCCTGAAATCGAACTCCGCGACCTGGCCACCCGCGGTGCGGCCGAACTCGAGGGCGCGACCGCTGCGGAACTCCTGGCGTGGACCGACCAGCACTTCGGCGGCCAGTACGTGGTGGCCGCCAACATGCAGGACGCCGTTCTGGTGGATCTGGCGGCGAAGACCCGCCCTGGTGTTCCGGTGCTGTTCCTGGACACCGGCTACCACTTCGCCGAGACCATCGGAACCCGCGACGCCGTATCGGCGGTCTACGACGTGACCGTCATCAACGTGACTCCGGAACACTCTGTAGCCGAACAGGATCGACTACTGGGAAAGGACCTCTTCGCCCGCGATCCCGGTGAGTGCTGCCGGCTGCGCAAGGTGGTGCCCTTGCGCGCGGCCCTGAACCCTTACGAGGCCTGGGTCACCGGCATCCGCCGGGTCGAGTCCCCCACCCGGGCCAACGCTGCGTTGATCGAGTACGACGAGGCCTTCGGTCTGGTGAAGATCAACCCGCTGGCCGCCTGGACCGACGAGGACATGCAGGCCTACATCGAGCAACACGGCATCCTGGTGAATCCCCTTGTCGAAGAGGGATACCCGTCGATCGGCTGTGCGCCGTGCACCAGCAAGCCGGCCGAAGGCGCCGACCCGCGCAGCGGCCGCTGGCAGGGTCTGAATAAGACCGAGTGCGGATTGCACGCCTCATGAGAGGCCCAATCCCCGAGTCGCTCCGCTCCCGCCCGCCGGGCCCAATCCCCGAGTCGCTTCGCTCCCGCCCGCCGGGTCTCATCCCCGAGTCGCTCCGCTCCCGCCCGCCGGGCCTCATCCTCACCGCGCACGGCAGCGCCGACCCGCGGTCCTCGGCAACCACCCGCCGCATCGCAGACGAGATCCGTCGGCAGCGGCCGGGTCTCGATGTTCGAGTGGCGTTCTGCGAGCGCAGCGAGCCCAACCTCCGCGACGTGCTGGCCGGACTGGCCGGCCCGGCGGTCGTCACCCCGCTCCTGCTGGCCAATGCCTACCACGCCCGCACAGACATCCCGGAGGTCGTCGCGGAGTCCGACGCGGGCCGGCGCGGTGACATCGTCCAGGCTGACACCTTGGGCGAGGATCCTCGCCTGGTCCGAGTGCTCGACCAGCGCCTCGCCGAGCTGGGCGCGCCCGAACACGACACCGCGGTGCTGGTGGTGGCTGTGGGTTCATCTCATCCGGAGGCGAACGCCGCCACCGCGACCCTGGCCGCCGCGCTAGCCGGGCGCTGGGCAGCGGTGCGGGTGGCGTACGCGACGGCAGAACCGTCGGTAGCCGACGGCATCGCGGACCTACGGCGAACCGGGGGCCGACGAATCGTGCTGGCGCCCTGGTTCGTTGCGCCGGGCCGGATCACCGACCGGGTCGCCGGCATCGCCGCTGCCGAAGACATTGCTATGGCCGACCCGCTCGGCGCCCACAACCTGCTCGCCGAGACGGTCCTCGACCGGTACGACCGCGCGGCAGCCGAGCGGCTGGCCGCCTGACGGCGATCGGTTCAGCCGGCGTCACCGTCAGCGCCGTCAGCGCCGTCTTCGCCGTCGCGCCCGAACAAGCCGCCCTTCCCGCCCTTCCCGCCCTGCCCACCCTGACCGCCCTGCCCACCGTTGCCGGGCTGTCCGCTGGTCGTCGTCGCCCCGGAACCGGGAGAAGGCTCCCCTGAGGTGGTGGAACTGCACCCGCTCACAGCAAGAGCGAGGACGCCGACGATCCCCAAAGCCGCGACGATGCGGCGGGACGGTTCGATCATGGTGTGCCTTCCGACAAGGGGCTCTGCTGCGCACCCGCGATGGGCGGGATACGGGTGGCCCGCACGTAGACGGTATCGCCGTCCTTGAGGGCCAGCGCCTCGGCATCCCCCCGGGTGATCTGCGCGATGAACGGCGCCCCGGTGGTAGCGCTGGTGAGTTCGACGCGGACCTCGAAACCGAGATAGACCACCCGGTCGATGGTGGCCCTGGTGACCCCGGTGCTGTCGGCGGTGCCGTCGCCGGCGGCGATCGCCATCTCCGGGGTGCGGCCGACCCGGATGTCGTGCGGGCGGACCATGATTCCGTTCAGCGAGGACACCGTTCCCAGAAACGACATCACGAACGGGTTCGCCGGGCTGTCATAGACCTCGGTCGGACTGCCGACCTGCTCGATACGTCCCTTGTTGATGACCGCGATGCGATCGGCGACGTCGAGCGCCTCGGCCTGGTCGTGGGTGACCAGAACGGTGGTGACGTGCACCTCGTCGTGCAGACGGCGCAGCCAGGCCCGAAGGTCCTCGCGCACCTTCGCGTCCAGCGCACCGAACGGCTCGTCGAGCAGCAACACCTCGGGTTCCACCGCCAGCGCACGGGCCAGCGCCATCCGCTGACGCTGGCCACCGGACAACTGGCTGGGATAGCGGGTCTGGAACCCGGCCAGCCCCACGACCTCGAGCAGATTGTCGACCCGGGCGTCGATATCGGCCTTGGGCGTCTTGCGGATCTTCAGCCCGAACGCGACGTTGTCCCGGACGGTGAGGTGCTTGAAGGCCGCGTAGTGCTGGAACACGAAGCCGATCCCGCGGCGCTGGGGCGGCACCTTGGTCACGTCACGCCCGTTGATCACCACCGTTCCGGTGTCGGGCCGGTCCAGTCCGGCGATCGCACGCAGCAGCGTCGACTTCCCCGATCCGCTCGGACCGAGCAACGCGGTCAGCGATCCGGCCGGGACGGTGAAGTCGACCCCGTCGAGTGCGGCGAAGTCCCCGTAGTGCTTGTTGGCGCCCGCGACGACGATGGCGTTCTGTTCAGTCATATCCGGTTTACCTCGCAGCCTTGGCCTGCCGGGCGTCCAGGAGTACCTGGGCCACCAGAACCAGCACGGCGACCATCATCAGCAGGGTGGAAATCGCATAGGTGCCGTACTCGGCGCCGCGGTTGTAGCGGTCGGAGACCAGCAGGGTGAGGGTCTGGGAGACACCCGGCATGTTGGAGGACACCATCAGCACCGCGCCGTACTCTCCCAGTGTCCGGGCGACGGTCAGCACGACGCCGTAGGTCAGGCCCCATCGGATCGACGGCAGGGTGATCCGCCAAAACGTCTGCCACCAGTTCGATCCGAGAGTGGCCGCGGCCTCCTCCTGGTCGGTGCCCAATTCGTGCAGCACCGGTTCGACCTCGCGAATGACGAACGGGACGGTGACGAAGATGCTGGCCAGGACGATTCCGGGCAATCCGAAGATGATCTTGAGCCCGAGATTGTTCTCCACCGCCGAAAGCAGTCCGGCGGTACCCCACAGCAGGATCAGTGCGACACCGATCACCACCGGGGAGACGGCGAAGGGTAGGTCGATGACCGCTTGCAGTGCCGCCTTGCCGCGGAACCTCCTGCGCGCCAACAACAGAGCCGTCGGGACGCCGAACACCACATTGAGCGGGACGACGATCGCCACGACGAGCAGGGACAGTTGGAGCGCGGAGATGGCGGCCGGGGTGGTGACGGAGTCGATGAACGCCCCGAATCCGGGGGCGAACGTTCGCCAGAGAATCAGGCCGACCGGGACGGCGACCAGAACAGCCACGTAACCCACCGCGAGAAACCGGAAGAGGCGGCGCGCCCACGGGGACAGCGTCATGCCGCAAGCTCCTCACGCTTGGCGGCCCGCGAACCGACGTACCGCAGCACCAGCAGGACCAGGAACGAGAGCGCCAGCAGCACTATCGACACCGCGGCCGCGCCGGTGCGGTCGTCATTCTCGATCAGCGTGCGGATCCACTGCGAGGACACCTCGGTCTCGCCGGGCACCGCCCCACCGATCAGCACCACCGAACCGAACTCGCCGATCGCGCGCGAGAAGGCAAGCCCGGCACCGGACAGTAGCGCCGGGAGCAGCGCGGGCAGGATCACCCGGGCGAAGATCACCGGATTGGTCGCGCCCAGCGAAGCCGCCGCTTCCTCGACATCGCGATCGAGTTCGAGCAGCACAGGCTGGACGGATCGCACCACGAACGGCAGCGTGACGAAAAGTAGCGCCACCCCGACCCCCCAGCGGGTGTGCTGAAGGTGAAGGTTGACCGGGCTGCTCGGCCCGTACAGGGCCAGCATCACCAGACTGGCCACGATGGTGGGCAGCGCGAACGGCAGGTCGATCACCGTGTCCATCACCCGGCGACCGGGAAAGTCATCGCGAGTCAGCACCCAGGCGACGAGTAGCCCGAATACCGCGTTGACCACGGTGACACCGACGGCGATGCTCAAGGTGACACGGTAGGAGTCCACCGCCGACGGCGAGGTGACCGCCGCCCAGAACGCATTCCAGCCGCCGTCGGCGGACTGCCAGACGATCGCGGCCAGAGGCAACAGGACGATGATGCTCAGCCAGATCGACGCGGCACCCGCCAAGGCGGGTGTCGAACCGATGCGGCCGGGTCTGACCGCCGCGCCGGCGACGGCATCCGGTTCGCTGACAGCCGTCATCCGGTGGCTTTCCGGTAGATGGTGGTGATGGCGCCGTTCTCCTTGTCGAACAGTGCCGCGTCCACGGTTTCCCAGCCGCCGAGATCGGCGATCGTCCACAGCTTCGCCGGCGTCGGGAAGTCGGCCGCGAACTCAGCGGCCACCGCGGGGTCCACCGGGCGGAAGCCGGCCTGCGCCCAGATCTTCTGCCCCTCCGGAGTGAATAGGAAGTTCTTCAGCGCGGTGGCCTGGTCCAGATGGGTGGTGGTTGCCACCACCGCGACCGGGTTGTCGATCTTGAAGGTCTGCGGCGGGTTGATGTGTTCGACCGGCTTGCCCTGACGCTGGATGTTGATGGCTTCGTTCTCGTAGCTGATCAACACGTCGCCGGTGCCCTGCAGGAACACATCGGTGGCCTCCCGACCCGAGCCGGGCCGGGTCTTGACATGCTCGCCCACCAGCCGGTTGATGAAGTCAAGTCCGGCCTGCTGATCGCGGCCGCCGTCACTCTTGGCCGCGTAGGGCGCCAACAGGTTCCACTTTGCCGAACCCGAACTCAGCGGGCTGGGCGTCACCACCTCGATATCCGGTCGCAGCAGATCGTCCCAGTCCTCGATGCCCTTGGGGTTGCCTTGGCGGACCACCAGGCTGACCACCGACCCGAACGGGATTCCCTTGGTGACCCCGGCGTTCCAGTCCTGCGCAACCTTGCCCGCCTTGACCAGTCGGGTGACATCGGGCTCGACGGAGAAGTTGACCAGGTCGGCGGGCTTGCCGTCGGCAACGGCCCGGGACTGGTCGCCGGAGGCGCCGTAGGAGGGCGTGACGTCGATGCCCTCGCCGGCCGGGGTGGCAGCGAAGGCGGGGATGATCTTGCTCCAACCCGGCTCGGGAACTGCGTAGGCCACCAGCCGCAATGTGGTCTCGGCTTCGGAGGCACCGCCGCCGGATACGTCGCTGGCCCCGCCGCCGCAGGCGGTGAGAACAGCGGCTGAGACGGCGAGCGCGGCAGCGGTACGCCAGCGGTGCGGGTGCGATTTCGTCATGTCGGACCTTTCTCAGGGACTCGGGAGCCGGCGGGCATATCGGGCCCGACCCGAGGACGATGAGAACGGAGGGTTTGACGGCGACAGTGGCCGGCACCTCGTCCGCGGGCGGGCGAAAGTGTCAGCGACAACAGCAGACAACGACGCACGGGGGCACGGCGGCAAAAAACGCCGCGTCGTAGCTCTCTCCGATTGCCGTGCGCACGCCGGGAAGACTAACACCGGGCCCCACGCAGCGCCGACTCGGGATTACTGCACCCGGTAAATCCAAATCAAATTGGAATTCAGTTCGCCGTTGTCAGTCCACTGATACTTGCGCGCCAGCCCCTGCCCGTCATAGGTGTCGACAAAGTCGCGCAGCGCCGGACGGGTGACCGCTCCGGAGTCGATACCGCGCAGCAGGATCGTGGCGGCGTCGTAGGCCTCGACGCTGTAGGTACCCGGCGGTTGCCCAAAAGCGGCGGTGTACTCATCGACGAAGGTTCCGGTCGGCGGGCCGCACGGGCAGGACAGCACCGCTCCCTTGGCGGCCTGCCCCGCCGCCTTGACGAATTCGGGGTCCTTGATTCCGTCCGGCCCGGCGAACAATCCGGTGTACCCGGCGTCGCGCAGCTGCTGCACCAACAGCGCGGCCTCGGTGTAGTAGGAGGCGTAGACGACGGCGTCCGGCGACTGGCCCTTGATCTGGGTCACCGCGGCGGAGAAGTCCTTGTCGCCCTTCTTGACTGAGATGTTGCAGGCCGGGTCGGCAATGGCGCCGAGGGTCTGGCGCACGGCGTCCGCCTGCCCGATGCCCGCGTCGGTGCTGTCGTCGACCACGCAGGCCTTCTTCACACCCATGGTGTTGGTCAGGTACGCCGCCAGCGAGGGCCCTTGCACACCGTCGCTGGACAGTCCGCGGAAGAACGTCCGCCAACCCTGCTCGGAGAGTGCGGTGTTGGTCGCCGACGGGGTGATGGCCACGAGACCGGCCTGGTCGAATACCGCTCCGGTGGCCTTCGTCTCCCCCGACCAGGTCGGCCCGACCAGTCCGACGATCTCCGGGGCGTCGACGATCCGCGGCGCCACCCCGGACGCCTTCTGTGGGTCGCCCTCGGTGTCGAAGGCGATCAGCGTCACCTGGCAACCCGGGTTCGCGGCGTTGTGCTGCTCGACGGCGAGCTCGGCGCCGTTGCGGACATTGGCGCCGAACGGGGCATCGGGACCGGTCAGCGGACCGGCCATCGCGATCGATACCGGCGCGCAGACGGCCTTGCCGTCTCCAGCCGGCAGGACCGGGGCAGCGACGGCGGCGACGCTGACCTCGGCGCCCTTCTCATCGATCGGCTTGCTGGCCACGATCGAGAGGTTCCCTTCGGCGGAGTCGCTGCCGGGCGCGCCCTGGGAGCAGCCGGCGATGGCCAGAATCGCCACGGTGGCCATCGTGAGCGCGGCCCCTCCGGCCGATCGCGTCATGGTCGGGGACATGCGAATTCCTCCAGGAGTAGGGCTGGTTGATCCAGCAGGGTCTCTCACCTCAGCGGTTGAACAGCCACACCAGCACGACGAGAACCAGCAGGGCGACGAGTGCCAGCGTCACCCGGGACCGCGGCAACCCGCTCACCGGCGCCGCTCCCGGCCGGGTAGTTCCCGGCGTAACCAGCGCACACCGTCCAGACCGAATCCCAGCACGGCATTCAGGATCACGGCGATACCGTAGGCCAACACCAGCACCACCGGGATGACGATCAGAGTCTGCGGGACGAAACCCAGGCCGGACAGCCATAACTCGGCGCCATCCCACCAATCGAGAAACCCGGACACCGCCCTACCCTATGCCCCGCCGGCGCGGGTGCGGTCGGATGCCCCGGTGAGACACCGGCGCGTTCTGGCCGGATCCGTGGACGGAGCAGGCCCCGGCCGCCATGATGACGGCATGGTTTTGCACGTGGAACGCCAGATCGGTGACTGGGACGGCCAGTCCGACGACGCCCCCGAACCGGTCCCCTTCGCACCGACCGGTTCTCAGCGCAGCCAGTTCCCGCCGATCGCCGACTACGCGTTCCTGTCCGACTGCGAGAACACCTGCCTGGTCTCGGCGGCCGGGTCGGTGGAGTGGATGTGTGTGCCGCGACCGGACTCCCCCAGCGTGTTCGGGGCGATTCTGGACCGCGGCGCCGGGCATTTCCGGCTGGGACCGTACGGGGTGACGGTGCCGGCCGCCCGCCGCTATCTGCCGGGCAGCCTGATCATGGAGACCACCTGGCAGACGCCGACCGGTTGGGTGATCGTGCGCGACACCCTGGTGATGGGTCCCTGGCACGACGTGGAGGCCCGGTCTCGCACCCACCGTCGCACCCCGATGGACTGGGACGCCGAGCACATCCTGTTGCGCACGGTGCGGTGTGTCAGCGGCACGGTGGAACTGGTGATGAACTGCGAGCCGTCCTTCGACTACGGCCGGACCAACGCGGCCTGGGAGTACTCGGCCAACGCCTACGGCGAGGCGATAGCCAGGGCCCGCACCAATCCGGACGCCAGCCCGACACTGCGGCTGACCACCAACCTGCGGATCGGGCTGGAAGGCCGGGAGGCGCGCGCCCGAACCCGCCTCAAGGAGGGCGACAACGTCTTCGTCGCACTGTCCTGGTCCAAGCACCCCTCGCCGCAGACCTATGAGGAAGCCGCGGAGAAGATGTGGCAGACCAGCGAGGCGTGGCGGCAGTGGATCAACGTCGGACACTTCCCCGACCACCCGTGGCGGGCTTACCTGCAGCGCAGCGCACTGACGCTGAAGGGCCTGACCTACTCGCCAACCGGGGCGCTACTGGCCGCCAGCACCACCTCGCTGCCGGAAACGCCGGGCGGAGAACGTAACTGGGACTACCGCTACGCCTGGGTCCGTGACTCCACGTTCGCCCTGTGGGGGCTCTACACCCTCGGCCTGGACCGCGAGGCAGACGATTTCTTCTCCTTTATCGCCGATGTGTCCGGGGCCAATAACGGTCAGCGCCAACCGCTTCAGGTGATGTACGCCGTCGGCGGCGAGCGCGAACTGGTCGAGGGCGAACTCGACCATCTCTCCGGCTACGACGGGGCCCGGCCGGTGCGCATCGGCAATGGCGCCTACAACCAGCGCCAGCATGACATCTGGGGCACCATGCTGGATTCGGTTTACCTGCACTGTAAGTCGCGGGAGAACATCTCCGATCAACTGTGGCCGGTGCTCAAGGAGCAGGTCGACGAGGCCATCAAGCATTGGCGCGAGCCCGACCGCGGCATCTGGGAGGTGCGCGGGGAACCGCAGCACTTCACCTCATCGAAGGTGATGTGCTGGGTGGCCCTGGACCGCGGCGCCAAGCTCGCCGATCTGCAGGGCTCGCACGATTACGCCCAGCAGTGGCGGACGATCGCCGACCAGATCAAGGCTGACATCTTGGCGCACGGGGTGGACGGTCGCGGGGTCTTCACCCAGCGCTACGGCGACCCGGCGCTGGACGCGTCACTGCTGCTCGTTCCACTACTGCGCTTCCTGCCCTCAGACGACCCGCGGGTGCGGGCCACCGTGCTGGCCATCGCCGACGAGCTCACCGAGGACGGCCTGGTGCTGCGCTACCGGGTCGAGGAGACCGACGACGGACTTTCCGGCGAGGAGGGCACCTTCACCATCTGCTCGTTCTGGCTGGTGTCGGCGCTGGTCGAGATCGGCGAAGTGAGCCGGGCCCGGCACCTGTGCGAGCGGTTGCTGTCGTTCGCCAGTCCACTGCACCTCTACGCCGAGGAGATCGAACCGTCGACCGGCCGGCACCTGGGCAACTTCCCGCAGGCCTTCACCCACCTGGCCCTGATCAACGCCGTGGTGCACGTGATCCGGGCCGAGGAGCAGGCCGACGGCACCGGGATGTTCCAGCCGGCGAACGCCCCGATCTAGCCGATCTTCCCGAGGATCGTTCGCACCAGATCGGCGGCGCGGGATGCGGGGATGCGGCGAGCCGGATCGGGATCGGTGATGGCGACGTCGACGTCGACCAGGTAGTCTCCCGCCACCCCGACGGCGTGCTCGGTCGGATAGACGGTGCCGTCGCCGCCGTCGGAGCGCACGGTGGCACTCAACACCTCACCGTCCACCCGGATGTCGGTGGCGGTCAGTTCCAGGCCGCCGGTTCCGGCGTGCAGGGTGACCGTGGTTCCGTCGCAGGCCTGCCACTGCGTCACGAAACGGGCGAACAGTCGCGCTGCGGCGGCCGCGGATTCCATCCGCACCACACCGGCCTCGGCGCTGGACACCGTCAGTCCGGCGCCGAAGCGGCTGTAATCGCGCCAGGCCGCCGCCTGCACCCGGTCGCCGGGCCCACCGCCGTCGTAGACCACCCGCATCAGCGGGGTGACGGCACCGAGGCAGTCCAGCGGGGTGGCGCCGGAACTGTCCCGAATCCCGTCGGGCAGCACGTCCACCCCGCCGATCTTCGGCGGCCCGGCCGGCCCGAGCGGGTCTCCCACCGCCGCGGCGACCTCGTCGGGACTGGGCAGCAACTGGTACGGGGCCGGCGGGTCGGCGGCACCGCTGCGCCGGGCGGTGCCGTCCACCGCGGTTGCACAGCCCGACACCGTCAACACCGTCAGCACCGTCAACACAGTCAGCACCGTCACGATGGCGCCGAGTACCCCGGTGAGCCTCCCCCGAACGACACTGCCGCGGTCGCTGATGAGCTCCTACTTCCCCTTCTTGTCGCCCGGCTTGTCGCCGGCCGCGTCGGTGGACAGTGCGGCGACGAACGCCTCTTGCGGTACGTCGACCCGGCCGATGGTCTTCATCCGCTTCTTGCCCTCCTTCTGCTTCTCCAGCAGCTTGCGCTTCCGCGTGATGTCACCGCCGTAGCACTTGGCGAGCACATCCTTGCGGATAGCCCGAATGTTCTCGCGGGCAATGATTTTCGAGCCGATGGCAGCCTGGACCGGAACCTCGAACTGCTGCCGCGGGATGAGCTCCTTGAGCTTGGTGGTCATCTTGTTGCCGTAGGCCTGCGCGGAGTCCTTGTGCACAATGGCGCTGAAGGCATCGACGGCCTCCCCCTGCAGCAGAATGTCCACCTTCACCAGCGCGGCCTCCTGCTCACCGGCCTCCTCGTAATCGAGGCTGGCGTAACCGCGGGTGCGCGACTTCAGTGAGTCGAAGAAGTCGAAGATGATCTCGCCCAACGGAATGGTGTAGCGCAGTTCGACGCGCTCGGGTGACAGGTAGTCCATGCCGCCCAGTTCACCGCGACGGGACTGGCAGAGTTCCATGATGGTGCCGATGAACTCACTCGGCGCGATGACCGTGCACTTGACGACCGGTTCGTAGATCTCGCGCATCTTGCCCGGCGGCCAGTCCGAGGGGTTGGTGACGATCTTCTCTGCACCGTCCTCCTGGACCACCCGGTATACGACGTTGGGCGCGGTGGAGATCAGGTCCAGGTCGAACTCGCGCTCGAGGCGTTCCCGGGTGATCTCCATGTGCAGCAATCCCAGGAAACCGCAACGGAATCCGAAGCCCAGTGCCACCGACGTCTCGGGTTCGTAGGTCAACGCGGCGTCGTTGAGCTGCAGTTTGTCCAGCGCCTCGCGCAGGTTCGGATAGTCCGACCCGTCAACGGGATACAGCCCGGAGTACACCATCGGTTTGGGTTCGCGGTATCCGGTCAGCGCCTCGGTGGCGCCGTTGCGAGCGCTGGTGACGGTGTCGCCGACCTTGGACTGACGGACGTCCTTGACCCCGGTGATCAGATAGCCCACCTCGCCGACGCCGAGGCCCACGGAAGGCTTGGGCTCCGGGGAGACGATGCCCACCTCGAGCAGTTCGTGCGTCGCACCGGTGGACATCATCTTGATCTTCTCGCGCGGCACGATCTTCCCGTCGACGACGCGCACGTAGGTGACCACGCCGCGGTAGATGTCGTAGACCGAGTCGAAGATCATCGCCCGCGCCGGTGCGTCGGCGTCGCCGACCGGCGGGGGTACCTGACGGACCACCTCGTCGAGCAGGGCGGCCACCCCCTCCCCGGTCTTGCCGGACACCCGCAGCACGTCGGTCGGCTCGCACCCGATGATGTGCGCGAGT
The DNA here is from genome assembly GCA_030836785.1 of Actinomycetota bacterium. GTDB lineage: Bacteria > Actinomycetota > Actinomycetes > Mycobacteriales > Mycobacteriaceae > Mycobacterium. The sequence goes on from JAUPLT010000272.1 coordinate 25,996, forward strand.
TCGGCGGCGTAGCGCTCCGGGTCGGCGGCGGGCAGGTCGATCTTGTTGAGCACCGGAATGACGGTCAGGTCGCGGTCCAGCGCCAGATACAGGTTGGCCAGCGTCTGCGCCTCGATGCCCTGCGCGGCGTCGACCAGCAGCACCGCCCCCTCGCACGCCTCCAGCGCGCGGGACACCTCGTAGGTGAAGTCGACGTGACCAGGGGTGTCGATGAGGTGCAGCACGTAATTTCCGGCCGCCAGACCCTCGCCCGCGTCCTGGACCGTCCAGGGCAACCGCACGTTCTGCGCCTTGATGGTGATGCCGCGCTCGCGTTCGATGTCCATCCGGTCGAGATACTGCGCGCGCATGGAGCGTTCGTCGACGACACCGGTCAACTGCAGCATCCGGTCGGCGAGCGTCGACTTGCCGTGGTCGATGTGGGCGATGATGCAGAAGTTCCTGATCTGCGCCGGCGCGGTGAAGGTTTTGTCGGCGAAACTGCTGATGGGAATCTCCTGGTGAACCGTGCTGGTGGACCCGATAGGGATGGGTTCAGGGTATCGAGGCGGCGTCGTCGACACACAATCGGCGCGGCGCGCTCGCCTATGCTGTCGAGAATGGCGTCGCAGTGGAGGACGTTCCAACAGATCCTGAGAGGCACCGAGCACCTCGTCTTCAACGAGGCGCCCAAGCTCTTTCGGCAGTTGCAGAACCCGGACATGGTGCAGCGCACCCTGCAGCAGGGCCTTCGGATCGGACTCGAACTGCTGGTGGCCACCGCCCTGCCGTCAGAGCCCGCCAAAGCCATCACCGCGGGGCGACCGATCACCCGCGGCGGCGTCCCCACCTCGAACCGGGCTCGCCGGGTCGTCTACTCCCCCGATCTCGACGGCCGGGCCGATCCCGGTGAGATCGTGTGGACCTGGGTGGTCTACGAGGACGACCCGACCCGCGGCAAGGATCGCCCGGTCCTGGTGGTCGGCCGGGATCAGGAGACGTTGCTCGGCCTGATGCTGTCCAGTCAGACCCACCACGCCGGCGACCCGAGTTGGGTGGCGATCGGCCCTGGAGACTGGGATGGCGAGGGCAGGCCCAGTTGGGTGCGTCTGGACCGAGTGCTCGACGTTCCGGAAGAGGGCATCCGCCGCGAGGGGGCGATCCTGGATCGAACCTCCTTCGAGATAGTCGCCACCCGGCTGCGGGTCGAGTACTACTGGAGCTAGGCGGGCCGTTCAGCCGCCCTGGGTGATGTAGGCCCGCAACTGCTGGCGTTCGGCCGCGAGTTCCTCCATTCGGCGCTTGACCACGTCGCCGATGCTGACGATCCCGGCCAGCCGGCCGCCGGCCAGCACCGGAACGTGCCGGACCCGGTTGTCGGTCATCAGGGCGGCCAGGTCGTCGACCGGGTCGTCCGGTGTGCAGGTCACCGCGATGTCGCTCATGATCTCGGCCACCGGCCGGCGCAGCACATCGGCGCCCTGCTGGTGCAACCACCGGACGACATCGCGTTCGGAGACGATGCCGACCGGTACCCCGTCCGCACCGACCACCACCATCGCGCCGATGTTGTGCACCGCCAATTCGGCGAGCAGCCCGGTCACCGTGGTGGTTGCGGTGACGGTGGCAACCGCCGTTCCCTTGCCGCGCAGGATGTCCGAAATCCGCATGGCCGTCCCCTCGCGACAGTGTGTGACAGATGTCACACCAGGGTAGGCCTCATCGGGGCGGGCCGGAAGGCTTCGCGCGGTATTCCGCAGCTGCCGCTGATCAAGGTCCGGGAGTCACCAATGTGCACTCGGGTCTGTTCTGGGGCGCAAAGGCCCGCCGTGCCCGCAGTCAGATCGTGCCCGCAGTCAGACGGTGTGGCCGGACAGCGCCATCGCCCGAATCGATGTCCTCAACGACCCGGGGTCGATGCGCTAACCCACCCGGTGACGCCCCAACCAAGGCAGGATTGTCCCCATGATTGATGTGACCCTGCTCGGCACCGGAAGCCCGATCGTCGACCCCAACCGCGCCGGGCCGGCGACGCTGGTGAGAAGCACCGGCGGGCAGGAGCGAAGCGACCCGGGAAACAGCACCGGCGGGCAGGAGCGAAGCGACCCGGGAAACAGCACCGGCGGGCAGACGTTCCTGGTGGACTGCGGGCGCGGGGTGCTGATGCGGGCGGCGGCCGCGGGCACCCAGGCCGCCGGCCTGACCGCGCTGCTGCTGACGCATCTGCACAGCGACCACATCACCGACCTCTCCGATGTGATCACCACCCGCTGGGTCAGCACCCTGGGTCCCAACCCGCTGCCGATCATCGGTCCGCCCGGGACCAGGGCTGTCGTGGACGCGACGCTGGCTGCACTCGCCCCCGACATCTCCTACCGGATCGGCCACCATGCGGATATCACCGAACCGCCGGTGGTGATCGTGCAGGAGTTCACCGATGGCGAGGTCTGGAACTCCGGCGGGGTCCGCATCACCGCCGCACCCACCGATCACCGCCCGGTTGAGCCGACCATCGCCTTCCGCATCGAGTACGGCGGCGCGTCGGTCGTCCTGGCCGGTGACAGCGTCCCGTGCGGCACCCTCGATGAGCTCGCGCGCGGCGCGGACGCGCTGGTACACACCGCCATCCGCAAGGATCTGGTCGAACTGATGCCGGCCCAGCGGATTCGCGACATTCTCGACTACCACTCGTCGGTGGAGCAGGCGGCCGCCACCGCGGCCCGGGCCGGGGTGGCGACGCTGGTACTCACCCACTACGTCCCGCCATTGACACCGGGACAGGAGGACCAGTGGCGCGCATTGGCCGCCAAGGAGTTCAGCGGCCGGGTGGAACTCGGCGACGATCTGCTCCGGGTGTCGGTCGGGGCGACGTGACCGGGGTCGAATCTGCGGTCAGGCGAGTCGCGTCATCTCGACCACCACATCGAGGTCGCTCGAACCCCGGCCGAGGTAAATACCTTTGAGCGGTGTGACGTCGGCGTAGGAGCGGCCCCTGCCCACGCTGATGTACTGCTCGTTGATCTCGGTCTCGTTGGCCGGTTCACTTCGGTTGGTCGGATCGACGTCCCACCACCCACCCGTCCAGACCTGGACCCAGGCGTGGCTCTCACCTTCCACCGACTCACCAACGGCGGCGTCGGACTTCGGGTGCAGGTAGCCCGATACGTACCGGGCGGGAATTCCCATGGACCGCAACAGAATCAACGACAGGTGGGCGAAGTCCTGGCAGACGCCCTGACCTTCCCGTAAGGCATCCAGACCTGAGGAGTGCACTTCGGTGGTGCCCGCGACATAGCGAAGTTCGTTGCGCACCCACTCCACCGCGGCGATCACGGCCTCGTGCGGATCGCGGCCCTTGGCCAGGTGACGCGCCACCCTGTCGAGTCGCTTGCTCTCCGGGGTGTACGGCGTCGGGGTGAGCACCTCGTTGAACCGGTCGGCCACCGCCGCGGAGCCCAGATCTGCCCATCCGACTGTCGTGACCGGTGGTTCGGGTTTGTCGGTCTCCACCACCGAGGACGACGTCACCTCCAACTCGGTGTGCGGCGCGTGCAGATCGAACGCCGTCACCGCGGTGCCCCAATAGTCGACGTAGCGGTAGGACCGCGTCGCCGGCGTCGTCTCAACCCAGTTGATGATGACGTTCTGGCGCGAGTCCGACCGCGGGGTCAACCTCGCCTCGTTATAGGACGCCGTCACCGGCCCCTTGTAGGCATACCCGGTCGCATGGACCACCCGCATCCGCCACATCAGTTGTCGACCTCTCCGACCGTCACCGCACCAACGTGTCCGGCATCGGACCACTCCACCCAGAGATTGGGCCGGAAGTACTGCACGCGCAAACCCTCCCCCACCGCCCGGCAGACATCCTGAAGACCCGCGAGCCGCTCCTCCAACGACTCGAGCACCGCCCCCGGACGCACGAACTCCAGTTCGCTGCGCGCGCGGCCCAACAGTCGGCGGGCTTCCGCCCCAGCGCCGGCCCGGTCGGCGGGCACCTTCATCAGTTCGTCGAGAGCCTGCTCGGCAAGTTTGAGTGAATAGAACGCCGAACGTGGGAACAGCCGGTCGAGCAGCAGAAACTCAACCACCCGGTTGGCATCCATCACACCCCGATGGGTACGCAGGTAGGTGTCGTGGGCGCCGGCGGCACGCAGCACGCTCACCCACGCCGGGGAGGATGCGCTGTCGCCGACCCGGGACAGCAGCAGTCGCACCGTCATGTCGACCCGTTCGATGGCCCGGCCCAGCACCAGGAACCGGTAGCCGTCGTCACGGGACAGCGTCGAGTCTGAAAGCCCGGCGAACATGGCCGCACGGCCTTCGACGAAGCTGAAGAATTCATGGGGCCCCAGCCGACGCGCCGCGCGCTCCCGTTCCCCGAGGGCGTTGTAGGTGGTGTTCAGGCACCCCCACATGTCGCTGGAGATCACCTCGCGCGCCGAACGGGCGTTCTCCCGCGCGGCGCTGATCGCGTCGACGATCGAGCACCCGGACTCCAGCCCCCGACCGAAAGCCACCACATCGGTCAGCGACCACATGTCCAGTCGGGCCTTCGGCGGCTCGATTCCCAACACGTGCAACAGGATTCGGGATGCCTGATCGGGGTCGACGGTGGAGTCCTCGAGCAGTTGGTGGACGGTCACGTCGAGGATGCGGGCGGTGTCGTCGGCGCGTTCGACATAGCGCCCGATCCAGTACAGGGCTTCGGCATTGCGGGCCAGCATCAGTGGTCTCCAGCCTGCTGTTGCTGTTGCTGTTGTTGTTGTTGTTGTTGTTGCTGTTGCTGTTGCTGTTGCTGTTGTTGTTGCTGTTGTTGACCGGCCATGGACTGCTGTTGCAACGGGTGCATGTCCACCCCGCCGGCACCGGACACTGCCGGACGCGGAAGGTTGCGAACCACCTCCGCGGCGCCGAGCTCGCGCGCCGCGGCCGACGACCGGGACGCCAGCACCCAGGTGTCCTTGGATCCGCCGCCC
>JAUPLT010000273.1 GCA_030836785.1 Actinomycetota bacterium
CGGATCGTCCTGTGACCAGGCCAGTGCCCGGAACGTCGCCGACGGCGAGCCGTCGGAGGCCGACTCGGTGGCGGCCTGCCCGGCCGCCCCCACCGCCCAGGCTGACGGGGCGAGACTCGTGGGTGTATCCGCTGCGGTGACCGCCATCCCGGTTCGGGCCTGCGGGTCGGCTCCGGTCGCTGCGATCGCCGCCGCCCCCCGCGCTGCGGCGAGATCCGGCCGGGCAGTGGTGATCACCGGCACTCGTAGTTGCTCGGAAAGGCGTTGGGTGACAAAGGGAATCGCGGCGCTACCCCCGACAGTCGCCACCGCGGAGAGGTTGGCCGCCGGAATCCCACTGCGTTCCAGGGCGTCGCCCAGTGCATCCAGGAATCCGGTGAACGGCTCACTGAGCAGGCTCTCCAATTCGGCCCGGGTGACCCGGACGTCGGAGCGATAACCCGGCAGGTCGGCGGGGACCACCGCGGTGGTCTCCGCGGACAGCCGTTCCTTGGCCAGCCGGCATTCCTCACGCAACCGCATCAGCGAACCCACTGCGGCGGTGCCGCCGGTCTCCGTCGGCGAGGCCGTCCGGATTCCGGACAGAATGTGGTTGAGCAGGGCTTGGTCGGCGTGATCGCCGGAGAAATCGGCGTAACGCACCGTCTCGCCGATGATCGCGAAGTCAGCCCCGGCGTCGGCCAGGGTGATCGAACTGCCCGCGGCGCCGAAATCACACAGGGCCACCACTCCGCGGTCGGGCAGACCCGGATCGGATTGAAGCGCGGCCAGTGCGGCGGTCGCGTCGGAGACGATCAGCGGCGCGGTGCCGCCGGGGGACAGGGTCGGGATGCTGCGCAATGCCCCACGCAGCGCCCCGATGGTGGCGGGTCCCCAGTGCGCCGGAACGGCCACGGCCACGGTGCCGGTCGGCCGCCCGTCATCAGCCGTGCGGGCCATCGCCTCCAGTGCGGTGGCGGTCAGGACCTCGCCCCGGTGGGCGGAGCCGTCCTGGGCCACCAGCGGAACGGGATCGCCCACTCGTTCCACGAAGCCACGCAAGACGACCCCGGTCGCGGTGGGGCTGGGGCTGGTCAACTCGGGGTTCTGCGAGGGCACGCCGACCTCGGCCGGCCGACCCTCCCAGAGTGTGAGAACGGCACGCCTGCTGACTGCCTCACGGCCGGGTCGTACCGCCGTCAGGTTGGTGGTGCCGATTGCCAGACCCAGCGTCTCGTCGCTCACCGGCTCACCTTAGCCGCCGTGCCCGCCAACCAGCAGCAATCCCCTAATGCGTGCCCCTAATGGACCGACCCGCGCCCGATGGCCGACCTGCGGCCGGATCGCTACCCTTCCTGGCATGGGCATCTCGCTGCTGGATTTCGTGATGGCACTGGTCCGGGACCCGGACGCCGCCGCGCGTTACGCCGCCGGTCCGGCAGCGGCCCTGGATGCTGCCGGCTTGGCGGGGGTCACCTCCGCCGACGTCGACAACCTCCTTCCGGTGGTCACCGACTCACTGGCGATGAGCAGTCCGGACTTTTCCGGTGGATCGGACTTGAACGACGCGAGTGTCTGGGCCAGTGGTGCCGCGGCGGTGGCGTTCGAGGCTTTCGGGCCGGTCGCTCCCACCGCCCTGCCGGTGCCGATTGGGATCATCGTCCCGCCGCCCGGCCCGCCGGACCGGGTTTCCAGTCCTGATCATGCCGGGCTGACCCTCCCCGGCCGGCCGCCCGTTGATCCACCGGGCGCCGCCGAACCCGACGCGGGGATGAATGATTCGCCGGCGTGGGACTCCCGCACCGACTTCCCCGTCGACTCCCGTACCGACCCGGCGTCGGACTCGTTCGCGGACACGTGGCACACCCCCTAATCCCCTAATCGATCGCGCTGCAATCCCCTAATGGGTGGTGGGGATTCGTGGGCTTCATCCCCGTTTTCGACCTTCAGCGGCCTCCCTAGCGTGATGACCAGATCGCCGGAAGGGCCGGCGAGCAAATCCGAAAAGGGGCATTCCCATGTTCGCTCTCATCGACTGGATCCTCAGCCTGTTCCGCAGCGAGGACGCGGCCCGCGCTTTCGTGAACGCACCCGAACAGGCCATGCGCGACGCCGGTCTGACCGGGATCAGCGCCGCTCAGTTGTCCTCGGTCGCCACCACCGCGGTGCCCGGTCTGGTTCTCGGCGGCGGCGACCCGATCGTCGGACTGCAGCGGGCGGTTGCCAATCAGTACGGCTTTGCCCCCGCCTTCTCCCCGCAACCGTCCTTCGATCCGGTCTGGGCGCCCGCGCCGACGTACGCTCCGGCGGCCGCTTTCGCGCCCGAGACGACCTTCGCCCCGCAGACGACGACCGATCTGGCCAGCCACAATGACACCGCGCTGTTCAGCCCGCCGCAGGCGGCCGGTGCCAACGCCCAGCTGGGCGGGTTCAATCTCGGCTTCGGCGATATCACCCTCGGTTCGAAGACCACCACCACGACCACCGCGACCGCGGGAGGCGTTGTAGTGGGCCGGGACGCCGGCGGCGACATCGTCAGCGGGGAAGGCGCCGTGCTCGGCAACGCCAACAGTGTCACCAACGGTGACATCCGGTCCGATCACGGCTCCAACGTCGCCACGGCAGAGGGTGCGGTGATCCGCGACAGCGGGACGACCACCACGTCCGGCGGTGACGCCGCGGTGCACCTCGGTGCGGCCACCACGACGACGACCACGACCGAGGTCACCTCGACCACGATCTCGGACAACTCCGACTCGTCGAGCCACGTACTCTTCGACGGCGGCTATGACACCACTCTGGTGGGTACCGATCTCGACTATCGGGCCGATCTCGACTACAGCCGCGACCTGGACAACAGCCGGGACCTGTCGCTGGCATCCGGAAATCAACTCGGCAGCCATCTGTTCGGCTTCTGAGGGTCGACAGGCCGGCCCCGCCTACGCTGACCGGATGCGTGGCGACGCTGGACGACGAAGCGCCGGGCGGTTGGTGCCGGCCGGGCTGGGCCTGCTGGTGGTGTCGCTGGCAGGCTGGCTCGCCACCCTGCTGGGGGCATCCTGGGCGGGCCAGCCCGACACCATCGAGGACCTGACTCCGGTGTGGCCGGGGGCCGGGGTGACACCGCTGGGGGCCTCGGTCACCGTGTCAGTGCCGTCTGAGCAGACGCTGGTGGCGCTCCTGGTGGGCACCGACCTGCGCGGTATCGCCGGCACGACCACCGGAACCTGCACTGCCCGCTCCGGCACCGGGTCCGTCCCGCTCGATCAACCGGTGCTCCTCGATTTCTCGGTCACCGGACGGCTGGCCGGGGACCGGGAAGCCGTTGCGGTTGCCGGCTGGCGCAACGCCGGCGAAAAGGATCTTTCGGTCGATATCTCCTGCGATACCAGAGATTCCACCGTCCAGGGATTCGTGGCGGTCCCATCACGGACAGCGGCCTTCCCGAAGGACCCCTGGTTTCAGCCCTGGGGGTGGGTAGCGCTGGGCGGTGCCGGTGCGATGCTCACCACCCTCGGTTTGGTCCGGTCACCACGCGCGTAGCAACCGCGAGGTCGCGGGTTCAGGTCCAGCCGGTGATCCGACTGGCCGACAGCTCGTGCAGAGAGACCTCAAGGTCGGTGTAACCCGCAGTCGACAGCGTCCGTGCGTTGGCGCCGGCCACGGCCGGATTGAGCCCCTTGCTCATTTCCCAGGAGTCCGGCATACCGTCGTTGTCGGTATCGGTCGGC
>JAUPLT010000274.1 GCA_030836785.1 Actinomycetota bacterium
TGCCTGGCCACCGTTGCCGGCGCAGTACCCGTACCCGTACCCGTACCCGTACCCGCCGCGCCGTACCAACGGCATGGCGATCGCGTCCCTGGTCTGCGCTTTCCTGTTCGCCCCGCTGGCCATCCTGTTCGGTCATCTGTCGCTGTCGCAGATCAAGCGTTCCGGCGAAGATGGGCGCGGGATGGCCGTGGCCGGCCTGGTGATCGGATATGTGCTGACGGTGGCAACGGTGCTGATGCTGGTGGCCGCCGTGGTGCTGTTCTCCTGGGCGGCGAAGGTGGTGCGCGAGTCGCCGGAGTACCGCGGCATGGGAGTTCCGCCCGGCACCATCGGCGCCCCGCTGCCGCCGTTCAACCCGCCCGCCGGGCTGGGTGCCAACTGCCGCTACCCGTCGACGTCGACCCGGGCCGACAAACCGGTCCGGCCGCCCCGCCCGGGGCGGGTGCCCACCGATCCGGCGGGGGTCGAGGCGACGGTGAAGTTCAACGACGGGACCACCGAAGATGTGGTCGTCGGCCTACGACTCGACAACGCCCAGGCGCCGTGCACCGTGAACAGCTTCGTCAGCCTCGCCCAGCAGGGGTTCTTCGACACCACCAGCTGTCACCGGTTGACCGATTCCGCGATGACGTCGGTGCTGCAGTGCGGCGATCCGACCGGCACCGGATCCGGCGGTCCCGGCTACCGGTTCGCCAACGAATACCCGACCAACCAGTACCGGCCCTTCGACCCCGCGCTCAAGTCCCCGGTCACCTATCCGCGCGGGACGCTGGCGATGGCCAACTCCGGCCCGGACAGCAACGGCAGCCAATTCTTCATCGTCTACCAGGATTCGGTACTGCCGCCGACCTACACCGTATTCGGCAGCATCGACCCCACCGGGATGGCCGCGGTCGATGACCTGGTGTCAGTCGGGGTGCGTGGGGGCGAGGACGACGGCCCGCCACGGACCCCGATCGTCATCGAATCGGTGCGGCTGAACTGACGCGCGGGTCAGGCCATTCCGGCGGCGGTCGCGGCCGGAATGCCGGGGTGCAGCACCGCGACCGGGCAGTCGGCGTGGGCGAGCACCTTCTGGGTGACCGAGCCCATGATCAGACCGGAGAACCCGCCGGACCCGCGGCTGCCGACCACCAGCAGTTCGGCGCCGACCGCCTGCGACAGCAGCACCTCGGCGGGACGCCCGCTGCCGGCGATGAAGGTCACCGGCACCATCGGAAACGATGCCGCGGTGACGATCACCGGCGAGTGGAACGCACTGGTGTCCGATCCGGGGGTGGCGTTCTCCGGGTCGATGGGCTCGGTCTCCGGTTCCCCGCGTCCGGGCTCGACGGTGACCGCCACGACACCGCAACCGATGGCTTCGGCGTGCCGAAAGGCGAACGCCGCCGCCCGGTTGGAGGCCGCCGAGCCGTCGTAGCCCAGGATGACCTGGCCCGGGTTGCCGGACTCACCCTCAAAATCCGCGAATCTGCTTCCGCCATCAAGGTCGGAGTGCACCACCACCACCGGGCACTGGGCATACGGCGCGACATGCATGGCCGTCGAGCCCAGCAGCAGCCCCCGGAACCCCTCGACGCCCCGGGATCCCACCACCAGGACGTCGGCGTTCTGCCCGGCGGCCAGCAGTGACTGGACCGGCGCGTCGGGCATCTGCAGTGCACGGACCGGCAGGTCCGGGTGACGTGACTGAGCCTCGGCAACCGCGTCCCCCAGCACTCCGGTGGGCTCGAGAATCAGTGTCGGCTCGGATTCGGCATCGGGGCGCGCATGCAGGACGGTCAGCGGCAGTCCGTACGCGACCGCGGTGTCGGCCGCCCAGCGCAGTGCGGCGACACCGTGATCGGAACCATCGGCGCCGACGACGACGCCGGTCTCGGCTGTGTCGAGGTTCTCGGTGTCGAGGCCCTCAGGGTCGAAGTCCAGAGAGTCGTTGTCCTCAGTCATGGCGATGCCCTTCGTCTGCTGGGGTCGTCCGTCCGGCCGTCCCATGAAGTTTCTCCACAAAGCAAACACCGCGCCGTGAGGCCGTGTCAGCGGTACGGTACTCCGCAACATCACATTGATTCACGAACCCGGCGGGGGCGGTATGGCAGAGACACATGAAGTCCACCATGCGGCCGAGGCGGACCTGCAGGAAAAGGGCCTCTCCAAGAACTCGCTGGGCGTGTTCGGCAGCGTGGTGCTGGGCATCTCCTGCGTCGCCCCGGCCTACACGCTGTCGGCCACGATCGGCATTCTGGTCACCCAGGCGGGCAGCAAGACCGCGGTGGTGATCCTGGCGGGGTTCCTGCCGATGTTCTTCGCCGCCTACGCCTACCGCGAGTTGAACAAGGTCATGCCCGACTGCGGTACCTCGTTCACCTGGACTTCCAAGGCGTTCGGGCCCTATGTCGGCTGGATCGGCGGGTGGGCGGCAATCCTGGCCACCGCCATCGTTTTGTCCAACCTGGCCGGGGTGGCGGTGGAGTTCTTCTACCAGTTGCTCGGCGACCTCTTCAACAACGAGACCCTGGGCGGCCTGTGGGAGAACAAGGCCATCAACGTCGCGACCTGCCTGACGTTCCTGGCGATCGCCACCTGGGTGGCCTACCGCGGTATCACCACCACCGAGAAGGTGCAGTTCATCCTGGTCGGGTTCCAACTGGCGATCCTGCTGGTGTTCGCGGTGGTGGCGATCGCGAAGTCCCGCACCGCACCCTCCGGTGTCGAATTCAGCTGGGACTGGTTCAGCCCGGCCGGGTTGACGCTGTCGGCCTTCATCGCAGGGCTGTCCGGGTCGATCTTCGCGTTCTGGGGCTGGGACACCTGCCTGACCGTCAACGAGGAATCGAAGGGTTCGGACAAGACGCCCGGCCGGGCCGCCCTGCTGACGGTGCTGTCCATCCTGCTGACCTACCTCATCGTGTCGACTGCGGCGGTGCTCTACGCCGGAACCGGAACCGAGGGCGTCGGCCTGGGCAACGAGAAGATCGCCCACAATGTGTTCGGTGCGCTGGCCGAGCCGGTGCTGGGCAATCCCTGGCACATCCTGCTGTTCCTGGGGGTACTGGCCTCCAGCATCGCGAGCCTGATCACCACCTTCCTGCCGGCCTCACGGACCATGCTCGGAATGGCCACCTACAAGGCCCTGCCGCCGCGGTTCGGCGCGATTCACCCGCGCTACCTGACGCCGTCGTACGCGACGGTGGTGGCCGGGGTGTTCGCCGGCGGTTTCTACGCGGTGATGATCTTCCTCAGCGAGAACGCGCTGACCGACACGATCTATTCGCTGGGCATCATGATCTGCTTCTACTACGGCCTGACCGCGTTCGGCTGCATCTGGTTCTTCCGCCGCGAACTGTTCGTCAACCTCAACAGCGTCGTCTTCAAGCTGCTGTTCCCCCTGCTCGGCGGAATCGGTCTGTTCGGGGTGCTGATCGTCACCCTGCGCGACAGCGCCTCACCGGACTACGGCAGCGGCGCCAGCATTTTCGGGGTCGGACTGGTGCTGATCCTGGGACTGGGTCTGATTCTGCTCGGCCTGGTGCTGATGATGATCTGGCGTTCCGTGCAACCGGCCTTCTTCCGCGGCGAGACGCTGAAGCACGACACCCCCGTCCTCATCGTCGACTGACGATCCGAGGTCCGGGGGTGCCGGCTGCCGTCTACTCAGTTGTGGCAGGCGCCGCCTTGGGCTTTGACGGTGGGCGGCGCGTTCAGGGACGGGTTGCGGTCGAAGAATCCGGAGGGCTTCAGCCAGAACGACACCACGTCGACCGACATGATCGGCCACTCCTCCACCCGGGTGATGTGGTGGATGCCGAAGACGTACCAGAGCACCACGTCGGTATCCACCAGTGACGCATCATCTTTGATCCACTCGGTCATCCCTGCATCGGTCTCCGACTGGGTCGGGTAGGGACCGGCCGGCCAGCGCTCATCGGGGCTGTTCTTGGTGACCCACAGGGTGTGACCGATCACCGGGGCCCGCAGGTACTGGGTCGTGGCCGGATCCATCATCGACGGGAAGCAGGCACCGGGAACCAGCTTGTAGGACACCGGGGTGCCGAACGCGTTGGTCTTGTTGGGGTTCACCACCTTCCACGACCGCTGGGTCGACCAGTCGAAGTCGCGGGCCGATTCAGCTTCGGAGACGATCGGGGTGGACTTGTTGACCACCGCCAGTCCGTGCGGATTGTCCGGCGACACCGGCAGCCCCATCGAGTCGACCTCCATCACGGTGTTGCCGTCGCCGTCGACGTCGAGGTCCAATCGGGCCACCAGGAAGTGCTGGTGGAACGGGGCATAGGTATTGACGTCGACCACCGTTCCGTACGGCGGTCCCTGCTCGCCCTCCGGGAACGGGGTGGTGACCATGATCCCGGTGGCGCGGATCTCGCATTCGATGTTGCCGTCCTGGTAGAGCCGCCAGTAGACCAGGTACTCGTAATTGGCCACGGTGGCGTGGCAGGAGATCACCATCCGCCGCTGGCGTCGAACCTCGGCACCGGTCTGGTGGTCGACGTGCTTCCACATCACCGCGTTGTCTTCCTCGTGCAGACAGATCGCGTTGCGCACCGTGTAGGGCTCGCCCTTGGAATCCGGCAGCGTGGCGTCGACGTAGACGATCTCACCGAGACAGTCGCAGCCGAGTTCCAGCGAGGTGGTCATGTACCCCAGCCCCCACTCGCCGATGTCGTAGGCGGTGCGCCGGTAGTGGTCGAAGCTCGGGTCCCGATAGGGCACCACCATCTCGGCCAGCGAGAGACGATAGGCGACTTCCCGTTTAGTGCCGTTGTCGTCGAAGGCCAACTGGTAGAGGACGGGCCCCTCCCGGTAGTTGAAGCCCAGCCGCACGGTCCAGTCCTGCCACTTCAGCTCGTTTCCGTCCATGCTGAACGACGGCCCGTCGGGCTGGGTGATGTGCAAGGCCTTGAGGTCCGTGCGCGGTTCGATGCCGCGCACCGAGGGCACATACTCGCAGTCGACCTCGGGGTGGCCGTGGTCGTGGTCCCGCTCGATCTCGAGCAGTTCCAGGGTGTTCATATCGACGACCAACTTCAGTCCGGAGACCGGATGGCCGTAGGGATTGCCCTCCGGTGTCGCCCGGGCCCACAGGTCGCACCAGCCCAGCCTGCGGTCCCGATACTTCGGCGGCATGAGCGCTTTGGCATAGGTCCAGGTGTCGATCAGGATGAGGTCGATATCGGTGAAGCCCCGCTCGGCCAGGGCGGCGATGACGTCGGGATGCTTGCGCATCGCCACGTCGACCTCGTGGAACTCGTCCAGGGTGAAGTTCGGTTGCACACCGGGAATGTGCTCGAAGGACACCACCGCGTCGCCGTCGAGGTCGACGGTCGCCTCGTAGGTCTTGTTCTCGCCGCGGTCGAGTAGGACCGCCAGCGCCGCCCTGTGGATCGGGTCCCCCGGAGCCCAGGCCTTGACGTCGGCCTTCGCGGGCTCCTTGAGTTCGATTGAGGTGAAACGAAATCTCTCAGTCACGCCCGCATCGCGGCGCAAGATCGCCGCGACCCGGCGGAACTCTTCGGCGGACAACGGATCCAGGGGGTGCGGCGTCATCGACTCTCCTTCTTGTGGGCTTCCAGTACACCGTTTCCCAGCGCGTTTGTCCTGGGCATGCCACAATTCGCGGCGAGGAAGAGGTGGATATGAACGAACGGCAGGGTTTGTTTTCCAAGGTGTTCGGTTCCCGGGGACTCAACGGCATCTCCGAGATGCGCACGTTCTTTCGAACCAACGAGCAACCGATCTTCTTCATCAGCCCGACGGCGTTCAACCTGCTCGGCATCGACCGGTGGGTGCGCGGCTTCGAGTACATCGTCTACCACGACTCCTGGGACGGGGCGCACCCACGGGTGTTCTGCCCCTCCAATCGTCCCTATGTCGAGTTCCAGAGCAGCGAGGAGATCGTCAACTACCTGCTGCGCGACCCAGAGGTGCAGAGCTTCATCGAATCCCGCTGCGCGGCAACGGGACTGCGACCGATGGTCGCGATGGTCTTCTTCGACGAGGAGACCGAGCAGATCTGCGAGGAACTGGACTACAACCTGATCCTGCCGAAGGACGAGTTGCGCCGGCACCTGGATTCCAAGATCGTCACCACCAAACTCGGCGAGCAGGCCGGTGCGCCCTCGGTGCCCAATGTCCTGGGCCGGGCGGACAGCTACGAGACACTGATCGAGCTCGCCGAAAGGCACGGCCTCGGCACCGATCTCGTGGTGCAGACCCCCTACGGCGACTCTGGCAAGACGACGTTCTTCATCGTGTCGGAGGCCGACTGGGATCGGTGCAGCGAGGACATCGTCGGCGAAGAACTCAAGATCATGAAGCGGATCAACAACCGGGCGGTGGCGGTCGAAGCCGTCAACACCCGACACGGCACCGTCGTCGGCCCGTTCATGACCGACCTGACCGGCTATCCCGAACTGACGCCCTACCGCGGCGGCTGGTGCGGTAACGACCTGTTCCCGGAGGCGTTGTCGGAAGCCCACCGAGCCACCGCGATCGGGCATGTGCGGCGTCTCGGCGACCGGCTTCGCGACGAGGGCTACCGCGGGTTCTTCGAGGTGGACGTCCTCGTCGACCTGGACTCCGACGAGGTGTACCTCGGTGAGTTGAACCCTCGCATCTCCGGTGCGTCGTCGATGACGAACGTCACCGCGGGCGCCTACTCCGACATCCCGCTGTTCCTGTTCCACCTGCTGGAGTTCATGGGGGTCGACTACAACCTCGACGTCGACGAACTCAACGAGCGGTGGCGGGAACTGGCCGCCGTCGATGTCTGGGCGCAGTTGATCATGAAGGAGCCCAACGACTCCGTCGAGCGGATCCTGGCCGCGCCGGCCACCGGTCGGTACCGACTGGCTGAGGACGGGACGCTGAACTTCGTGGGGGTCACCAACGACTGGCACGATGTCACCCACGAGGACGAAGCATTCTTCATGCGTGTCTACGGACCGGGCGACTACCGGTTCAAGGGGGCCGACCTCGGAATCCTGGTCACCAAGGGCCGCATGCAGACCGACGAAGGCCTCACCACGCGCTGCCGCAGCTACATCAACGGCATCCGTTCGATGTTCATCAGCGAGCCGCTACCGCAGGCTCCGACCGTGGTGCCGATCAGCTTCGTGAAGTAAGGACGAACGCGGGCCGGCTCAGCCGTGCCCGCGCTGGCGTCCCTCCACCACACCGATCGGTCCGGTTCCCACCATCCGATCGTTGGCGCGGCCGTTAAGTCCTGACAGGTGCCGGCCGGTGGCCGCGAAGGCCCGGATCGTGTCGATGAGGTAGGCCGCCGATTGCGCCGTCGGCCACGTCGACATCTTCACCGACACCGTACGGGTGGCGCGGTCGACCAGAACCATCTGGCCGTGGATTCCCAGACAGAGTTGCAGATCCCCGACCGCGCCGGGAACGAACCAGAACTGGCTGCGGTACCACCCGCCGGTCAACACCGGTTCGGAGTCCGAGGATGCGAACGCCCCGCGGATGTCAGGATCCAGCGCCCGGGCGGCGCTCAGCCACCGACTGGGCACCACCGGGATGCCGTCGACGAAGCCGTCCTCCAACAGCATCTGGCCGAATCGGGCCATATCCCGCGCCGTCGCCGACATGCCGCCGTCGTGAATCGCCGAACCGACACCGTCGCAAGTGATCTCCGCATTGAATTCGGCACCGATGGGATGCCAGATCAAGGTCGACACCAGATCGGCCATCCGGGTGCCGGCGGCACGCTCGCAGACCCAGCCGAGCATGTCGGTGTCAGCCGAGCGGTAGACAAACTGGCCGCCGTGCGGGCCGATGGATGCCAGGGTGGCCAGGTACGCGTACATACCGCCGTTCTCGCCGGGGCTCAGTCCGGGTCGCCAGCCCATGTAGCGCTCCATCACCCGAACCTCGGCGTCGGGGTTTGTGTACTCCTCGCTGAACGCCACCCCGGTACGCATGTCGAGCAGATCACGAACCCTCGCATCGCCGTACCCCGTCTCGGCCACCTCGGGCACGTAGGACTCAACCGGCAGTTCGGGGTTGAGGTCGCCACGCTCGGTGAGGATGCCGGCAATGCAGCCGACCACCGACTTGGTCACCGACATCAGCAGGTGCGGGGTGTCGGGAGCCATCCCGTTGCCGTAGCCCTCCAGAACGATCCGGCCGTTATGCAGGATCACCACGGCGTCGGTCCAGGTGTCGGCCAGGACATCGGCCAGCGTCCCAATGCCTTCCAGTCGCTGCACCTCCACGTCGCTGGGGTTCAGCGGAGCCGGATGCAGGGGAAACGGTCGGGGCTTGCCGTAGCCACGGGAAATCCGTTGGGTGGGGATCAACTCCCGCAGGTGTTGAAACG
>JAUPLT010000275.1 GCA_030836785.1 Actinomycetota bacterium
TGTTGAACATGCCGCCGCTTGAGGCGCACACGCCCATCGCGAGGACCCACTTGGGTTCGGCCATCTGGTCGTAGACCTGCCGGAGTACCGGGGCCATCTTCTGGCTTACCCGCCCGGCGACGATCATCAGATCGGCCTGCCGCGGGGTTGCCGAGAACCGCTCCATTCCGAACCGGGCGATGTCGTGGCGCGGTGATGCCGTGGACATCATCTCGATGGCGCAGCAGGCCAGTCCGAACGTCGCCGGCCACAGCGAGCCCTTGCGGACGAATCCGGCGACCTTCTCCACGGTGGACAGCAGAATCCCCGCGGGCAGTGCTTCCTCTAGTCCCACCCGTCACCGCCCCCCGCTAGTCCCATTCCAGGCCGCCCCGACGCCAGACATAGGTGTACGCGACGAACACGGTTGCCATGAAGATGGCCATCTCGACCAGGGCGAAGAGTCCGAGTTGGTCGAAAGCCACCGCCCACGGATAGAGGAACACGATCTCGATGTCGAAGATGATGAACAGCATGGCGGTGAGGTAATACTTAATCGGAAAGCGCTGTCCGACAGCCTCGCCGGCGACCGGCTCGATACCGCACTCGTAGGCTGCGAGCTTGGCGCGGTTGTACCGGCGGGGACCCACCACCAGGGCGACCACCACCGAGATGATGGCGAACCCCGCGGCGATGGCGCCGAGCGCCAGGATCGGCGTGTAGAGGCTCATGCCGGTATCCCACCCCTCGCTCGAGTTCGCGTGTGATCCGCGCAACAGCCTAGCGAGTCCCGGGTCGTCCGGAGCGGTTCCGGGTCGACTTCGCCCACTAAGGCGTGACGGCCAGCAGTGTGAGAACGGCCTCGCCGAGGCGGATCGGATCGATCGGGTGTGGGACGGCGGCCTCGGCCCGCGACCAGGAAGCCAGCCAGGCGTCGTCCGCCCGGCCGGTGAGCACGAGTACCGGCGGGCAGTCGGTGATCTCGTCCTTGAGTTGTTTGGCGATGCCCAGGCCGCCGACCGGCGTGGATTCGCCGTCGAGGATCACCACATCGAACCCGCCGGCGTCGAGCAACTGGATCACCATCGGTCCGGTGGCCACCTCGGTGTAGGTCAACTCGGGCAGTTCGGGATGGATACGTTCGCCCAACGCCAGTCGCACCTGCTCGCGGGTGCGCGCATTGCTGCTGTACACCAGGATGCGCAGCGGGTCGGCCACGCTGTCTGATGCTAGACGTTGGCTGACCGCCGGGCGGCGTGGTTCAGACCTTGACGAAGATCGTGTCGGCGACCAGTGCGGTACTGCTGGGCATCATCCCGGCCATGTTTCCGCTGACGCCCCAGGCGGTGCGGTCGATGTCGGTGTGGCAGACGATGTGGACAGTGTCATTGCCGAGCCGGGTCACGGTGGCCGCCAGTGCCAGCGGCCGCGTGACGCCCCGTACGTTCAGGCTGGCGACGAGCGATGCGCTGTGGTCGCCGATCGCCGTCGCCGCGCTGACGTCGACGACGATGTCCGGGAATCGGTTGGTGTCGAAGAAGTCCGGCGAGCGCAGGTGCTCGTCGCGCCGTCGGATCCCGGTACGCAGCGAGGCGGCGGCGATGACCAACCGGCCAGACACCGAACCGTCGGCTGCGATGCGTCCGTTGCCCGCGATGGCGGCGAAATGTCCGGTGACCTTCACCAGACCCCATAGCGTCCGATTGGTGAACCGGACCGAGGAACGTTCCGGCGCCACTGTCCATGCTCCGACGACACTCGGATCGGCCAGCAGGCCGCGCAGGGTCATCGCCGGCGTCCGTCAGTCGCGCGCGGCCGGCCAGGCCGAGGTGGCGACGGGCGTGCAGTCATGCCGCCTACCGTAAGACCCCTGGGCCGCGAGGTAGCGGTCCCGGGGGTCTGAAGGGGTCCACCTGAGCCGCGTGTGCGCCTACGGCGTCGGCTCAGGAGAAGGCGTGGCTGCGTCGTAACCCGGATGCGCAATCGCGAGCCGGTGGCCGACCACGGCACGCAAGCCGGCGAGCACCTCCGCGTCACGGCCGTCGAGTTCGCCGGCACGGATCGCGGCGGCCAGCGAATCCTCGTTCAGGTAGCCCAGATAGGTGGGGGGATCCCGGTCGTCGCGCAGTTCGCGCTCGACGATGCGCAGTGCGTTCGCGGCGACCAGTGCGTGGAAGTTGACCGCGCCGGTGGTGTTGGCGCGGACCTCGCCTTCGAGGAAGCCTGCGACGGCGTCGATCAACTCGGCGGCGGTGGGTCTGCCGTGGTGTCCGCTCACGATCGCCCCTCCAGCAGGTCGAGGATGTCCCATTCGGTTTCGCACACCCGCCGTCCGACCGCGGCGAGTTCCACCGACGGGGTCTGCCCGGAGAGGTGGCGTTCGGCTTGAACCCGGCAGATCACCCCCCAGCGCAGGGTGGCCAGCACCAGCCACCAGTGCAGCACCGTTCGGTCCACTGGCCCGCCGCCGGCCTGCTCGTAGGCGCTGACGAAGTCCTCGATGGTGCCCAGTCCGCCGGCCGACAACTCGACGGGAGCGCCGAACCGCCAGGCGCGAATGCAGAACCAGGCCAGGTCCTCGTATATCTCGCCGATGTGCACCAGTTCCCAGTCCAGCACCGCGGCCAGGGTGGAGCCGTCGATGATCAGGTTGCCCATCCGGAAGTCGCCGTGCACCATCCTGGGTGCCGATGGGGCGGGGCGGTGATCGGCGAGCCAGCGGAAGGCCCACTCGAATGTCGCGGTGGTGTCGTCCATCTCGTCGAGACGCCGGCGGTACTCGGTGAGCTGATCCTGCTCGACGAGCCCGGGTGCGTCGGCGCGGGCGGCGTGGACGGCGGCGAGTGCCTGGGCGCACTGGGCCAGCAGCCGGGACCGTCCCTCGTCGTCGAGCCGGCGCTGAATCCGGCGCACGATCGTTTCGCCGGCGATCTCGTCGCAGATCAGGAACGGATCACCCAGCGCGGCAGGGGAATCCGAGGCCACCAGGACCTGCGGCACCGGCGCGCCGGCCTGGGCGGCGGCCGCCTGCGCGGCCGCCTCGAGTTCCATGCCCGCGTAGTGCTCGGCAAGTGCGGCGGTGCGCAGGATCAGCGGTCGGCGCTGCCCGCGATTCACCGCATCGAACGCACAGGTGGTCCGGCTGGCACCACCGGTGAGCAGGCGCAGGTTCTCCACCACCACGTCCTCGCCGAGTTGCGGGCGGAGGACGTCAGTGAGCCGGGGGACCAGCCGATCGGTCACGTTCGGCCGAACCCGAACATCCGCTGCGCAACCCGGCGCATTTGAATCTCCTCGGCGCCCTCGGTGATCCGGTACCGGCGGTGGTGGCGGTAGATGTGTTCGAA
>JAUPLT010000276.1 GCA_030836785.1 Actinomycetota bacterium
TCCCGCACCAAGATAGATGGCAGTGTTGGTGCAGCGCTTGCCAGTTTTTGCCACATAGCCGGTGCAGACCGGCCGAGACCCAGAGTAATTCTGCGACAGGTCGGAATGCGGGAGCCGCTCAAGCCGAGCCTCCACTGTGTCGATCAGACTCGAAGTCGGAGTCAGACGCGACGCACCCGCGTTGACGGCAGCAGTGTGCCGGGCGTAAATGGCCTTCGGCCTCGACGGACCTATGGACCACGAGGAATCGAGCGCGGCGTTCTGCGACAGTAGGCTCGCAGCGCCCGACGCATGCCCAACTAGATCGCGGACTGCGGTCAGGCCAGCAATGCACTCTTCGAAGTTCAGATCGACCTCATCGGCCAGTGAAATCAGCACCAGCTGGCACTGAAGCAGATGTATGCGCAGCTCTTCGAGGATCTGAAGTCCCAGCGGCGACGCCGAGTCATCATCTGGCCTGTCGTTGCTCTCGGTCACACTTCGGCAATGTACTACTAGTAGGGCAGTGCTCGAACCTTGAGCACCCGTTACTGGGTAACGTGCCTACGCGACCCAGCCAGAATGATCCTGAGCGGGTCTCGGCATGGGCGGCGCACCGTCGTACTGTGGGCGATAATATCCGTAGGCTGCGCATTTCCTGCGGGCTGACGCAGGAGGCGCTTGCCCTGCAGTCGGGCGTCACTCGCAATGTGCTGCTCGCCGTCGAACATGGTCGACGAGGATTGCTCTATGAGCGGCTGTTCGACATCGCTGATGCGCTCGGCGTACCGGCCAGTCGGCTCCTCGACTCCCATAACGAATCCGGAGAAGGCCTGCGCACCGCTGACAGCGGTGATTCCGCGCAGCCTCTTTAGCAGAGGTATAGCGCCGGCCCGCCTGCGCACACGACAGTCCGACGTCAAGCAGCGTCGACGTGGCCCGACCGCCTTCGGCCGTCACTCGGTGCATCTGCCCATGGACGTAAACCAAGCTGCGCACTGTCCCCACCTGTCCGCGCTCGATGCGGACAGATGGCGAATTTGACTGCTTTTAAGGATCTTTCGAGCTAAGTGGGCGATCGTGGTGGACGGTTCGTCCGGGATTCCCATACTCTCCAATCCATCGGCACAAAGCCGACGCGACCCGTCAAACGGGACGGGTCGCGAGCATCACTGTCGGATGGATAGCGAGGAGGTGAATCACAGTGAATAGCAAAAGTTTTGATGCACTCCCGCTACTTCTCCCTGTTCCCCAGGCGGCCGAGCTACTGGGTATCAGCCGCGCGTCGGCGTACCGTCTCGCGGCCACAGGAGAACTGCCGTCCCGGCGCCTCGGCGGCCGCATCTATATCGTCACTTCAGAACTTCGCGAGCTCGTCGCAGCATGACCCAGTCCAAAGCCCTGTGCTTACCCGCAGCGGAAGCTCGCCTCGTGTTGCCTCCGCGGCCGACGAGACGTGACGTCTCCCGCGTCCAACGGTCTGGCAGACTCCAACGGCAGGAGGATTCGCGGTGAGCCCCGAAACCGCCGGCCACGTCGATGGCGAAGCACAGCCGGTCAAGCGCACGCGCCGCGCAGAGCCGATCACCAAGAGATCTTCGAAGAACGGCTTGGTCACCTACGAGTTTCGTGCAGACGTCGGCAGCAAGCCTGACGGCAGTCGGGATCGCCGCCGGTTTACCTACCGAACTTTGGCTGAGGCGAAGCGCGAATACCGTCGCATCACAACGGAAGTCGCCGCAGGTCAATATACAAAGAGATCAGTCATTACTGTCGCTGGAGCGTGCGACGAATGGCTGGCTGGACGCCGCGGGGTCCGTAGCGTGACCCTCCAGGGCTACACCCACGACCTCGCCGCAGTACGCCGATTCCTGGGCAACAAGAAGCTGCAGCAGCTCACCAAAGCCGACGGCGATGCGCTGGTTGACTGGATGCTCACACAGGGCCGCAGCTCACGAAAGCGATCCCGCCCGGGCAGTCTGGCGGGACGCGTCACGGAACAGATCGCGAAACACCCCGAGGGCATCTCCGCAGCAAGCCTCGCGGCTGCCTACCCCGGTGAGGACGTCCACACCTGCTTGGCAGGTCTGCTCCGAGCCAGTCGCGTCACCCGGCTTCGCCGAGGCGTCTACGCCATCAATACAGCGAAGCCAGAGGGGTCGTCTGTGCGCGGGGTCAAACCCGTAACTGTCCGCTCGACACTGACCACCTTCGGAATGGTCGTTCAGTCTTTCGTCGACCAGGGCGCACTCCCGCGAAACGTTGTCGCGCTCGTAGAGCGCCCGGCCGATGAACTCATTGAGGACAAGCCCGAGACCTCGAAATCCTGGACTCCCGCCGAGGTCCAGAAGTTCCGCGTCTCGATACGCAACGACAGATTATTCGCCTGCTGGCTCCTGAGCTGCTACGGGCTTCGCCGCTCCGAGGTCCTCGGTATCCGGTGGTCTGCACTTGAAGGCGACACGTTGTCGATCCGCCGCAGCCGCGTCGCGGTCGGCAAAGAGACCATCGAGGGAATGCCAAAGTCCCGCCGTAGCCTTCGGGAACTACCGCTGCCCGCCGAGCTGGCGAGCGCGCTGGAAGACCTCAAGACGCGCCAGCAAGACGAAGCCAAAGCCTTCGGCATTCCGTGGTCGGACGACGGTCTGGTCGCGGTACGCGAGGACGGCTCCCCGATCCGCCACGAGTGGTACTCAGACGAATTCCAACGCCTCCGCCAGCGCGCCGGTCTACGCCGCATCCACCTCAAGGGACTACGCAACACCAGCGTCAGCCTGATGCTGGCCGGCGGTTTGCCGGTGCACGTCGTGGCAGCGTGGCACGGCCACGATCCGGCAGTCTCGCTGTCGATCTACTCCGACGCCCAGCGGGACGACCTGCGCGCTGCCGGCGCCGCCCTCTTCGGATAGGTCTGGCCCGCTAGAACTCCCTTGGGACACTGCTGGCCCATTGGCTCAAAATCAAACGAAACCACCGAAACAGAAAACCCGCTCCGACACTGGCCAGAGCGGGTTTTTCGTTGTCGGGCTGACAGGATTTGAACCTGCGACCACTTGACCCCCAGTCAAGTGCGCTACCAAGCTGCGCCACAGCCCGCCGCCGCCCGCCGAAGCGCGCAGCAGTTGTGAAGCCTACCGCAGCCCGGCACCTGTCCCTACCCAGGGCACTCCCGCACGATCAGACGCCTAGCAGGCGGTAAAGCCCGATCAACCCGACCACGACGATCACCGCCCGCAGCGCACCGGGCGACAGCCGCCGGCCGCAGCGCGCCCCGAGCCAGCCTCCGATCAGCGACCCGACCGCAATGAGGCCGGCCGCCGCCCAGCTGACACGGTCGAACGCCACCAGCGTGTAGGCGACCGCCGCCACGACATTGACCAACAGCGACAGCAGGTTCTTCGCCGCGTTCATCCGCTGGACGTCTTCGGGCAGCAGTACCCCCATCACGCCGATCAGCAGAATCCCCTGCGCCGCGGTGAAGTAGCCGCCGTAGATCCCGACCGCGAACGTGCCCAGCACCAGCGCGGCCATCCGTCCGGGTGACACGTGATCGGCGGCCCGCCCCGCCGCCAGCGATCTGGCACGGGCGAACGCCTGGATTCGCGGTCCGGCAATCACCAGACACAACGCCAGCACGAGAAGGACGGGAACGATCCGGGTGAACACCTTCTCCGGCAGATGCAGCAGCAGGAAGGCACCGATGGCGGCACCACCCACCGATGCCGGTATCTGCCACCGCAGCCGGTGCCACTGTCCCTTCAGTTCCGCTCGGTAACCCCACGTGCCGGACACCCCGCCGGCCACCAGGCCGATCGCGTTCGACATGGTCGCGGTGACGGGTGGGAAGCCGAGCGCGACCAGGGTGGGGAATGTGATCAGCGTGCCGGAACCGACCAGCGAGTTGATCGCGCCGGCCCCGACGGCCGCCAGCACGATGACGACCATCTCCGCGACGGACACCGAGGTCAGTCGATCTTGAGGTAGTACGACAGCGTTCGGGGTGCGACCTCGTTCCCGCCGAACCAACCGCTGACACGCGAGGCGGTCCACACGTTGGGGTCCAGGCCCTCCGGGAACGCCTTGAACACCGTGGTGTCGCCGTAGGTCAGCGTCACACCGGTGTAGTCCACGAGGTAGTCGAAGGTCTGATCGGCGGGGATCGAGATGACGTCCGACGGCGTCGGCAGGATTCTGGCCTTGTTCACGTTGTAGAACGGCGCGATCTCGAACTCCTGACTGGTCAAGTTGTAACGCCAGCCGACCATCACCGAGTCGCGGTCGGGTTCGAGCGGGGTGAACGCGATCCCGGTGAACTTGTTCCAGTCGTACTGGTCGACGTCGCCGAGGTCGTAGACAGAGTCCGGCGTGAAAGTGCCGCTCCCGGAAACCTCTCGGACGAAATAACCGAAGCTGGGCGGAATCGCGAAATGGGTGCCCTTGAGGAAGGTGATCCGCTTGCCACGGGGATCGCAGAACAGGTTCTTCAGCGCGTCGAAGAATCCCGACACCGGATTGATCGACGCCGCCGGAACCGGGCTTGTCCCCGTGCCAATCTGGGGTGTCGGGGGCTCTGCGGCCACCGGTACCGGCACGGCGACCGACGCACGCACACCGGCGGGCACGTGAGCAACCCGCCTCGACGCGGGCCGTACGAGAGGGCCCGGCGAGGAATCCGCCACCGACGCGGCGGGCTTGGCGACGGCCGCTGACGCCCGGCCGGACGCGGCCGATGACCGAGGACCGCGATTCACCCCGGGCGGAGTGCGCGCGTCATCGCCGTGACCGGACTCAGCCCGCGACGATGGCCCCGAAGACCGCCCAGCGTCCGAGGGCTCCGCGGACGCTTCTGCCGCCAATCCGGTTGCCACCGCCACCCCGATGCCCAGCGCCACCGCCAGCCCGCCGATCCGCACCGTTTGGGCCGCTGCCGTCTTCGCCATTCACTGCCCACTCTCTGCCGGCCGACGCCTGATGCACCGACCGGAGCTTAGCCCCGCGGCGGCGACCGAACCGGCACACATCAGCTCGGGATTTTGCACCCGACCAGGACGGCGGTATTTTCTACGCCGGTATTTGCCACCGTGGCCCGAATCGGTTCAACAGAGCGGACTCATGCACACCAGATCCCGGACGCGCGCCCTGTCGGCTCGCCCGCACCGCACCGCCCGCGCGCGGCGGGTTATCCGTCCGATGGCCGGCCAGTGCTTCGAGATCGAGACCCACCAGGACACCACCCGCTGGGAGATCCGGATTCCCGAGATCGATGCGACCACCGAGGCGTCTGCCCGGGCCGGGGTGGAACTGGCTGCACGCGAGTGCATCGCGGCGCGGACCGGGATCCCGCTGGGCTACATCTCGGTGTGGGTGCGGGACTGACGCCCCAACGTTCAGCCTCGTTCGACGGGACTGAGCGGGTCAGAACTCCACTGCGACCAGGACCCCGGAAACAGCGCCGCGTCGATTCCGGCGGTCTCCAGCGCCGCGATCACGACGGCCGCCGTCACCCCCGATCCGCAGTACACCCCCAGCAGTCCATCGCCGGCGGCCACCAGTGCGCCGATCTCCGGCGCGGGGCGGAACCGGCCGGCGTCGTCGAGCACCGAACCGCTGGGTAGGTTGACCGCCCCGGGGATGTGACCCGCCACCGGGTCGATCGGCTCGACCGCGCCGGAGAAGCGTTCCGGCGCGCGGGCGTCGATCAGCGGCCCCGTCGCACCGGCGGCGATCTGCTCGGCGGTGAGTGTGGCCCGCGCCCCGGTATAGAGGTCGGGGTGGGACAGCACGACGTCACCCTCGACCGGGGTGACCGCACCGGTGTCCACGGTGCCCCCGGCGGCTGCCCATGCCGATAGTCCGCCGTCGAGTATCCGCACGTCGGGAAGGCCCGCGGCGGTCAGCACCCACCGGGCCCGCGCCGAACCCGCGCGGTTCCAGTCGTCGTAGACGACCACCGGACTGTTCGCTGTGACCCCCCACCGCCGCGCCGCGCGCTGCAGCGCCGGGCCCGACGGCAGTGGGTGCCGTCCCCGGCCGGTCACCGAGTGATCGCTGAGATCGTCGTCCAGCGATACGTACACCGCTCCGGGCAGGTGTCCGGCCAGGTAAGCGGGACGGCCGTCGGGTTGGTCCAGCCGCCACCGCACGTCGAGGATGACCGGCCGCTCCCCCGCGTCGAGGCGCCGCATGAGCTCACCTGCACTGATCAGCACCTGGTCCCGACCGTTCACGGCGCGGCCCCGAAGTCGATCTGGGCGGCGGGGTTGGCCACCGCGGTCACCATCCCGATCCCGAACGGTCCCAGATCGTCGAACAGCGTTGCCGAGCCGACTGAGATTCCGTCCGAGGTCCAATGCGAATCTGCCTGCACCCCAACATAATCGCCCACCGGTAGCCGGGACAGCGCCGTGGTGAGGTCACCGTTGATGTAGCCGATGCCCTCGGTTCCGAGGTTGGTGACCAAACTGGTCGCCTCGGCAGCGATGACGGCCCGTACGAAGGGGCTGGCCGGTTCGCCGTCGACGACTTCGGCGGTGCGGTGATATACGCGCTTACGGGAGACGTTCTGGTGTGCGCCCCCCGCCTCGCTCCACCCGGCGTCCTCGCTGCCGATCAGGTACACCGAACCGGTCACCCCTGCCGGCGCGACGAACGACTGCTCGGCCGTCCATTCCGCACCCGGCGGCGGACCCGACCGTCGGTACTGCACCATCGTCGCCCGCGCCACGATGGCGCCGGCCTGAATGACGTCGCACTCCGCGGTGCGGACGCGGCGACCGTCACGGACCTGCCGCGTCTCCACCGACGTCGGTACCCGTCGGGCCGCCTTGAACAGGTCGGCGGTGAACCGCGCCGGGTGGAAACCTGCCGCGGCGAACTCGTTCTCCAGACAGCGGGCAGCCAGACCCACCACCGCCGGGCCGTTGAGCATGTCGGCACCCCAGCGACTGAGCGCGGATTCCGTCGGGTGGAACACGCCGTCGCGCGGCGCGAAGAAGTGGGTTGGCGCCCTGAACACCCCGGCATCCTCGCACAGATTCTTAGCCGACATAATCAACGGCGGGCCAGCGGACGGAGGAAAGCGCGATGTCGGGTGTCGAGGCGGTCGGCGCCGCCTCCGTCGGCCGTCGCGGATCTCCACCGCCCGGACTGCTCATCGCCACCCTCAGTGTCGTCGCCCTGACGGTGGCCGTGCTGCAGACCGCCGTGGTGCCCATCCTCGGGGTGATCTCGATCCAGTTGCAGGCTGCACCGGTGGACGTCAGTTGGGCGGTGACGGCGAACCTGCTGGCCGCTGCCGCCACCACACCCCTGATCGGCCGCATCGCCGATCTGCACACCAAGAAGCGGGTGCTGCTGGCGGTGCTGGTGGTGGTCCTCGCCGGGTCGGTGCTCGCCGCCACCACGGCATCCCTGCCGCTGTTGATCATCGCCCGGGTGCTGCAGGGGGCGTCGTTCGCGTTGTACCCGATCGGGATATCGATCCTGCGCGAGGAACTGCCGGCGTCCCGGTTGATGGGCGCGATGGCGATCATCTCCGGGGTGCTCGGCTTCGGCGGTGGGATGGGGCTGGTGGTCACCGGGCTGTTGATGCGCGGGGATGCCGATTACCACCGGGTGTTCTGGTTCACCACCGCCTTCTCCGTGGTGGTGATCGTCGCCGTCGCGGCAGTCGTGCCGAACCGGCCGCGCACCGGGACCGGTTCGATCGACTGGGCCGGGGCGCTCGGCCTGGCCGGCGGACTGACGGCGATCCTGCTGGCGATCACCCAGGGCAGCAGCTGGGAGTGGACCTCCCCGCAGACCCTCGGCTGCGCGGCCGGCGGTATCGCGCTCCTCGGGTTGTGGTGGTGGTGGGAGCGGCGCTGCGCCCAACCGCTGGTCTCCATCGGAATGCTCACCCGGCGACCGATCCTGCTCACCAACATCGCCACCGTCCTGGTCGGCATGGGTTTGTACTGCGTGTTCCTCGGCCTCACCGACTACGTCCAGGCCCCGGTCGCCGCCGGCTACGGGATGGGCGCGTCGGTGCTCTACACCAGCGTGGTGTTCCTGTTCCCCGGCGCCTTGGTTGGCTTTCTCACCGCGCTGGTCAGCGGCCGCATCATCACCCGTTTCGGCGCTCGGCGGGTGCTGGTGAGCGGAGGCGCCATCGGCGTCGTGGGCTTCGTGACGCTGGCCCTGCTCGAACAGGCGGGTTGGCCTGCCGCCGTCGCGGGCATCCTGGTCAACATCTACATCACCCTCGCCTACGGAGCGCTGCCCGCGCTGGTGGTCGGTGAGGTCGAACCGGGCGAAACCGCCGTCGCGACCTCGATCAACGCCATCGCCCGCACCGTGGGCGGGTCGACGGCCGCAGCCCTGATCGCGTTCCTGCTGACCCGAACCTCGGCCACCGGGTACCCGCCGGAGAGCAGTTTCACCGCGATCTTCGCCCTGGGTGCGGTGACCGGGATCGCCGCAATGGTGCTGATCGCCGTCAGCAACCCGCCATTACGGCGTCCCGAGTCGACCGACGTCGCCGACTCCCGCGCGATGAACCACGAGTGGGGCTGAGCGCCGCCTGTTCGGCCATCCTGCTGCGCCGGGCGTCGGCCGGCGGCGATAATGGTCGGATGCGCAGTGCGCTGAGTGCCCTGCTTGCCGGGACGTTTCTGACCGCCGCCACTCTGGCTGCACCGCCGGCGCAGGCCGCAGGCAAGTGGGCGCTCAACGGCACCTACACCGCCACCTCGAACGGCGAGTGGGCCCGCACGAACGACGTCTTCCACGACGAGGTCAGTGTCCGGGCCATCTGGACCATCTCATCGCAGTGCAGTTACCCCACCGAATGCACCGGGACTGTCACCAGCGACCAGGGCTGGACCGCGCCGATCTATCAGACCGGCGGTGAGTGGTACGTCAAACACATCGTTCCCCGGTGGATGCCCTGCCCGGACGGGACATCCGCCGACGGGTTCCAGGTGTTCCGCTTCAAGGCGATGACCCCCGGTGGGGACAACACCGATCCCACCTCGAACACCCTGGTCGGGGAAGACTCCACCACCGGCCCGGGCGGCGCCTGCGGCCGCAGCCTGCCGTTGTTCATCGCCATGCCGTTCAAGCTGGTCAAAGTGGGCTGAGCCGGGCCGAACGGCCAGGTTCAGTTGGTCGGCATCAGGTCCTGCCAGGACCGCGGACCACCGGCAGCGGCCAAGTCGGTCTGTCGGTACACCCCACCGTCCGGTGTGGCGAACTGCCCCGACTTCGGGTCATAGGTGGCGATCGCCACCGACGGGCCCTCCCCCGCGGCGCCGAAACTGCTGGGTGCCACCACGGTCGTGCCATCGGGGGGCGGCGCCGCCGCGGGAGCCGGTCCGGGTGGCATCGGGGTGCCCTCCAGCGGACCGAAGATGTGATCGTTCAGGGTCACCCGGTCATCCGGCGGGATGCCCTGGGCCAGCAGGTTGGGGTCGATCGGGTAGGGGCCGAGCGCATGCTGGCGCATCGCCAACGGCGAGTAGTCCTGACCGCTCTCGCATATCTCGACGGTGGGCGCCCGTTTGCCCGGCTGGCCCATGCACGGGTAGTTGCGGGCGCCGCGGACCGCGATCGGCGAGTCCTGCGGCAGCTTGCAGTACAGCCCGTCCGGGGTGTCGATATCGGTCAGATCCGACGGCGAACGCCACGACGACGGGGGCAGGAAGCCCACGGTGCACGCCGGTGGGTCGTTGAGGGTGAGGGTGAAGTCACCCTGGGTGAACCCGGTCGGGTTGTTGCGCGGCAGACCGACGGCCTGAACGGAACCGACGTAGGGCGGCAGCAGCACCAGCAGCTGCTCCAGTGAGGCGTTGTAGGTGACCGCGATCTGGCCCACCGTGGTCAGGTTCGCCAGCAGTACGGGAAGCGTCGGCTTGACGTCGTTGAGCAGCCGGGATACCTCCTCGAACGCCCCCGGGGTGTTGCGCAGCACGCCGCGCAGTTGCGGGTCGTTGGCGTTGAGTTGTCCGGTCACCCCGGCCAGGCTGCGCGCCCAGGTGCGCAGCGCGTCGGCCGATACCGCCTGCCCCTCCAGCAGTGGGCGGCCGTCGTCGATCAGCGCGCGGGCCCGGTCGGCGACCTTGTCGAAGTCGCCGGACACCGTCCCGGCGGAGTCCAGCAGCGTGGCGAGGTCGTCGGCGGACCCGTTGAGCCCGGTGAACATCTCGTCGAGCAGGTCCCTCAGTCGATCCTTGGGAATGGTGTCCAGCAGTGCGTTGACCTGATCGAGCATCGGGCCGACCTGCTGTGGGACGGTGGTGTCCTTCTCGGCGATCACCGATCCGTCGGCCAGGTACGGGCCACTGTCCGTGCGCGGTAGCAAGTCGACGTACTGCTCACCGACCGCCGACACACTGAGTACCCGGGCCACCAGATCAGCCGGGATCTTGGGCTTGGTGTCGAGCGACAGCGTCGCCACCACCCCGGTCCGGTTGGGCCGCACCTCGGTGACCTTGCCGATCTGCACCCCCCGGTACGTGACGTTCGAGAACCGGTACAGCCCACCGGTTCTCGGCAGTTCCATCTTCACCTCCATCCGGCCGACGCCGAGCAGGGTGGGCAGTTGCATGTACCCCAGCACCATCGCCGAGACGCCGACGATCGAGGCGATGGCGAAGATGATCAACTGGTTGCGGACGAAGCGGGTGAGCATCAGTTGCCTCCCGAATCAAGCGGGGCAAGCACCGACTCCGGCGAAGGCGTTGCCGCCGGGTCGGGTGTGCCGCTTCCCGGCACCACGCTGGCCGGCGGGGTGCTGAACGGCGCGTTGAGCGGATCGTAGGTATAGGTGGCGTACCACGGATCACCGGGCGCGGGAACCAGTTTCGCGCCCTCCTGCCCCCACCGGGTGCCCAGGAACAGGGTCTTCTTGAGGCGCGGAACGGTGAAGTCGAAGATGATGTACTGGTTCAGGTAGTCGCCGCGGATCGCCCGGTCGATGGTGGCCTGCCCGTACGGAAGCGCGGTGAAGTAGGCGATCGCCTGGTTCAGTTGCGGGCCGACATCGGCCAGCGCCCGCAGTGTGGGTTCCAGGTTGCGCAGGTTGCGGACCAGATCTGCCTGGGTGTCGTTGATCAGTCCGGTGGCCAGCGCGCTGAAATCGCCGAGCTTCTGCAGCGCCATCGTCAGCCGCGGCCGTTCGGCCACCAGAACGTCCAGGGCCGGCGGAATCCGGTTGAGCGCCTTGGTCAGAACCTCACGCTGACCGGCGAAGGTACCCGCCAGCCGGTTCAGGGACGCCACCGTCGCGTTGATGCTGTCGCGCTGGGTGGCCAGCACTCCGACGAAATCGTTGAGCCGGGTGAGCAGGTCCTTGATCTGAGGTTCGCGGCCGTTCAGAGCCTTGTTGAGTTCGGTGACGATATCGCCGATCTGGCCTACCCCGCCGCCGTTGATGACCACCGATAACGCCGACAGCGTCTGCTCGGTGGACGGGTAGGTGGAACTCTTGTTCAAACCGAGGGTGGCGCCGGGCGCCAGTCGGCCGCGGGGAGCCTCGCCGGGCGGCGGGTCGAGCGCCAGGTGCATCGAGCCCAGCAGACTGGTCTGCCCGACGGAGGCGACCGCGTTAGCCGGCACCACCACCCCGGGTTTGACCGAGATCTCGACATCGGCGTGCCAGTCCCGCACTCGCATGGTTCCCACGCTGCCCACGACGACGTCGTCGATCATCACCGGCGAATTTGATTCCAGGGTACTGACATTGGCGATCTCGACGTGGTACTTGGTCGCGTCCGCGCCGCGGCCGACCGCGCCGGGCAGCGCCAGCGAGTTGAGCCCGTCGAAGGCACAACCGCTGGCGCTCACAGCGATACACACCGCCGCGGCGGCGCGGACAGCGCGGCGGGTCATCACTGCGGCCCCCCCTGCTCAGCCTGAGGACCCGGCGGCGGGGCCGCCTGCTCAGCCTGAGGACCCGGCGGCGGGGCCGCCTGCTCAGCCTGAGGACCCGGCGGCGGGGCCGCCTGCTCAGCCTGAGGACCCGGCGGCGGGGCCGCCTGAGCGGGCA
>JAUPLT010000277.1 GCA_030836785.1 Actinomycetota bacterium
CTGCAGGACAGCTACCTGCGCTGGGCCCAGGTCGACCTGGCCGAGGTCCGCGACACCAAGTCGTACCTGGCCCAGTTGGTCACTCGGCAGGCGCTGAACGCGCTGCGCGCCGAGGCCCGCCGCCGGGAGGACTACGTCGGCCCCTGGCTGCCCGAACCGCTGCTGCTCGACGGCCGGCACGCCCACGACGCCCTGGCCGATGTGGTGCTCGCCGAGTCGGTGTCGATGGCCATGCTGGTGGTGCTCGAGACGCTGACCCCGGACGAGCGGGCGGTGTTCGTGCTGCGGGAGGTGTTCGGTTTCGACCATGCCGAGATCGCCACGGCGGTCGGGAAATCCACCGCGGCGGTGCGGCAGATCGCGCACCGCGCCCGAGCGCACGTGCAGTCCCGGCGAAGGCGGTTCGAGCCCGTCGCCCCCGATCGGTCGGAGCAGATCACCACCGAGTTCCTAACCGCGGCCGCCAGCGGGGACGTCGCGGCGCTGATGGCTGTGCTGGCCCCTGATGTGGCGTTCACGTCCGACAGCAACGGCAAGGTCAGCGCGGCCCGGCGGCCGGTCGTCGGCGCGGAGAAGGTCGCCCGGTTCATCCTCGGGCTGATGCAGCGGATGGGACCCGAGCACCGGATCAGCCTGGCGGTGTACAACGGTGCGCCGGCCCTCGTCGTCCACGAGGGCGACCGCCCGGACGGCGTCATCACGATCGACGTCGCCGACGGCCGGATCACCAACTTCTATGCGATGCGCAACCCGGACAAGCTGGTATCGGTGACTGTGCCCAGGGAGATCAGCCGCTGACGGCCCATTCCCCTTCCGCGAGCAGACACAAAATCGCACGTTGTTGACGTCGTCCGCGCGACTTTGCGTCTGCTCGGCAGAGCCGTCAGGCTAGGGCGATGCACGTCGAGCGGTTAGGGGACCTGGGTACCGCCGTCGACGTGCTGCGCGCCCTAGGCCAGGCCGCCAGGCGACTCGGCCTGCCGCCGCCGGCCGCCCTCATCGGCGAATGGCTCGGCTCCGCGGCAGTGATCGCCCCGAGTGTGGACGTCCGGCCGGTCGACCCGACGACAGTGTTCGAAATCAGATCCGGGTTCGACGGCCCGACCGGACCCGGTGGCGGTGCGGTGGGTGGCGGCTGGATCGGCTACCTGTCCTACCCCGACCCCGGCGCCGACGGCGCACCACCGCGCATCCCGCCCGCCGCCGGTGGCTGGACCGACTGCGTGCTGCGCCTCGACGTCGACGGCTGCTGGTGGTTCGAGAGCCTGTCCGGGCGGCCCCTGCCGGACTGGGTGGCGGCGGCGGCGCTGACGGCACAACCCAGTCCGGCTGACTGGCGGATCGTCTGGCAGGCCCCCGACGCCGAACGGCACCGGGCCGGGGTGCTGGAGTGCCTGGCCGCCATCCGCGCCGGGGAGATCTATCAGGCCTGTGTGTGCACCCAGTTCACCGGCACGCTGACCGGTTCAACGCTGGAGTTCTTCGCCGACGCGGTAGCCCGAACCGCCCCGGCGCGGGCCGCCTACCTCGCCGGCCGGTGGGGGGCCGTCGCCTCGCTGTCCCCGGAGTTGTTCCTGCGCAGGACAGGTGAACACGTGGTTTCCAGCCCGATCAAGGGGACGCTGCCGTTGCACGCGCAGCCGGATCGGTTGCGCTCGTCGGCCAAGGACGTCGCCGAGAACATCATGATCGTCGATCTGGTGCGCAACGACCTCGGCCATGTCGCGGAGATCGGATCGGTGACCGTCCCCGAGCTGCTGTCCGTGCGCCGCGCGCCGGGGGTGTGGCATCTGGTGTCGACCGTCTCGGCGCGGGTGCCTCTCAGTGTCCCGATGGCGGATCTGCTGGCCGCCACCTTCCCGCCGGCATCGGTCACCGGGACCCCGAAAACCCGCGCCCGCCAACTTCTTTCGCAGTGGGAGCCGTTCCGGCGCGGGGTCTACTGCGGCACCGTGGGGATGGCCTCCCCGCTTGCCGGCACCGAACTGAACGTGGCGATCCGCACCGTGGAGTTCGACGCGCGCGGCGGTGCGGTGCTCGGGGTGGGTGGCGGGATCACCGCGGATTCCGATGCCGATGCCGAGTGGCAGGAATGCCTGGACAAGGCCGCGCCGATCGTGGGGCCCGCTCAGGTGTCGCGGGCCCGCAGCACCGCGTCGTAAAGTTCCCGGCGCGACGGCGCCCCCGGGTGGGCGTCGACCACCGCCGCGCAGGCGTCCTTCACCCGCATCCCGCCGGCCACCAGCGCGGTGACCTCGGCCACCAGGTCCGCCGGGTCGGCCATGGGCGTCGCGCCGGAAAGGACGACGGTGATCTCGCCGAGCACGCCGTCGGCGGCCCAGTCGGCCAGTTCGGCGAGGGTGCCGCGGCGGATCTCCTCATGCACCTTCGTCAGTTCCCGGCACACCACCGCCCGGCGGTCGTCGCCCAGTTGCCCGACGGCGTCGCGCAGGCATTCCGGCAGCCGCCGAGGTGATTCGAAGAACACCGTGGTGCGCGGTTCGTTCGCCAGGGCGGCCAGCCAGGACCGCCGGGCGGCTTGCTTGCGGGGAGCGAACCCCTCGAAGCAGAACCGGTCGGCGGGCAGTCCGGAGACCGCCAGCGCCGTCGTCACCGCCGACGGTCCGGGCAGACACGACACCGTCAGGCCGGCCTTCGCGCAGGCCGCCACCAGTCGGTAGCCGGGGTCGCTGATCAGCGGCATGCCGGCATCGCTGACCACCAGCACGGTGGCGCCCGCCGCGATCTCGGCCACCAGTGCCGGGACCCGGGCCCCCTCGTTCTGGTCGAACAGGCTGACCACCCGTCCACCGATCGCCACCTCCAGCGAGCGGGCCATGGTGCGCACCCGGCGGGTGTCCTCGGCCGCCACCACATCGGCGGTGGCCAGCGCGTCGATCAGCCGCCGGGATGCGTCGCCGGGCTGGCCCAACGGTGTCGCACCCAGCAGCAACCGGCCCCGATGCGGGTGAAGCGCTTCGGGCAGCGAATCGGGGGGAGACACGGTTAGAGCCTACGATCGCTAACGATGTCCGTCCTCACCGATGACCGCGCGGCGACTGCGCGCGGCCCCGTC